>NZ_CP026309.1:910834-1214446 GCF_002906575.1 Salinigranum rubrum
GAGCGCGCGGACGGCACCGACACCGAGCCCCTGGAGGAGGAACGAGCCGACGAGCACCCAGTACGACTGCACGAGCGTGAGCGACGCGAGCGAGAGGACCGTGAGGCCGACCCCCGCGAGGAGCGTCCGTCTGACGCCCACGCGGCCCGCGTTCGTTCCGAGAAACAGTACCGAGAGGAGGAGACCGACGGTCGCGGCGGGCGCGACAGCACCGAGCAGACCCTGTGAGACCTCGAACGACTGCTCGAAACTCGCCAGCAGAGGACCGCGCGTCTGGGAGACGACGCCGTGGCAGGCGACGAACGAGAAGACGACGACGGTCCACCGCGTGCGAGCCTTCATGATCAGTCCGCTCGTCTGTCGGGTGCTAAAATCGTTTGTTCCGTCGTGGCGAGGCAGCGTGAGTTATGTGCTTGCCGTCGAAACGGGAGGACGTGTTCCGAGTGCTCGTTGCGGTCAGTGACGATGTCGACCAGGCACGTAAACAGGCGGACTTCGTCGCCTCGCTCCCCGGAAGCGAGGAACTCGACGTCACAGTGACGCACGCGTACGTCGAGGCGGACGAACGCGACCCGCGCGGTGAACCGCTCCCTCCACGGAAGAGCGACGGCGTCCAAACAGCACGCGAGCGACTGACCGAAGCAGGACTCGCCGTCGAGACGCGCGAGACCTACCACCCGGTCGCCGACGGTATCGTTGCCCTCGCGGCAGACGTCGACGCCGATCTCGTCGTCGTCGGCGCGCGGAGGCGGACGCCGGTCGGCAAGGCGGTGTTCGGGAGCGTCACGCAGTCGGTCGTCCTCGACTCGCCAGTTCCCGTCACTGTGGTCGGTGTCGAATGAGACTCCCGTAGAACGCGACTCGAGCGTCCGAGAGCCACAGTGGCACGGGACGTGGCTCCGGACGCTGAGGGGGGTGGGGCGAGACTGACGTGACCGGTAGCTTCGCGGCAGTGTCACGGGGTGACTGAGTGCCTGCGGTCCCCGATAGCGACTGGGGACATCGTCATCGTCGTACTGCTAGAGGTTAACAGTTTCCACACCGGCAGTGTACTCATCACCGATATCGCTGTGCTCGTGACAGAACTCGTTGAACACCGAGTCGACGACCCGGCCGCGCCTCCGTCGACGGGCGTCCGAGTCGATGGAGCGCGAGTCGAGTCGAGTCGCGTCGGCGTTCGGCGGCAGTCGGTCGGTCTGTCCGGGTCGAGAGACACTTCGAAATCAGCTGACGGTCCGGAGAGTTGGACTCTCGTCTCCATCGACTTCTATCGAATTCGATCGACTCAGCCGCCGAAGCCGATCCGACTGCCCGACGACCGCGATTCGTCGTCCGACTCCCCGACGTGTTCGAAGGTGTAGCCGTCCTCGGAGACGAACACCTCGCCGTCGTCGACTTCGACGTCGACGGTGGCGAGATACGACCCCTCACACGGGCCGAAGTTGCAGTACCCGGAACCGGACTCGAACGTCGCGGCGTGTTTCTGACAGACGATTTCGTCGTTCCGAACGAGCGCTCCCGACCCCTTGTCGAGCCGAACGTCGGTCCAGTGCTGACAATAGTTCTTGTACGCTGCTACGCCGTCGTCGAGCCGGGTGAGGATGACCTCTTCGAGTCCGTCGCCGTTCCGAAGCGTGACGAGAAGCGTCCCGTCCGTGGGGACGTCGTCGAGCGACGCGACGTGCCGGTCGTCGTCCATGCCGGGGCTTGGGGTGAGACCTAATCAATCGTTGCGGTTCTCGGTCCGGATCAGGTCCGGTCGAAGAGCGCGTTCGTGTACAGCGCGTCGACGTCGATTCCCTCGGGGTGGGCGAGCAGCACCGGCGTGTACCCGTGCGAGACGTCGTAGTCGTCGAGGGCGAAGGCGTTCAGGTCGATGCCGTCGCGTTCGGTCTGAATACCCTCCCACGGTATGAACACCCACGTCGCGTCCGCCTCGCCCTCGACGAGCGTGTGGGGAACGCCTAACTCGGCGGGGTGATGGTCCCCGGTTCCCCCCGCCCGCCATCGTTGCGAATCAATTGCCGGACGACGTCCTCTTCAAAACGCGCGTCGTACGACGCGTAGGTCAGATTGTCCAACTTTTTCGGTTGATATCTTCGACGCCAGGGCGCCGATAGCGCTGGTGTCGCGCTGACAGACCGTGGTGACGGCCGTCAGTGAGGGGTACTCGAGGCGGTGTTCCGGCGTGAACAGTGCCGGCGTGTCGTCGCCCTCGCTCGGGGTTCAATCGCCGCCGACGTCCCACTGGCTGTCGACGCCGGCGACGCCGTCTTCGTGGTCGTCTTCACTCTCCCTGTCGGCGTCGCCGACGCGACCCCGGTAGTGTTCCCGCTCGACTCGCTCGTCGAACAGTCGCGAGAGGAGCGTCGTGACCGGACCGCCGCCGCACTCGATGCCGTCGACGGTCTCGACGGGCCGCAGTTCCCACGTCGTGTTCGTCACGAACACCTCGGCGGCGTTTCGGACGTCGTCGGGGGTGAACTGCTCCTCGCGGACGGGGATTCCCTCCTCCCGGGCGAGGTCGATGACGACGTCGCGGGTTACGCCGGGAAGCACCGGACCGTCGAGCGACGGCGTGCACAGCGCCTTCTCGGAGACGAAGAAGACGTTGCTCGTCGCACCCTCGGCGACGTACCCCTCGGCGTCGAGCACGAGCGCCTCGTCCGCACCGGTCACGCGGAGTTCGAGCCGGGCGAGAATCCCGTTCAGGTAGTTGTGCGTCTTCGCACGCGAGGGGATGGCACGGTCGGAAACGCGACGCGTCTTCACCGTCTGGACCGTCGCCGGGCCGTCCCAGACGGGTGTGCTCTCGCGGCCCCCCGCGGGAGTTCGTCGACCAGGACGACGACCGTCGGGTCGACTTCGGGGTCCGGAGTGAGCTTTCCCGGCTGGACGCCCCGGGTGACCGAGAGCCGGACGTACGCGTCGTCGAGGTCGTTCGCCGTCAGCGTCTCTCGGACGCGTCGGTGGAGGTCCGCGTCGGGGAGGCCGTGGTCGAGTTGGAGGACCTCGCACGTCCCGGCGAGTCGACGGGCGTGGGCGTCCCACGCGAACACCTCGCCGCCGTACGCTCGGAGCGTCTCGAACGCCGCGTCGCCGTACATGAACCCCCGGTCGCGGACCGAGACGGTCGCCTCTTCTGCCGGGAGCAGGTCGCCGTCGACGTGATACAGGTACTCGCCGTCTCCCCTGCCGTCGCCGTTTCCGCCGCCATCGTCGCCTGTGGACGCCGTCGGGTCCTCGCTCATCGGCACGAGTCGACGAACGCCGCCACCATCGTCTTTCCGGCCTCGGTGAGGATGCTCTCGGGGTGGAACTGGACGCCGACGTGCGGCTTCTCCGTGTGGCGCCGAGTCGGTCCGCGCCCGGCGGTACGCCGCGGAGGGGTCGTCGACCGTGACGCGAACCTCGACGGGAACGCGAGCAGCGGGCGGGGCCTCGCGGAACGGGTTCCGTCCGGTCACCGGTTCCATATCACTGCGGAACTGGCGGGCGTAAGTAACGGTTTCGTGACGCGATCAGACGAGCAGAGGGTTAGTACTCTTTCGCCCGGTCGATCCACCGCGAGACGCGCTTCGGGGAGACGTCGATCTCGTCGCCGAGCGCGTCGGCGTCGGCGGCCGCCAGGTCGGCGACGGTGTCGATACCGGCGTCGGCGAGTCGGCGAGCGTACGCCGGGCCGATGCCCTTCAGCACGTCGGGCGACTCGTCGGACCCGGCGGTCGCTGCGTCGGCCGCGTCGTCGGCCGCCTCCTCGACCGTCTCGCCCTCGTCGGTGTCGACCGCCTCCGCCGATTCGGCCGGCGTCTCCTCCTCGTCGGCCGCGTCCTCGTCGATCAGGTCGGCGGTCTCGGCGTCCTCGACCGCAACGGTCTCCTCGTGGTCGACTTCGCCCGCGCTCGTCTCCGCGTCGTCGTCGGCCGCTCCCGTCTCGGCTTCGGCTTCGACCTCCTCGATGTCGCCGACTGCCTCGGCGTCCGTATCGACGGCTTCGGCGGGTTCTGTCGCCTCGTCGGCCGTGTGCTCGTCGACCATCGACCCGGTGGAGGCGCTCGCGTCGCCTCCCGCGGCGGCGGCCTCGTCGGTCTCGGGTGGTTCGGTGTCGACGTCGGTCTCCGCCGACTCGTCACCGCCGATGGAGACCGCCTCGGCGGGTTCTGCGACCTCGGCGTCCGCGTCGACCATCGACCCGGTCGACGCCGCCGCGTCGGTCCCGGCGGCGGCCGCGTCGTCCGCGTCGTCCGTCTCGTCGCTGTCGACGGCCTCGTCCGCGGGCGCTTTCACCGCGCTCTCGGACGCCGTCTCCGGTTCGGGGTCGGACCCTTCGGCCGCGCGCGTGTCGCGCTCGACGGTCACGCCGACGTCCTCGTCGCTTCGGCGGTCACCGCCGCCGATGCCGAGGAGCGACTTGAGAGTATCCAAGAGCCCCATTACCGATCCGCTCCCGTCACGTCCAGTTCCGCGTGTTCCTTCCAGGCCCGTGTCATGCCTCGACTTACGCCCGCCCGTATTTAAAATTCGTCGGATGCGCACGTCGCGTCCCGCGGTTCGGCGTCCGGGTCGACGCGAGAGCGCCTCACTCTACGACAACCGCGCGCGCAGCGCCTCGTTCATGGCCTCGACGGGCGCGTCCCGTCCGGTCCACCGCTCGAACGCCTCGACGCCCTGATACAGGAGCATCCACGCCCCGTCGACCGTCGTCGCGCCGACTTCGCTCGCCTCGCGCAGGAGTCGGGTTTCGATGGGGCTGTACACCGCGTCGAGCACGGCGAGGTCGGCGTGGAGGTGTTCGCGCGGGACGGGCGACTCCTCTGTCTCCATCCCGACGCTCGTCGCGTTGACGAGCACGTCCGCCTCGCTCACTCTGTCGAGCGTGTCGAGTCCACCCGCGGAGGCACCGTCGATGGACTCGACGAGCGATTCGGCTTTCTCGACCGTTCGATTGGCGACGTGGACGCGACACCCCGACTCGGCGAGCGCGAACGCGACTGCCCGCCCCGCCCCGCCCGCCCCGACCACGACGGCGTCGCGTCCGTCGAGCGGGACGCCGTGGTGGGCGAACGAGCGAGTCACGCCCGCCGCGTCCGTGTTGTACCCTCTCGGAGTCGCCCCGGAGAAGTCGACGGTGTTGACCGCGCCGATGCGTTCTGCGAGGGGGTCCGGGTCGACGAGGCCGAGGACGTCCTGTTTGAACGGGATGGTGACGTTGAGCCCACTGATCCCCAGCGCCTCGGCGCCGCCGACGGCCCGCTCGATGTCGTCGACGCCCGGTTCGAAGGTGACGTAGCGCGCGTCGATGCCGAGCGCGTCGTACGCGGCCTCGTGCATCGGCGGCGACAGCGAGTGCCCGACGGGGTTGCCGACGAGTCCGAACACCTGCATACCTTCGGCGACTACCTTCCGTCGCATAAACGCACTCCTCTTCGCTCGCCGCGAAACCCCTCGTCGTCACCCGTTCGAGGGGAGGCCGTCTCCGACCTGAAAGGGGAATCAATATCTGTCTCCCTCTGTTCGTCTCGGATATGAGTTCCCGACTGCGCCACCCCCTCTTCGCGGTTTCGCTCGCGGTGGCGCTCACGCTTCCCTGGTCGCTCTCGTGGGCGACAAACGCGAACGCTTCGTTCGAAACTCTCACCACCGTGGCCATCAGCGGCCTCGCGGTGCTCGGCGCGTCGTTCCTCCTCGCGTGGGGTGCGGAGACGGCCGAGAAGGACGTCCCCCGGGCGTTCGCGCTGGCCGTCCTCGCCGTCCTCGCCGTCGCGCCGGAGTACGCCGTCGACGCGCTGTACGCGTGGACCGCCGGGGCGAACATCGGAACGCCACGCGGGGCCGAGGCGGCGAACCTCGCGGTCGCCAACATGACCGGCGCGAACCGCATCCTCATCGGCCTCGGCTGGTCAGCCATCGCGGTGTTCACGGTGTACAAGGCGCACTCCACGAACGACCCGGCCGTCGAACGCCGGTCGGGTTTCCTCGGCGACGTCGTCCACCTCGACCGCGACATCTCCACGGAAATCGCGTTCCTCCTGGCCGCGACGCTGTTCGCGTTCTTCGTTCCCTTCAGCGCCGCGACGCTCGCGGGCGGCGAGACGATGGGAGGCATCGGCGTCGTCGACACCGTCGTCCTCGTCGGCCTCTACGCGCTCTACATCGGCATCATCATCCGCGGCGACGTCGACTCCCACGAGGAACAGGTCGGCGTCCCCGCGTACTTCCAGGCGTACCGCAAGCCGAGGCGAATCGCGACGGTGCTTCTCCTCTTTGCCTTCTCGGGGCTGCTCATCCTGACCGCGGTCGAACCGTTCGCGCACGGCCTCGAAGAACTCGGCCAGCAGGCGGGCGTCCCGCCCTTCTTCATGATCCAGTGGGTCGCGCCGCTGGCCTCCGAGTCGCCCGAACTCATCGTCGTCGCCTACCTCGTCAACAAGGCGCGGTCGACGGCGGGGTTCAACGCGCTCATCTCCTCGAAGCTCAACCAGTGGACGCTCCTCATCGGGACGCTCGCCGTCGTCTACTCCATCGCCGCCGGCCGGGTCGCTCCGCTCCCGTTCGACCAGAAGCAGGTGGCCGAAATCTGGATCACCGCCGCGCAGAGCTTCTTCGCCATCGCCATCCTGACCAACTTCGAAATCTCCATCCGCGAGGCGGTCGCGCTCTTCGGCCTCTTCATCACGCAGGTCGTCGCGGAGTTCGTCGTCATCCGGACGGTCGCCGAACCGCTCGCCTCGACGTACAGCCTCTACATCCTGTACGGCTACACCGTCGTCTACCTCCTCATCGGACTCGTGCTCTTTGCGGCCCGGCGCGACGAACTCCGCTGGCTGTTCGGCAAAACCAGAGCCACCGCTCGGGAGGCTATCGGCTCGGCCGAGGCCAGCGCCGACCACGCCGATTAGCCGGGCGAACGGCTCGAAACCGACTCGATTTTACCCCACCGTCGGCAAGGACGGGACGTGATTGCGCTCGTCGTCAGCCGCGCCGACCGCGCCTCCGAACACATCGGCGAACACGTCCTCGACCTCGCGGAGTGGGACGAACGGGTCGACGACACCCGCCGTGAGGGAGCGGGCGGCGGCACCTACTACGCCCGACCCGGTTTCGAACTCCGAACGTTCGAGGACCTCCACCTCCACCTCGACGGCGTTTCGGAGGCCTTCGACGACCCCGACTGTCTGTGCTTTCTCTCGCGGCACTCGGGCGAGACCGGCCCGCTGCTCTCGGCGCACTTCACGGGCAACTTCGGCCCCGCCGAGTACGGGGGACGAGACGGCGAACTGGCCCGCGCGTGTCCCGGTGCACAGAAGAAAGTCGTCGAAGCGCTCGCAGCGCACGCGCCCGAGGAGTACGACGTCGGCATCGAGTGTACCCACCACGGCCCCTCTCGGGTCGGCGTCCCGTCGATGTTCGTCGAACTCGGTTCTGATCCACGGGAGTGGGACGACCCCGAGGGCGCTCGGGCGGTCGCTCGGGCGGTCCTCGACCTCGCTGGTGTCTCGGCCGACCGGGCCGACGGTGAGGAGACGAGACACGTCGTCGGCTTCGGCGGCGGCCACTACGCCCCGCGGTTCGCGCGGGTCGTCCGCGAGACGGACTGGGCCGTCGGCCACGTCGGCGCGGACTGGCCGCTCGAAGCCATGGGACCGGTCGGAGAGCACGGGGACGTCGTCCGCGCGGCGTTCGAGGAGAGCGCCGCGACCCTCGCGCTCGTCGACGGCGACCGGCCACGGCTCACAGAAACCATCGCGGACCTCGGCTACCGCGTCGTGAGCGAGACGTTCCTCCGAGAGACGCGGGCGGTCCCGCGTGACCTCGTCGAACACGTCGAGGCGGACCTTGGAACGGTCGACGACGGCGTTCGGTTCGGCGCACACGCGCGGGTCGGCGTCGGTGAGTCGTCCGACGTCCCCTTCGACGTCGCCGACCTCTCCCGCGAGTTCGTCGACGGGACGCTCGGCGTCGACCACGACGCGGCGCGCGCGGCCGTCGACGACCACACCGTCGCCTTCCACACCGAGGAGAGCGGTCGTCGACCGACCGGCCGGGTGGCCATTCCTCGCGGCTTAGACGGCGACGAAGCCGCGGACGCCGACCCGTACGACCGCCTCGTAAGCGCGCTCTGTGACGTTCTCCGAGCCCGCTACGACGAGGTCACCCGCGAGGACGGCGTCGTCGTCGCCCGCGAACGCGCGTTCGACGCCGAGGCGGCGGCCGACCTCGGCGTTCCGGAGGGACCGGCGTTCGGACGACTCGCCGGCGGGCAGTCGGTCGACGTCGAGGGTCGGGAAGTCTCCCCCGAGGACGTCCACCGCGACCGAACTGTCAGGTTCTCAGTATGAATCGACGGAATCGCCCGAAAAACCGTCAGACAGGCGTATGACGGAGGGGGAAAGGTAATGTGTCTTGGTCGGAAAGGAGTGCGCATACGTATGGACTCCATCGTCGACAGCGCGATCGAGGAGGCCGAGAAGATGGAGGATGGGACGACAAACGGTGTCGACGAACCATCATCTTCGACAGGGCCGACGGGAACGATGACTGACGAACAACTGCAGGACGTCCTCAAGGACTTACAGACCAACATCACGGTCGTTGGCTGTGGCGGCGCGGGCGGCAACACCGTCAACCGAATGGCCGAGGAGGGGATCAAGGGCGCGAAGCTCGTCGCGGCCAACACGGACGTTCAGCACCTGGTCAACGTCCAGGCCGACACCAAGATTCTCATCGGCGAGCAGAAGACCCAGGGACGCGGCGCCGGGTCGCTCCCCCAGGTGGGCGAGGAGGCCGCGCTCGAATCGCAGGAGGACATCCACGACTCCATCCAGGGCTCGGACATGGTGTTCGTCACCGCCGGCCTGGGTGGCGGCACCGGCACGGGTTCGGCTCCGGTGGTCGCGAA
Source organism: Salinigranum rubrum (assembly GCF_002906575.1). Taxonomy (NCBI): domain Archaea; kingdom Methanobacteriati; phylum Methanobacteriota; class Halobacteria; order Halobacteriales; family Haloferacaceae; genus Salinigranum; species Salinigranum rubrum. Next base: position 919,734 of record NZ_CP026309.1, read on the forward strand.
GGCCGCCCGCGAGGCCGGCGCGCTCACCATCGCCATCGTCACGACGCCCTTCACCGCCGAAGGCGAGGTACGACGGACGAACGCTGAAGCCGGGTTGGAGCGACTCAGAGACGTGGCCGACACGGTCATCGTCGTTCCGAACGACCGCCTCCTCGATGCCGTGGGGAAGCTCCCCGTCAAGCAGGCGTTCAAGGTCTCTGATGAGGTACTGATGCGCTCGGTCAAGGGCATCACCGAACTCATCACGAAGCCGGGTCTGGTGAACCTCGACTTCGCCGACGTCAAGACCGTGATGGAGCGCGGCGGCGTCGCGATGATCGGCCTCGGGGAGTCGGATTCCGAACAGAAGGCACAGGACTCGGTCAAGAGCGCGCTCCGCTCTCCGTTACTCGATGTGGACATCTCCGGGGCGAACTCCGCGCTGGTGAACGTCACCGGTGGCTCCGACATGAGCATCGAGGAGGCCGAGGGCGTCGTCGAGGAGATTTACGAGCGCATCGACCCCGAAGCGCGCATCATCTGGGGCACCTCCATCGACGAGGACCTCGACGGCAAGATGCGGACGATGATCGTCGTCACCGGCGTGGACTCCCCACAGATCTACGGTCGCACCGACGTCCAGCCGCAGGCGGACGACGTCGACGACATCGACTTCGTCGAGTAATCGCGGTCGCGCTCTCTCGCGGGGTCGTCCTCCGTTTCTGTCCGTCCGTTCCGTGCTCGATACGGACGGGGTCGTGAGTAGGCGACTCGGCCGGGGAGGACGTGGTCTCTCCGCGTCCGTCCACCGCGCGGTCTCTACATCCCCAGACACGCTCACGACACTGCACGCGCCCACGAAGTCATCAATAGATAGAAAAAGCCCGCCCGCCTAGCGCCGACAACAACCATGGACGTCAAATACGATCTCACCAGCTACGTTCGGGTGTTGAAGCTCGCGTCGACCCCGTCGTGGGAGGAGTTCTCACAGATCTCGAAGATCGCCGGTGCGGGTATCTTCCTCGTCGGGTTCCTCGGCTTCGTCATCTTCGCCGTGATGAGCTTCCTCCCCGGAGGCGTGTAGCGATGCCGATATTCGCCGTCAAGACCACCGCGAGCCAGGAACGCACGGTGGCCGACATGATCGCCAACCGCGAGGAGTCCGAGATTCACGCCGTGCTCGCCCCGGACTCTTTGACCTCGTACGTGATGGTCGAGGCCGACAACAACGCGGTCATCGAACGCGTCTTAGAGGAGATTCCGCACGCTCGCGGCCTCGTCAGTTCAGGCGGACAGGTCGGCCGGTCGTCGATGGCCGAGGTCGAGCACTTCCTCTCGCCGACGCCCGACGTCGAGGGCATCGCCGAGGGCGACATCGTCGAACTCGTCTCCGGGCCGTTCAAGGGCGAGAAGGCCCGCGTCCAGCGCATCGACGAGGGCAAGGACCAGGTCACCGTCGAACTGTACGAGGCGACCGTTCCGATTCCGGTGACGGTCCGCGGCGACCAGATCCGCGTGCTCGACAGCGAGGAGCGATAGCTCCTCGGGCCGTGCGAGCGGCGACTCTCGTCGCCGCGAGCAGATTCCGAAGAACGGTGAGCGAAGCGAACCGTTCCTCGAAGAGCGAGTGGCCGAAGGCCGCGAGCCACTGAGAAACGCTGAGGCGTTCTTCAAGGTCTCACTCGTCCCGCTCGCCCCACTCTGTTCCGCCCACGCGCGAGGAACGGCCGCCGCCGGCGCACGCCACGAACACGTCGTTTCGGTTTCTGATGGACGCACTCCGCCCGCTCAGAGCCGACCGTCCGCGTCGAGGCGTTCGGCGACCCTCGACACGTCGACCGTCGACTCGATGGCCCTTCGAACCGCCTCGCGCTCGCGGATGTCGTCGGGGCCGGCGTCGTACGCTCGGACGTACTCCGCACGGCTGTGCTCTTCGAGCGCGTGACGGATGGCGAAGTAGCCCTCGGGGACCTCCGCCGTACAGATTTTGCAGGTGTGGTACTCGTGTTCGGTCGCCTGGTGGACGAGGGTGTCCTCGGCGTCGGGGAACTCCGCCCCACACCCGCGGATGGCACACTGCCAGGGGGACATGCAGGGTGGTTGCGGGCGGGCGACAAAACGGTTTCGTGGGTGTCGAGCGGTAGCAGTGTACGTTACAGACGGTTGACCGTCGTTGCGTCTGGTGTTCGTCGTCGGACCCGACCACTGTCGAGGGAACTGGTCGGTCCAACGTGCGGTCCGAGCGGTACACGGACGCGGTGACCCGTAGCCTCGCCCACCGGAGCAACGGAGTTGCTCCGAGCTGTTCGTTCGGTTCTCTCACGAAAACCTCGCGCGCCGACCGCCACAAGATGAGGCGGTGGCGCGTGACGGCGCGGCCTCCGTGTCGCGCGACACGCGCGAGGGATAGAGCCCACGAGCGAACCTGTGAGCGAGTGGGCGAATCGGCTGGGGAGGGCGTGGCGACACCACGCCCGTGCATCGCGCGGTTGCTCTCTCGTCCCTCGCGCCGTCGGTCACTGTTTCCGCTCGTGGTATCGTGCTTGCCCCGGCCACAACGCCTCGCTGATTCGTACACCCCGACCCTCATCGACACCCGAGACGACGAACTCTCTCACTCTCGCTCACGCTCTCGAACGCCCGCAGTCACTCGATTCACGCCGAATAGCAACCACTAACTTCCGGCTCCGTTTCCCATCGCATGTGACGCGCGAGGCGCCGCCCGGCGACGAGACTCGGGTCGACATGCACGTGAAGCTCCTCGACGACCGCGTCGTCGAGCGAGCGAAGGCCCGCGGCCTCGACGTCCTCGTGTACGCGCCGCATTTCTCCCGGCTCCCCGACATCCGCGCTCGCGCCCGCGAGCACACCGACGACGACCTCCTCGTCGTCCCCGCCCGGGAGGTGTTCACGGGGCCGTGGCACGACCGCAAACACGTCCTCGCCGTGGGGCTTTCGGACCCCGTCCCCGACTTCATCACCCTCGACGCGGCCATCGCGGAGTGCGACCGACAGGGCGCGGCCGTTCTCGTTCCCCATCCCGACCTCCTGTCCGTGAGCCTCGGTCTCGACGACGTCCGGCGCTTCCGAGAACGGATCGACGGCGTCGAACGCTACAACGCGAAGTGCCTCCCGTGGCAGAACGAGGCGATGGGTCGCGTCGTTCGCGAGACGTCGATGCCGGCGTTCGGGTCGTCGTACGCGCACCTCCACTCGACGGTGGGCGAGGCGTGGACGGCGTTCGAGACGTCCATCGACGACGAGTCGGCCCTCGTGCGCGCGCTCAGAACCGGGGCACCTCGGCGGGTGATGCGTCGGTCGGGCGTCGGCCACCGACTCCGCGGCGTCGCCGAGTTCACCCACCTCGGGCACGAGAACACCTGGGGGAAGGTCGACCGCCTCCTCCTCTCGGGCATGGAGCCGACCCATCCCGACCACATCGCCTACCGGGGCCGGTTCGACGACGTCTCGGTGTACCGACGCTGAGGAGTGCGGTGGGTCGAGTGGGTCGAGTGAACCGTCTCAGACGAGGAGCGCGAGCGACCCCATCGACGCCGTTACGAGGTCCTGTACGTTCGTGAGCCCCGAGTCGAGCGGAAGGCGAAGTAGTGAACGCCCGCGAGCAGGGCCAACTCGAAGAGGGTGATGACGACGGTGACCGCGTCGGCGTGTTTCGAACTCGTCGTCACGCCCGACGGGAAGCCGTACTCGGTCTTCGAGAGGGGGTAAAACAGCGCGATACCCCGCCGGCTCCCGACCACGTCGAGGAGGTAGTGGGTCGCCACACCGATCCAGACGAACTGGAGGTTCCCGAAGAGGAACGGGAACGCGAGGAACACCCCCAACACGGGGAGGTTGTGGAGCGTCTTGCGGTGTTTGCCGAAGGCGGTGTCGACGTCGGGGAAGAGCGCCCCGAGCGTCACGGGCACCGAGAGTTCGACGACACGCGTGAGCACCTCGACGGCGACGTCGGTCGTCGGCCGCGTGGTCGGGTCGACGGTGAGAATGAGCCCGAGGCCGACGCCGAGGAGCACCGCGTTCAGCACGTGTCCCTTCTTGTTCACGCTTTTCCTGGCTCCGCGGGGGACTCAAGCGTTTCGCCACGTTATCATTCCCTGTGCCTCGATGCGTTCTGTGTCCGTGTACGACGACGAGAACGAGACTGTGAGTGCGAGACGGGAGCGGTCGCCAGGGCGCTGTGGCCACGCCCTCCCCAACCGACTCCTTCACTCACTCGTTTCACTCGTTCGCTCAGTCATCCACCGAAGCGACTGCGTCGCTTCGAGCCGTTCGCTCGGTCCCCTCACGAGGACCGCTCGCGGCTCCGTCCGCGAGCGACTGGGTGGGGAAGGCCGAGGCTGCGGTCCACCGCGTCCGTGTATCGTCGGTCGCGTCTCTCTCCGTCTCATCTCGAACCGCTCGGTCCCGTTCGTCCGAACTTCGACTGTCTCTCAGCTCCGAAACCCCATCGAATCCAGGACGAAAACGCCAACACCCTCGGTTTCCATCCACCCACATGGACTACGACGAGCCGCTGTTCTTCCACGTCATCCAGTACGCACACCACGCGGACCGGGACGTCGTCGACATGGTGAGCGGCAACCCCGACTGGGACCCGCCCGCCGCCCTGCGTGAGGGGCTCCACGAGTACGCCGACGCACCCACCGCGGCGTTTCAGTACCCCCCGAGCGACGGCCTCCGCGAGTTGCGAGAGGAGATCGCCGAGCGCCGGAACGTCGACCCCTCGCGAGTCATCGTCACCATCGGCGGCGGCGAGGCGAACTACCTCGCGATGGCCCGGGCGATGGAGCGCGACGCCGGCGACGAGTTCGTCCTCACCGACCCCGTCTACCCGTACTACCCGGGGAAGGCGCAGATGCTCGGCGGGCGCGTCCGGATGGTCCCGGTCCACGAGAACGGCCAACTCGACATGGACGCGATGCGCGAAGCGATCACGGACGAGACGGTCTGCATCGTGGTCAACACGCCGAACAACCCCACGGGGGCGGTGTACCCCCGCGAGACCATCGAGGAACTCGTCTCGCTCGCGGAGGCGCACGACGCGCTCCTCCTCGCCGACGAGGTGTACGACCACTTCGACTTCTCGGGCGACTTCGAGTCCGCGCTGACTATCGACTCCGACCACCGCATCGTCACCTCGTCGTACTCGAAGACGTTCGCTATCACGGGCTTTCGCGTCGGCTACGCCGTCTTCCCCGAGTCGCTGGTCGAGAAGGCCAAAACGAGACACATGCTCGTCAACGTCACCGGCGCGCGCCCGTCGCAGGCGGCGGTTCTCGCGGCGCTACAGAGCACCGGTCCCGAGTACTACGAGGACGTCCGCGACTCGCTTCGAACTCGCATCGACGCCTTCTGCGACGCGCTCGACGCGGCCGGCGCGGACTACACCCGGCCCGAGGGGGCCTTTTACGTGCTCGCGCGCTTCGACGGCTTCCCCGGGACGATGGAGAACGTGAAGACGCTCATCGACGAGGCCGGCGTGGCGGGGATGCCCGGCGAAGCCTTCGGGACGGCTCGTGACGAGTGGATCCGCTTCGCGCTGTGTACGCCCCGGGCGCAGGAGGCCGCAGAGCGGTTGGCCGAATACTTCTCCTGAGTACGGCTTTCGAGCCGTTCGGTAGATGTCCGTTCTGTCGTTCTCTGCGGCTCCTCGGGGGCGTGTCCGTGGCACGTTCGACGGACGTGTCGAGTTCGGGTCGCCCGCGAACGAGCGCATACGAGCGAACGAACGGCTCGAAGCGGCGGAGCCGCCTCGATGGTGTGGCCTCACCGCGTCCGCGCACCGCGCGACCACCGTGTTCGCATCTGTATCGATGCTCTAGCTCATCTCCCGTACCAGTTCGCACACCGACTCTCTCCCGTACGTGACCGCGCTGTTCGTCGGTGAGGCGTCTCGACGCGCCGTTCTCACCTCCGTATCTTCCAGACCGACGGGTACACAAAGCTCGACGGTCGAGAACGGGTATGACGAACATCGACGTCGAGGCGGTCGACTCCGTTGACGACGCGGACGACGGGCACGTCCACGACGACGGGGGCGGAGAGGGCGGCGCGGGCGGAGACCCTATCGAGGTGGAGACCGGGCCGATCGAGGAGAGCGACGCCGACCTGCCCGTCGGCGTCGACGCGCCCGAGTACGTCCTCTACGGCGGGAAGGGCGGCGTCGGTAAGACGACGATGGCGGCGGCGACGGCGCTCGCCTCCGCCGCGGACGGGACGGCCACGCTCGTCGTCTCGACCGACCCCGCCCACTCCCTCTCGGACACTCTCGAAGTCGACGTCCCGCCCAGACCGACGCAGATTCGCGACGACCTCCCCCTGTACGCCGCCGAAATCGACCCCGAGGCGGTCGCACAGGGGCCGTTCGCCGGCGGGGAGTTCGACCCCGGGTTCGGCGCCGACGACGACAGCGGTCCCGCGGGGGCGACGGCCGGTCCAGGTGGTGCCGCCGGCAGCGACGAGAACCCCTTCACGGATGAGTCCGGTTCCGGCGTGGGTGGCGCTGCGGGCGACAACCCCTTCACCGGCGGTCCTGGAGGTGCCGGCGACGGCCCGATGGGCGCGGGCATGGGCGGTCTCGGCGACCTCTTCGGCGGCGACTCCCCCCTGAGTGGACCGATGCCCGGCGCGGACGAGGCGGCGGCGATGCAGCAGCTTCTGGAGTACCTCGACGACCCCCGGTTCGACCGCGTCGTCATCGACACCGCGCCGACGGGCCACACCCTTCGACTGCTCGAACTCCCCGAAGTGATGGACTCGATGGCGGGTCGACTCCTCAAGATGCGCGAGCAGTTCTCGGGGCTGATGGACGGCATCAAGGGGATGTTCGGAGCCGGGTCCGAGTCGGAAAAGCCGCTGGCCCAACTGGAGGAACTCGCCGAGCGCATCGAGCGCCTTCGAGCGGTGCTCAGAGACCCGTCGCGGACGGATTTCCGCGTGGTGATGGTGCCCGAGAAGATGAGCGTGCTCGAATCACAGCGCCTCATCAGACGGCTGGACGAGTTCGGCATTCCGGTCCAGACCGTCGTGGTGAACCAGGTGATGGAGAACCTCGCCGAGGTCACGAGCGACGTCGACCCCGAGTGGGTCGTCTCGCCCGACCTGGAGAACTGCGAGTTCTGCAAGCGGCGCTGGAAGGTCCAGCAGGCCGCGCTCTCGGAGGCGATGGACCTCTTCCGCGGACACGACGTCAAGCGCGTTCCCCTCCTCGCCGACGAGGTGCAGGGGGAGGCCGCGCTGAAAGTCGTCGCGGCGTGTCTGCAGTGAGTTCGTAGACGGTTCGACGACCGGTGCGTCCCCGCAGAACCTATCTGTTCGCGACGTGTGACCGTCACACACGGTGTTACCGATCGGACACGATGTTCACGCTTCGCCGCCCCGACACCGGTGGACTGCTCGGACTCCTCACGCTCGCGATCATCGCCCTCCTGGCCGTGGTTCGAGGGCAGCCAGTTGGTCGTCTCGAACTGGCGTTCTTCACCTCCATCGCTGTCTTGATGACCCTCGCGGCGTTCACGAGGGGCTTTCTCCGCTCCCCGTGGTATCCGCTCGTCGGCGGTGCGCTCATCACCGTCTTCGCGCTGCTGCAGTATCAGCAGACACAGAACGCGTGGTTCCTGTTCGGAACCGTCGTGGGTGTCGGATTCGGCGCCTACGGTGTCGTCGATTCGCTGAACGACGCCCGGACGGAGCGCGAGTAGCCTCGCTGCTCGACCCGGACGTGCGGGTGTGACTGTGAGGCGCTCTCGCGGCTGACCGGTGCGTCTCGGCGACGCTCCGTGAGTGCCGTCGCCGTCGCAAGCAACCCGCCCGGCCCTCAGGAGAGCTTTCGCAGGAGACCGAACGCGCTGTCTCTGAGCGAATCGGGGACGAACCGGCCCAGGACGGCAATCGACGCGACGGTCCCGACGGGGTAGCGCGCCGCGGGCTTCGTCGCCGACGCGGCGTTGACGATGTCCTCTGCGACCCGTTCGGGCGGTTCCTCCCAGAACCCGCCCTCGCCGACAGCCTGCGCGTCGTCGAACGCCTTGTAGAACGGCGCGTACGCCTCGGAGCGCTCGATTTCTTCCTCGTCGGCCTCCTCCGCGGCCCGCTGGTTGAACTGGGTGTCGACCGGGCCGGGTTCGATGAGGACGACGTCGATTCCCTTGTCCTCGACTTCGACGCGGAGCGCGTCGCTCATGGCTTCGAGCGCGAACTTCGAGGCGCAGTAGACGCCGCCGCCGGGGAAGGAGAGTCGCCCGGCGACGCTGGAGACGTTGACGATGGTCCCCGACTCCTGCTCGCGCATGTGGGGGAGGACGGCGCGAGTCAGTCGGTGGGGGCCGTAGACGTTGGCGTCGAACTGCTCGTGGACCTTGTCGGTGGGCACGTCCTCGATGGGACCGAACTGCGCGTAGCCCGCGTTGTTGACGAGGCAGTCGATGCGGCCGTGCTCGTCGACGATGCGGGAGACGACGCGCTCGACGTCCTCGGGGTCGGTGACGTCGAGCGTGGAGATGTCGCAGCCGCGGTCGCCCAGCGTCTCGATGTCGGCGGGGTTGCGGGCGGTGGCGTACACCTCCCACTCCTCGTCGAGGAAGGCGAGCGCCGTCGCGCGGCCGATTCCTGACGAACAACCGGTGATGAGGACCGTCTTGGGGTGCACGCCGGTACGTCGGAACGCGGACGGTTAAGTGCCACCGATTGCGGAGGTTCTGCAGGGCTGTTCAGGTGTACTCGGCTTTCACCTCGGCCGCGTACTGGTCTGCGAGGCGCGTGGGTTCGGGGAGTTTGTACCCGTCACAGCAGCGGAGCACGAGGTCGGCGGCGGTCTCGGCCGAGACCCGGTGGCCGGGGCTGACGTAGAGCGGATTGATCTTCCGAGACGACTCGTACTGTCTCGACTGGACGGCGTAGCCGATGACGCGGCCGTCGGGCACGTCGACGTCGCTGTCGGCGAGAATCGGCGTGCGCCACCCCTCTGGTCGGCCGTCGACCGACTCGCGGGGGCGACCACAGAGCAGCGACTTCGCGACGCCCACGCTCGGGCGGTCGAAGACGACGCCCATGTGCGTCGCGAGGCCGGCCTGTCGGTAGTGAATCCGGCCGCTCCCGTCGAAGACGAGCAGGTCCGGGTTCGTCTGCACCCGTTCGAGCGCGTCGACGATGGGGCCGCCCTCGCGGAACGAGAGCAATCCAGGGATGTACGGAATCGACAGCTCAGAGACGGCGTGTGCGCGTTCGACGACCTCACCACCCTGGAGGCAGACGACGGCGCTGACGGCCGCGTCGTCGAGGAACGCCTGGTCGACGCCGGCGACGACTGGGGCGTCCGGTCCAGAGGGTCCCCCCCGCTCGCCCCCGAGCGTCGTCTGTTCGTCGTCACCGCGCCCGACGCGGGTCGGGTCGAACGTGAACGCGTCGTCGAAGGTGGCCGCCTCGGCGACCCGGCGCTGGAGGGCCTCCATCTCCTCGCGCGTCGCGGTGGGGTCGGGGAGGTACTGGGGGTAGCGCGGCTCCATGGTTCAGAACCGACCGCGACCCGGTCCTCCCGCTCCCCCACCGCCGCCGCCGCCGAACTGCAGCGACTTGGGGACGCCGACCCGTCCCTTGACCCGGCCGCCGTAGGCCAATCCCACGAGGAGGCCGACGAGGTGAGCGAAGTGGGCGACGTTGCCGCCGAGCGCGCCGACGCCGTTCGCGGCACCGAACCCGGCCCAGAGGCTGAACGCCGCGAAGCCGAAGGTGAGCACCCACAGCGGCATGGGGATGATGAAGTAGAGGTACACCTTCAGGTTCGGGTTCAACACGGTGAGGACGCCGAGAACGCCCATGATGGCGCCCGAGGCGCCGACGACGCCGGGACCCGCCGCGCCCTCCGTCAGGAGCGTCGTCCCGACCTGTGCGAGGCCCGCCAGGACGCCCGCGCCGAAAAAGAGCGCCGTGAACCGCCTGGTGTTGAGGTAGCGCTCGACGACGGGGCCGAAGAAGTACAGCGCGATGCTGTTGAACGCGATGTGGGTGAAGCCGCCGTGTGCGAAGATAGAGGTCACCCAGGTCCACACGTACTCGATGTTCCCAGGGCTGAGAACGAACACGGTGCGGTAGAGAGCGGGGCTCAGACCGAGTAACTGAAAGAGGAGCTGCAACGCGAAGGTGACCCACATCAGACCGAGGAACAGGTAGCTCATGTTCCCGCGGAAGTACCCGAGCGGCCCGCCGGTCGACGTCACCCGGTCGAGGACGCCCTTCGAACGACTCCCACGCTTTTCGACCGAGTCGTCGAAGTCGCTCTCGAAGACGCCGGAGGGGTCGTCCCAGTCGTTCAGGCCGGGACAGTCGTGGTTCTCCGGGAGGCGGTGTTCCCCGCAGAACGTGCGTCCACAGCGCCGACACTGGTACGGCAAGTTCTCGTGCTTGCCGCACGCGTCACACTTCGCCATTACCCACGCCTAATAGCGTGGTGCTAAAAGGGGTTGCCCTCCTGCGCACGGGAAGTACAACGCGGCGGTTTACGTCTCGTCGGTGTCGGCGGCCGACCGGTCGTCCTCGTCGAGTGCCGGGGCGGGCACGACGGTCCGGTGGTCGATGCCGACGCGGGGTCGTCTCGAACTCATCTCACCATCGGCTACGTCCTCTCCCCGCAAAAAATTACCCATGCGCATAATTTATTGGCCGGCAACCCGGTATAACCGAGACACATACGGGTTCTGCCCACAGCGCTCGTCGAGGACCCCGCGGGCCGTCGCCGTCGGTCGTTCGACGGCTTCCTCCGGCCGCGACGGTCGGAGGGAGGACACGCCTCGTCCGTCCGAGAACAGCGGCAAAAAGCCCGTTCGACCGGTCGTTCGAGGAGGTTACGCGAAGTTCTCTTCGTAGAGGTCCATCGCGTGCTCGATGGCCTCCTTCGCGGCCTGCGCGTCCTCCCAGCCCAGCGTCTCGACCTCTTTGCCCTCTTCGAGGTTCTTGTACGTCTCGAAGAACTCCGAGATCTCGGCTTTCGTCTGTGCGGTCAGGTCGTCGACGTCGGTGACGTGGTCGTAGCGGGGGTCCTCGGTGGGAACGGCGATGACCTTGTCGTCCTTCTCGCCGTCGTCGTCCATCCCCATCAGGGCGACGGGTCGAGCCTCGATGACGCAACCGGGGAACGTCTGGTCCTCGACGAGGACGAGCACGTCGAACGGGTCGCCGTCGTCGTAGTAGGTCCGCGGCATGAAACCGTAGTCGGAGGGGTAGTGGACGTTCGAGTGGAGGACCCGGTCGAGGACGACGCCGGGCACGTCCTTGTCGTACTCGTACTTGTTTCGCTCTCCCTTCAGACACTCCACGACGGCGTAGACGACGTCCGGCGCGTCCGGACCGGTCTCCATGTCTTCCCAGAGGTTGACCATACGTGTCCGTCCGCTGAGTGGCGCAAAAATCCGTCGGTATCTCCGAGCGGACCCTCCGACGGACGGCAGGCGGTCATTTATTGCAGCGCGCGGCCTCACGAGTGGATGTGCGATCCGATCACGAGTGATACACTCAATCACTACCTCGCGGAAACGACCGGTTCAGGGGACTTAAACGGATAAATTCTATCTCTAAATATGATATTTTAATACTGTAGATACCGAAATAAATAATGGTATACGAAGTGTTAAGTAGTCGGGTGACATGTCCAGAGGTATGTCAGAGGCACAATCACTGGGCACCGAGTCTGGCATGGCGCGGGACCTCACCGCGTTCCAACAGAACATCCTCGTTATCCTCGCTGAGGAACCGATGTACGGACTCGCGATCAAGCGACACCTCGAAGACTACTACGGCACAGAAGTCAATCACGGGCGACTCTACCCGAACCTCGACGACCTCGTCGAGATGGGGCTCGTGAACAAGAGCGAACTGGACAAGCGGACGAATCAGTACGAACTCACCGACGACGGCCACCAGACCGTCCTCGACCGCTTCAACTGGATGCTGTCGAAGTTCGTCACCAGCGAGGAGCGCGCGGACGAGGTCCGCGAACTCGTCGACGGTCACCTGTAACTCGGTCGGTCACGGCCGGCCGCATCGAACAGGAGTCGTAACGACTCCTCGACCACCGCTTTTTGTTCCGCCGTCGGCCAGGCGTTACGTGGGTAGTACTCGGTGAGGAACTCCCGTACCTCTCTCCCCGAGGCCGCCTCGATTCGCCGGGTGTAGTGGTTGCCGAGGAAATCGGCGAAGGCGCGCGCGTTCGCCGCGTGGACGGCTCCGTGCTCCTCGCTCACCCGTTCGACGAGCGCGGCGTTCTCCGCTTCGACCTCGCGCCAGTCGTCGTCCGCGCCCGCGTCCGAGAGGGGAACCTCGACCGCTCGGGAGAGGTCGTCGATACGGTCCGTGCGGGCGACGCCGTCTTCGAACCAGTCCGACGGGTTCAACACGAGCGTGTCGTCGTCCTCACGGTATCGGGCGGTGTAGCCGTGTTCGGCCAGGAGTTCGTCCCGTCGGTTCCGGTGAGCCGCCGCCTCGTCGGGGTTCGGTACGTCGCGTGCGAGTCGAGTCAGCCGTTCGGCGTCGTCGAGCAGGTCCGCCGGTAGTTCGTCGGGCAGGTCGTCAGCCATCGTCGAGGGCCTCGTTCGCTAGGGAGTCGGCGCGGTCGTTTATCTCCCGCGGAACGTGTTCGAGCGACCAGCGGTCGAACCCCGAGAGGAGTTCGAGCGCGGTGACGCGCCGCTCTCTGAGGTCGGGGTCGTTCGTGTTCCACTCGCCGCGGACCTGCTTGACGACGAGTTCGGAGTCGCCGCGGACGTCCACCTCGTCGAAGCCGTGGTCGCGGGCGACTTCCAGCGCGCGGACGAGCGCCTCGTACTCCGCACGGTTGTTGGTCGACCGCCCGATGCGTTCGTTCCCTTCGGCGACGACGCCATCCGACGTGACGATGGCGTAGCCCACCGCGGCGGGTCCCGGGTTCCCCCGACACGCGCCGTCGAAGTAGACGTGTGCGCGGCCGCCACTCTCACGCAGGTGGGCGAGGAGGTCGACGGGCGTCGCCCCCTGCACCACCACCTTGTCGTCGTAGGCGACGGCGACGGCTCCCTCGTGCGACGCCCGCCACCGCTCGTACTCGGTGTTCCCGGGTTCGACGTCGACGCCGGCCGCTTCGAGCCGTCGCCGTGCCTCCTCCGGGTCGCACGCAACGCTTGGCATCGTTCCCGCTTCGGCGAGCACGTATTAAGAGCGTTCGCCCTCCCCTCGATCCGGGTTCCTGTGTCATCCATACCCACACGGGCCCGCACGCTTAAGTGTCAGTGGGAATGGTAGTGAAAAATGTGATGACACGGCCCACCCGTCAACGCGAGCGCGATGGCGACCGGCGTCGATGGAACGTGGACGCGGACGAGGAGGACGAGGACACGGAGACGATAGACCTCGACGAGGTGGATTCCGAGGAGATCATCCGGACGGGAGACGGCGAACTCATCCACGAACCGACGGGACTCATCATCGAGGAGGAGCAGATCGATCCCGGGCCGGAGTGGCGGGCGTTCAACCACTCCGAGCGCCAGCAGAAGTCGCGGGTCGGTGCCCCGACGACCCAGACGATGCACGACAAGGGCCTGACGACGACCATCGACTGGAAGGACAAGGACGCCTACGGCCGGTCGATCTCCTCGAAGAAACGCTCGCAGATGCACCGCCTTCGAAAGTGGCAGGAACGCATTCGGACGAAGGACGCGGGCGAGCGCAACCTCCAGTTCGCCCTCTCGGAGATCGACCGGATGGCCTCCGCGCTGGGCGTTCCGCGTTCGGTACGCGAGGTCGCTTCGGTGATCTATCGACGTGCGCTCAGCGAGGACCTCATCCGGGGGCGGAGCATCGAGGGCGTCGCCACCAGTGCGCTCTACGCCGCCTGCCGCAAGGAGGGCATCCCGCGGTCGCTCGAAGAGATCGCCGAGGTCTCCCGCGTCGAGCGCAAGGAGATCGGGCGGACGTATCGGTACATCTCGCAGGAACTCGGGCTGGAGATGAAGCCGGTCGACCCGAAACGGTACGTCCCGCGCTTCTGCTCGGAACTCGACCTCCCGAAGGAGGTCCAGTCGAAGGCCGAGGAGATCATCGAGACGACGGCCGAGAAGGGACTGCTCTCGGGGAAATCCCCCACCGGATTCGCGGCGGCGGCCATCTACGCCGCCTCGCTCCTCTGTAACGAGAAGAAGACCCAGCGGGAGGTCGCCGACGTCGCGCAGGTCACCGAGGTCACGATTCGGAACCGGTACCAAGAACAGATCGAGGCGATGGGCATCCACAACTGAGCGGCCGGTCGACGGACCGGAAGCGACCTCGACCCTGGACCCGACGCTTCTTGCCGTCTCGCGCGGTACACGAGAACGATGATAGACTTCCCCTGGCGTGGGGACCGTGACGAGGCCGACTCACGAGGGACTGCCGACGCCGTCGACGAGGACCGTCACGCCGAGGCAGTCGTCGTCTGCGAGTTCCAGGACGGGACGCTCGCGGTGTACGAAGAGCGGGTAGTCATCGACCGGCCCGCACGCTCGTCGTTCGACGACACGACGGTTCCCGTCGACGAGATCACCGGTGTCGACTTCGACGGCGGGATTACGATCGGCTACCTCCAACTCGAACTGGCCGGCGTCGCTCCCGACGCCGGAGGACTCCTCTCCGACCCGGTCAACGAGCGCACGCTCCACTTCGGCTGGAACGACAAGGGGTGTGCGAAGCGGGCCCGCGACGCGATTCTGGAGCGGGCGCGCGGGTGAGCGAGTGGGCGGTCGCCCGTGGCCGTCTCCACCGGAAACAGCGCCACGGCCGACAACCCTTATCATCGAACCGACCCTAGCACGACCGAATGCGTCTCGACGAGTATCTCGACATCGAGGAGAACGAGCGCGCCGAGCGCCGCCGCCTCGTCGAGGAGAAGTCCTACGCCATCCTCGACCACCTCGAGACGTTCCAGGACCGGTTCGACGAGGTCGTTCAGGGCGACTCGCTGTACGGGGGTGTCTCACCCTCCATCTTCGTCGGACGCGCCAACTACCCGCGGGTCTCGACGGGCATCCTCTCGCCCGTCGGCCACGACGAGGACGCCGCGACGTTCGAAACCTCGGGCCAGTGGTACGACGAGGGCGTCTCCATCTCCGACGTGTTCGAGCGTCGGACCTCGCTTCTCAACTCGAACCAATCCACCAAAGTCGAGTCCGTCCACGACGCGTGGGACGGCTTCCTCGGCGTCCAGCGGGAGGTCGCCATCGCGGACCGCCCCGTCACCGTCGAGATCGGCCTGGACGGGACGCCCGACCTCGACCTCGAACCCGGCCGCGAGGACATCGCCACACCGACCGGTCCGCGCGCACGGGCCCGCTCCGCACAGTTGGGGGAGAACCCACACGTCCCTCGCCCCGTCGAGAAGACGCTGGAGGACGACGACTGGAACGCGCAGGGGGCGATGACCTACCTCTACCGACGAGGGTTCGACGTCTACGACATCAACACCATCCTCTC
Organism: Salinigranum rubrum; assembly: GCF_002906575.1. Lineage (NCBI taxonomy): Archaea > Methanobacteriati > Methanobacteriota > Halobacteria > Halobacteriales > Haloferacaceae > Salinigranum > Salinigranum rubrum. The sequence goes on from NZ_CP026309.1 coordinate 935,202, forward strand.
GGCGGGCGCGCTCGGACAGGCCCGGAACCGAAAACTGGTCCCGACGCGGTGGTCCATCACCGCCGTCGACGACACGCTGGGGCAGTATCTCCGCGGTCGAATCCGCGACGCTCCGTCCGTCGACTCGGTCGAGGTGTACCGAAACGAGTTCCTCGGGAACGCCTTCTGGGTCGTGCTCGTCCCCGGACAGTGGGAGTTCGAACTCGTCGAGATGAAAGCGCCGGGGAGCGTCTGGAACCCCGACCCCGAGGCCGGCGTCTGGCTGGCCGCGGACCGCGAGGGACACGAGGGGCGGACCGGCTACGTCGAAGAGACCGCAGGCGCGTACCACGCCTCCCGACTGGGCGTCCTCGAACACCTCGAATCGCGCGGCCGACAGGCGAAGGCGCTCGTCCTCAGACACGTCTCCGACGACTACTGGGGGCCGTGTGGGGTCTGGCAGGTGCGAGAGAGCGTCCGCAACGCATTCGACGAGGGGGGTGACGCGGAGACGCTCGACGACGCGGTGCGGTCGGTGTCGCCGTACCTCCCCGTCTCGCTCCAGCGACTCCGGCGGAAGTCGACGATGGTCTCCGGCCTGCAGGCGACGCTGACCGACTTCTCGGTCGGGGAGTAACCCCTCGTTTGCCCTCCCGGCGACCGACGCGGAACCAAAAGCCGATTACTCCCCGGGCCGGATTCTCGGATATGGTCCCACTGTTCCCCGGCGTTCCCGGCGGGCCGGAACTGCTCGTTATCCTCCTGCTCCTCGTCGCGCTGTTCGGGGTTCCGGTGGTCGCCGCCTTCCTCGGGTGGCGGTATCTCAAAGGCGACCGCGTCGCCGACCTCGAAGCGCGTGTCGAGGAGTTGGAGTCCGAACTCGATGCCGACGGCGCGGACGAGAACGCTACCGGGGAGAGTGCCGCCACCGACGCCGGGGACGACGAACGCTTCGCGTAGGCCGGACGCGTCGGCTCAGTCGTCGGCTTCGGTTTCGACGGCCGTGTCGAGGTTCCCCCACGCCTCCTCGACCATCTCGCCGGTGGCGGCGACGATGTCGGCCATCTCCTCGTCGTCGGGCGCCATCCCCACCAGCCGAGCGATGCGCATGATACTCACGTGGTAGACCTCCTGAACGCCGGGTTCGACCTGCCAGACGACGACGTTGCACGGGACCAGTCCGCCGAGTCTGTTGTCGGTCGCGTCGAGGGCTCTGTCTGCGACCTCGGGGTTGCACGCACCGAGGACGTAGTAGGGGTCGCGGTCGGCACCGATCTTCTCGTGGAGCAAATCGGAGAGGGAGAACTCGACGGCCGTCCCGAAGCCCGCCTGCTTGAACGCGTCGCGGACGTGCTCGATGGCTTCCTCGTGCTCCATGTGGAGCGTCGCGTGGTGCTCGCCGATGTCCTCGCTCGTGAGGACGGACGGATCGATTGGGAGTGTCATCGCTCATCTCTTCGACAGCGACGGACGAAAAGGCACGGTAGTGCGATTCGAGCGCAATACACCACCGTCGAAACGCAGCGGAGAGGCATGGCCGAGGGGCTCACAGCGGAATCGGGAGGAACGACAGCCACTCGAGGACCTGTTCGGGGGGGAAAAGCGGCGGGTGGAGGACGAGCCAGTCGAGGAGCGCGAGTCCCAGCCCGTGGGCGACGATGGACGGGAGAATCGAGTTAGCGTCGTAGTCGACGGCACCGAAGAGGACGTCCGTCGGTCCCGAAAGCAGCAGTTCGATGGGTGGCTTCCCGACGTGGTGGAGCGCGTACACGACCGGCGAGATGAAGACGCTCTTGAAGCCCAGTTCGTCTCGGACGCCGACACAGAGGAGGCCGCGGTAGTACGTCTCGGCGGCGACGACCACCACGAACTGCTGGAGCGCGTGGGGGAGGAACGCAGAGAGCGCCGTCGACGTCTCCCACATCGGGTAGTACGCGCGGATGCTCGGAAGCGACGAGCCCACGAGGTAAAAGGGGAGGACGAACAGCGCGATGAGGACGGCGTTCCGCACCGCGCGGCGGTCGACGCGCCAGCCGAGGTGTCGGCCGTGCGTGATGGCGAGCGCCGCCGGGAACGCGATGAAGACGACGGTATCCCGGAGGGCGCGCATCGTGAGGTTTCCGTGCGGTATCTGCCAGGCGCTCCAGAGCACGGAGAGGACCAGTCCGACGAGGAGCGTCCGCTGGACCCACGAGAGTCGGTCGAGTCGAGCGAGAGAGAACCGTTCGAGTCGCGTCACGCCCTCACTCGGTCTGAACAGGGGCGTCCCCGGCCGCCGCCGTGACGGCCGTCACGAAGGACTGCCGCGTGTCGAAGTACGTGACGTCGACGTCCGCGAGGACGTCCGCGAGCGACTGGGGACCGTCGGGCGTTCGGATGACGCTCCCGCCTTCCTTCTCGATGACGCGGCTCTTCTCGTGCGGCCAGGTCAGTCGGGACGCGACTCGTGCGAGCGGCTGCCCCTCGACGGGTTCGCGCTCGCCCAGTTCGACGGCAGGCGCCTCCTCTTCCTCTGCGTCTTCGTCGTCTGCCATGCGCGTCGCTTGGCAATCACCGACAGTAAACCCTTCCCTTCCCGCCCTGCCCCGTTCGGTCTCCCCGTCCGCCCCGCCCGGTCCGCCCGGATCACGTTCCCGACACGACCGGACGACGGCCCGACGCGACCTGCACGGAGCCGCACGTCCACGGCGTCTTGCGGATGTCTGACGTAGCGTTTTGTGCACGGCCGCTGTATTCGGGCGTATGACCAGTCTCTCGGAGGTGTACACCGGGGAGGGACGGTCGGGCACACACCGCCCGGACCTCCGGCGGCTGTACGCAGGCGTTGGCCTCTTCCTCGTCGGTGCACTCCTCGTGCTGAGCGGGATCCTCGTCGCGGCGACGGACCTCCTCTACACGACGGCGACGGTCGAAGGCATCACGAACAGCCGTCACGTCGGTGGCGTCCTCGGCGGCATCGGGGTTCCCGCGGTGTTCCTCGGCGTCCTGACGATCCTCCCCTCCGCCAGACGCACGCGGATGGCCGCGCTCGTCGGGGCCACCATCGCCGTCCTCGGCGTCGGCATGTTCTGGCACGCGTACCCCTGCCAGTGGTCCGGGTCGAACTGCGGGGCCGGACTGATGGACCTCACCTTACCGACTGTCGGCATCTACTTCTTCGGCGCGATCACGACGTTCTGGTGGCTCTTCGTCGGCATCGCCAACTTCAAGACGCGGAACGCACCCGGCGGGACGGTGAAGATGGAGGTCACCCGCCAGGGCGAGACGAAGGTCGTCGAGGTGCCACAGCCCGGCGCGGGCAGCGTCGGCCTCTTCGGCTCCCAGCCTGACGGCGGCGTCGAGACCCAGACGGGGCCCGAGGGAACCGGCGACGGTACCTCGTGGAGTTCGGCGATGTTCTCGCCGAAACAGACACCGCAGTCGTCGCAGTCGTCCTCCGAGCCACAGTCGGCCTCGCTGTCGTCGACGCCGGCCTCCGACGGTGGGGCGGCCTCCTCCGACATCCGTTCGCCGCTCGACGGGAGCGGCGACGACGGCACCGAGTTCGTCCCCAACCCGGGCGACGAACCGACCCCTCGCCAGGTCGGCGACCAGTACTGCGGGAGCTGTCAGCACTTCGATTACGTCCGGACGGGCGAGGGCATCCGACCCTACTGCGGCCTCCACGACGACCTGATGGACGACATGGACGCCTGCGACGAGTGGACGCCGCGCTGAGCGGTCTCACGAGATACACAGTCACGACCGTTCTCGCCACTAAGTTCGCGTTCACCTCCGTTTCTCTTCGATACCGACTCCGCAAGGTACTCCGTCTCCAGGTCGAGCGCGACGCCGCATCCGCCCCGAGGACCCCACGCCGTCCAGAACGTCGATACGGTGCCGTTCCACGCGAGGCGAGTCGAACTGAAACACCGTTGAACGACTCTCGAACTCACAGCCGCGCGAGTCGCTCTCGGACGTCGTCCCAGTGGCTCCCCTTCCAGAACACCTGCCCGCAGTCACGACACCGGTGACACGGCGTGTCGGCGGGGTCCGGGGCGTAGTCGGGGACTGCCTCTCCCGCGTCGACTGGTTCCACCCGGCCGTTGCACCGCCCACACCGCGTCGGTCGGTCGGAGAGCGTGAGTTCGAACCCCTCCCGTCGCAGTTCGCGAAGCTGGTCCTCGATTTCCCGGCTGCCGACGTGGACTCCCCCCGGCGCACGTTCTGCCAACTGTCGGTCCCGTGTGACGAGTTGCCGGTCCTCGTCGCGGGCGAGCGCCAGGACGTCGTCGTCGGCCTCGACGCCGTGGTCGAGCGCGTACGCCGCGTCGTACCCACACATCCGGAGGTAGCGCGCCAGTTTGCCGAGCATCACGTCGAGGAGGAGCCGTCGAGCCATCGGTATCGATTCAGTCGTCGAGGAACGCTCGAACCTCGTCCACGCCCCACGTGTTGAGCACGTCGCTCGCCTCGGCCCACCCGCGCCGCGCGGTGTGGACGCCGTACCGGACGTAGTCGAACTCACCCACCGAGTGCGCGTCGGTGTTCACGACGACCGGCGCCCCGGCGTCGACCGCCGCGCGGACGCCCGCGCCGGAGAGGTCCAATCGGTGAGGATTGGCGTTCACCTCCAGCGCCGTTCCCGCGCTGGCTGCCGCCTCGGCGATGCGCTCGTAGTCCAGTTCCATCCCCTTGCGGCGGTTCAACAGCCGGCCCGTCGGGTGCCCGAGGATATCGACCGCCGGGTGTTCGACTGCCTCGACGAGCCGTGCGGTCGCCTCCTCGCGCCCCTGGTCGAGCGCGGCGTGCGGCGAGGCGACCACGACGTCCAGTTCGTCGAGGAGTCCCTCGCCGACCGAGAGGCCGCCGTCGGCGTCGATGTTCGCCTCGACGCCGTGGAACACTTCGATTTCGAAACCGTCGGCGACGTCGGCGACGACCGACGCCTGTTCTTCGAGTTCTTCGTCCGAGAGGCCGACGCCACCGACCATTCCCGGCCCGGTGGCGTGGTCGGTGACGGCGTGGTAGTCGTAGCCTCGCTCCGTGGCCCCCGCGAGCATCTCTTCGAGGGTGGCGCGTCCGTCCGACCAGTCCGTGTGGGTGTGGAGGTCACCCCTGACTCCGTCGGTGGTCACGAGGTCCGGCAATTCCCCGCGGGCCGCCGCGTCAACCTCGCCGGTGTCCTCTCTGAGTTCGGGCGGCATCCACGCGAGGTCCAGCACCTCGTACATCTCCTCTTCGGTCTTTCCCGCAACCCGCTCGCCGACGCGCTGGCCGGCGTCGGGGTCATCCACCTCTGAGACGTCGAAGACGCCGTACTCGTTCATCTTCAGGTCGCGGGCGATGGCCCGGTTCCGAAGGGTGACGTTGTGCTCTTTGCTCCCGGTGAAGTACTGCAGCGCCGCGCCGTACTCGTCGGGGACGACGACGCGGAGGTCGACCCGCTCGCCGTCCGAGCGGATTGCCGCCTTCTTCGTCCCCGACTCGATGACGCCCGTCACGCCGCCCCAGTCGGTGAACGCCGCGACGACGGGTTCTGGCTCTTCGGCGGCGACCAGCACGTCGATGTCCCCGACCGTCTCGCGCCACCGCCGGATGGACCCGGCTACATCCGCCTCGACGACCGAGTCGCGTCCTCGGAGGTACTCCAGCAGGTCGTCCGCGACGGGGCGAGCGTCTCCCAGGAGCGACCGTTCTCGGGACTCCCGGGCGAACGGGATGTTCTCGAGGATGTTCTCCTCGGTCTTCTTCCCGAAGCCCTTCACCTCCTGTATCTTTCCCTCCCGGGCCGCGGATTCGAGGTCGTCGAGCGTCTCGACTCCTAACTCCTCGTACAACGTGCCGACGGTCTTCGGTCCCACGCCCTCGACGCGGGTGAGGCCGGCCATGTCGACCGGGAGGGCCGCGCGGGCTTTCTCCAACTCCTCGATTTCGCCCGTCTCGAAGTACTCGAGTATCTTCGAGGAGATGGCGTCGCCGACGCCGTCGATCTCTTCCAGCGCCTCCGCGCCTTCCGCGGCGACCTCCTCGATGGGCTGTGGGTACTCGCTGATGTTCTCGGCCGCCCGGCGGTACGAGTTGGGTTTGTAGGCGACGTCTTGGGCCTCCAGGAGGTCGGCGAACTCCTCGAACAGGCTCGCGACTTCGTCGTTCCGGCTCATCGGCGGTTGGGCTTGTTGGCGTCTTCGCGCCCCAGCGCCTGCTTGAGGAACTTCATCCACCGCTTCTGGTCGGCCGCGTGCTGGGCCTTCGCCTCGCGTTCGAGGTCCGCCGGACGAAGCTGTTCGAGCGCGTTCAGCGCCCGGTCGATGCCGATGACGCTCTCGACGAGTTCCGCCCCTTCCTCGTAGCTGACCTCGTTGCGCTCGATCTGCTGGACGCGCTGGAGTCGCTCGCGGCGGAGGTTCTTCTTCGCGCGCTCGACCCGGTCGCGCTCGCCCGGCGGGATGGTGTCGCGGCGCTTGATCTCGAAGACGAACTCCCGGAGGTTCACCTCCTCCCCCTGGACGGCGATGCGGTCGGGGATGTCCGCGCCGACGGTCGCACCCTCCCGATTGACGCGTTCCAACAGCTGTTTCTGCTGGTACTCTTTCACACCTGTTCTACCCACGGGTCGGACTTTGCTCCTTCGCCGCTAGGTGGACAGTCGTCTAGCCGGGCTGGGTGCTGTGGAGGTGACACACGTTCTGTGCGGAGTCTCGTCAGTGTGGGACAGCGAGACTACCGCGCGGCACACGGGCACGGTGAGCCACAGCCTCAACCCTCCCCAGCCGGGTCACTCGCGGACGGAGCCGCGAGCAGGCCCCTCGCGCGCTCACTCGCTCACGTTCGTTCGCTCGTTCATCGCGCGCCCCCCACCACCGCAGAGGACGGTGCGGTAGCGCGTGGCGTCGCAGACGTCGGTCCGCGACCCGCGCGCGAGGTCTTCGCGAGGGAACCGAACGAAGGCTCGAAGCGGCGAAGCCACCTCGGTGGTGTGGCCTCACCGCGCCCGTGTGTCGCGCGTCCCCCGTGTCGTTCGACTCCATCTATCCCCTCTCTCGGGCAGTTCGTCGCCCCCGTTCGAAAAACCCGGCGCTCTCGCTTCTCTCCGAGGTCTTCGCAAGAACGTCACTGGAAAAGAAGCTTCTTGGGGCCCCCCTCGGTATGGACGGGTATGGGATTGTTCGACCGACTGCGCGGAACCGACCACCCGCGCGTCGCCTTCATCGGAATCGACGGGGTTCCGTTCACGCTCCTCTCGGAGCACCCCGACGAGTTCCCCAACGTCGCCTCGCTCATCAACGAGGGGAGCGCCGGCCCCATCGACAGCATCGTCCCGCCCGAATCGAGCGCCTGCTGGCCCTCGCTCACCACCGGCGTGAACCCCGGCGAGACCGGCGTCTACGGCTTTCAGGACCGGGAAGTCGGCTCGTACGACACGTACGTCCCGATGGGACGTGACGTCCAGGCGACCCGACTGTGGGACCGCGTCAGCCAGGACGGCCGCGACGCGACTGTGCTCAACGTCCCGGTCACGTTCCCGCCCCAGCGGAACGTCCAGCGGATGGTCTCGGGTTTCCTCTCGCCCTCCGTCGACAAGGCGGCGTACCCCGACGACTTCGCCAGCTACCTCCAGTCTATCGACTACGCCATCGACGTCAACGCCAAACTCGGCCACCAGGAGGACAAAAGCGAGTTCATGGACGACGCCCACCGCACTATCGACAGGCGGTTCGAGGCGTTCAGCCACTACATTCAGGAGGACGATTGGGACCTCTTCTTCGGCGTCTTCATGACGACCGACCGGGTCAACCACTTCCTCTTCAAGGACTACGAGCGCCTCGCGCCCGGCGCGACCGGCGACACCGAGGGGCTGAAAGAGGAGAACCGCGAACTCTTCTTGGACTTTTACCGCAAGGTCGACGAGTACATCGGGAAGATTCGCTCGATGCTCCCCGACGACGTGACGCTCGTCGTCGCCTCCGACCACGGCTTCACGTCGCTCGACCACGAGGTCAACTGCAACGCCTGGCTCGAAGAGAACGGCTGGCTCTCGTACGACGACGACGACCACGAGGAACTCGGCGACATCTCCGACGACACCCGGGCGTACTCGCTCATCCCCGGGCGCTTTTACATCAACCTCGACGGAAGAGAGCCGCGTGGCTCCGTCCCGCAGGAGGAGTACGAGTCCGTCCGCGACGAACTCAAAGCGGCGTTGGAAGCGTGGGAGGGGCCCGACGGGAAGAAGGTCGCCGCACAGGTCGTCGAGAAGGAGGAGGCGTTCCGCGGCGACCACGACGACATCGCCCCGGACCTCGTCGTCGTGCCGAACCACGGCTTCGACCTCAAGTCCGGCTTCAAGGCCAAGGAGTCGGTGTTCGCACAGGGCCCGCGCAACGGGATGCACTCGTTCGACAACGCGACCCTCATCGTCGACGACCCCGACGTCGCCATCGAGGACGCGGACCTGTTCGACATCGCGCCCACCATCCTCGACCTGATGGAACTCGAATACACCCGCACCGACTTCGACGGCGCGAGCCTCGTCCGGCAGTAGCGGTTCCCCCGGGCGGTCCTTCCGGAATCAGGTGAGGTCGTCGAGTTCGTCGACGGCCCACTGGTCGGCCGCCGACTCTCTCGGCTCCGACCCCGACCCCGACGCGTCGGACTCGCTCTCACTCCCGCTCGCCGCCTCACGCGCGCGCTCGAAGAACGACTCTACCCGCGCCGTCCGCTCGATGCCGCTCAACAGAACGAGCGACGCGAGTTTCTCCGAGGCGACGGGGAAGTCGCCGCCGCGGACCTGCATACACCCGGTCTCCTCCTCGACCCAGCGTCGCGCACGCTCGACGCCCTTCCGCGGGATGGCTTCCGGCCGCCCCGCCACGACGACGAGCGCCGCGTCGGCGCTGTCGGCCTCGATGGCCGTCCCGGTCAGGAGCGCCCGGCGGGTCGTGCTCGTCACGACGTTGACGTTCTCGGCGGCATCGCGCGCGACCGACGCGTCCGCGTAACCGATCGTCGCGAGCGTCCCGTTCCGAAGGGTGTTGATGAGTTCCGACGCGTCGACGACCGATTCGGCGACGTCGCTCCCGGTGTCGACCTCGCCCGCCGCGAGCAAGAGTCCGAGTCGGCGCGCGATGGCCTCGTTGATCCGCTCGTAGCCCGACCCGAGGCTGTCGCCCGCCCGTCGGAACGAATCGTTGTCGACGAGGAGGACCGAGTCGGCCTCGCGTGCGAGCGTTTTCAACGAGCGCCCCGCGTTCACCTGGTACATCGCTCCTTCGTCTCGCCCGGGGAGGACGCCGATGGCGTAGACGGGCACGTCGTAGACGCGTTTCAACTCCTGGACGAGCACCGGCGCGCCCCCCGACCCGGTGCCGCCGCCGAGTCCGGCGACGACGAAGACGGCCTCGGTCGCCGAGTCGATAGTGACCGTGTCGAGTACTTCTTCGCGGTCCTCGCGCATCACCTGCGCGCCGAGTTCGTTGTCGCCGCCGACGCCGTGGCCGGAGACGCGTGACTGTCCGACGAGAAGGGTCTGTACCGTGTTGGGGAGCGGGCGGAGGTCGGCCGAGGCGGTGTTGATCGCGACCGCGTGGCGGACGGAGCCGTGGTTCTCGTCAGCATCGAACGCCTGGAGGGCGCTGACGAGTTTTCCGCCCGCCTGACCGACGCCGATCAGGGCGGACTGCATGTGTGAGTGGAAAACCTGTCAGCGTATGGTATTTTCGGTGTTTCACGACCCGTTGGCGACCCACGACCCGTTGAGGGCTCGTGGTTCGCCGTCCACGCCCCACGAGCTTTTTTATCGGAGGAGGCGGCCACCGGTTCGCATGACCGACGACATCCGAACCAGGCTCGACGCGGTCGAACGGGCGGTCGCCGACGGGGAGACCGACCTCACGAACCTCGCCGACGCCGCCAGCGTCGAGAGACGACTCACCGCCGTCGAGGAGCGACTCGACGCGCTCGAAGCGCGACTCGACACCCTGGACGCGACGACGCAGGCGGTGCGCGGTTACCTCAGCGGCGTCGACGGCGTCACCGAGGACGTCGAACGCCAGGCGGCGCTGGCGCTCGCGAAGGCCGAGGCGGTCGAAGCCCACGTGTTCGACGCCGACGAGGGACTCGCCGTCGAACGGGTCCCGGCGACGGAGGGTCGGAGCGCGGACCGGCCGGACGACGAAGGTCCGGGCGGTCAGCGACGAGACACCGAGCCGACCGGTCCGACCACGGACGTGGATACGAACGTCGGCGTCGACCGACCGTCCTCGGGCGTTCTCGACGCCGCTCGAACCGAGCGCGAGTCGTCGCTCGTCGCGCGACTCCGGGACGCGCTGTGACTGCGGTCCGAACGCTTCTCACGGTCGTCGTCGCGACGGCGCTGCTCGGCGCGTCGCTGCCGGCCGTCGAGGACGCTCGAACCGACCGCACCGCCGCGCGACTCGACGCGGCGGCCACCCGGCTGTCGGGCGTCTCGGCCGCTCTCGTCGCGGCCGACGACCCGGTCGCCGCCGGTGAACGAGGCGCGGGTCGGACGGTCGTGGTTTCGCTCCCGTCGGGCGGGTTCGCGGACGCCCGCGCCGCGTATCTCTCCATCGGCGGTCTCCCGAACGACTCCCGACAGCCGCCGACGACGGTCGGCTACCGCGTCGCCGACAGCCCCCCACGACGGCTCGACGCGGGCGTCCGGTTCTTCGTCGGCGAACGCCCGCTCGTTCTCCCGCCGGGCCGACACACGCTTCGACTGACACTCGTTCGGCGGGGCGGGGCGACCGGCGTCCGCGTCAGCGTGGTCGGTCACGCCGGGTCGACGAGGGAGACGAACCGGACGGGACCCCCGATCTCGACGGCGACACCGGCCGACGCCGAGCGTCGCTCCCTCGCTCCCTGAACTCCCCCGCTGCCTGAACGCCCTTTCTCTCCTGCCCTGGACTCTCGCCCTCGTTCTCTGCGAACGTTCAAATACGGGAACGGGGCCACCCCGGCGCATGACGCTACTCACCGCGCTCGTCGACCGCTCGCGGGCGCTTTTGGGAACCGAGTCCGAGGTGGCGTGTTCGTGTGACGTCTCCTTCGAGACACCCGCCGGCACCCACACCACGCCCGACACCGAACTCCGCGTCGACGCGGACAACTGTCCCGGGGAAGGTGACCTGACCTCCTCACCCGACTGCCGAGCGACGGTGATCGGGGCGCTCACCGAACGCGACGCCGACGTCGTCCGCATCCGCGCCGGCGGCGTCGTTCGCACCTACGTCGACGACGCCTGTGCGTTTCTCGTCGCCGCGGGGCGGTTCGCCGAACGCGCCGCTCACCACGACGAGCGCCTCGCCGCGCGGGCGCTGTACGACCCGCTCGGTGCCGCACACGAGGCGACCGGACGGGCCGGACCCGTCGCGCGACTCGCGGCCGAGACGGGCCTCGCACTGGGTGCCGAACGGGTCGCCGCGGAGGACGGGTACGGCTCCGTCCTTCGGGCGTTCGTCGCACCGACCGTCGCCCGATGTCGCGTCGACGTCGACCCGCCCGTCGGGGCGACGCTCCGTGACGCCTGGGACCTCGATACCGGGGCGCGCGTCCGGCTGTACGACGCGACCGACGGGAGGCGGCGCTACCACCTGCTCCCGGCGTGGCACTCCCTCGACGGGGCGACGCTGGAAACCCTCGGCGCTGCGCGTCGTCTCCTCGCCACTGGCGCTGTCTCGGGCGGGCCTCGCGCTCCCCACCGGGCGGCCCGACGAGTCGCGGACGACGCCGACCCCGTCGACGAACTCGGCGCGCTCCTCGCGAGATACACCCGCGGCCACGGCGTGCTGGACGACCTCTTCTCGGACTCTCGGGTGACCGACGTCTTCGTCACGAGCCCCGTCGACGAGAACCCCGTTCGCGTCGTCGTCGACGGCGCTCGTCTGGCGACGAACGTCCACCTCTCGCCCGAGGGCGCGGCGGCGCTCGCCTCGCGGTTCCGACGGGCATCGGGTCGAGCGTTCTCGCGGGCGACGCCGACGCTCGACGCGACGGTCGACACACAGACCGACCGCCGCATCAGACTCGCCGGTGTCGCTCCGCCCGCCAGCGACGGCCTCGGCTTCGCGTTCCGGGCGCACGACGAAACCGCGTGGACGCTCGCCCGCCTCGTCTCCCTCGGGACGCTCCCGGCCTCTGCGGCCGGGTTGCTCTCGGTCGCCGTCGAGCGCGGGGCGGCGACGCTCGTCGCCGGCCCACGCGGCGCGGGGAAGACGACAACGCTCGGCGCGCTCCTCTGGGAACTCCCCACCACGACACGGGCGGTCGTCGTCGAGGACACGCCCGAACTCCCGGTCGCCGCGCTCCGCGAGCAGGACCGCGACGTTCAGTCGATACGGACCGGACTCGACGACGGGGCCGCGCTCTCGCCCGACGAGGCGCTCCGGGCGGCGTTGCGTCTCGGCGACGGTGCGCTCGCGGTCGGGGAGGTCCGCGGCGAGGAGGCGCAGGTCCTCTACGAAGCGATGCGCGTCGGTGCGGCCGACGGCGCGGTCCTCGGGACCGTCCACGGCGTCGGCGGCGACGGGGTAAAAGCGCGGATGGTGACGGACCTCTCCGTCTCGGAGCGGGCCTTCGGCGCGACCGACCTCGTGGTGACGCTCACCGCCGAGGCCGGCCGTCGTGTGACGCGCGTCGAGGAGGTCCGCACGACGGACGAAAGGGTCCACTTCGCCACGTTGTTCGACATCGAGGACGGGGACGACCGACTCCGGTCGACCGGCGTACTGGACCGCGGCGAGAGCGTCCTCCTCTCGGCGCTCGCGCTCCCGGGCGAGTCGTACGCGGACGTCCGCGCCCGGGTGTCCGAGCGCGGCGAGGCCATCGCATGCCACGCGGAGGCTGGGCTCACGGCCCCGGAGGAGCGGGGCTACTGAGATGACGTCGACGCTCGCGCACGTACTCATTGGACTCGCCGGCCCCTGGCCGGGGTCGGTCGACACCGACGAGTCGCTCGACCGGCAGTTGGCATTTCTCGACGCCCCCGTTCGGTCCGACGTGGTCGTCCGCGCCGGCTACACCGCCGGACTCTTCGCTGCCGTTCTCGCTGGTCTCGTGGGTGTCGCTCTCGGACTCTCCGTTCAGGCTGCCCTGCTCGTCGGTGCGGTCGGCGGAACGACCGTCGTCCACGCGGTTCACCGCGGACCGGCGGCGCTCGCCGCCGTCGAGCGGACGCGCGCGCTGTGTGCGGCGAGCGACCTCGTCGGTCGGGTCGTCCTCCACGCGCGGCTCACCGCGGCCGTCGAACCGGCGGTCGGCTTCGCCGCGCGGACGGGGACGGGGCCGCTCGCGCGGAGCCTCGACGACCACGTCCGACGGGCGGCCGGGACGCCCGCGTCGGGGCTCGACAGCTTCGCCGCGGCCTGGCGGCCGTGGTTTCCGGCGCTCGAACGTGCCGCGGACCTCGTCACGACCGCCGTCGACGCACCCGCGTCGGAGCGGGCCGAACTGCTCGACCACGCACGCTCGGTCGTCGTCAGGGCGACACGGGAGCGGATGGCGTCGTTCGCCGCCGACGTTCGTGGCCCCGCGACCGCCCTGTACGCGTTCGGCGTCCTGCTCCCGCTGGCGCTCGTCGGTATCCTCCCGGCCGCGGGCGTCGCCGGCGCGTCCGTCTCGCTCACGGCGCTCGCGCTCGGCTACGACCTCCTCCTCCCCGCAGTGCTGCTCGGTGCCTCGGGGTGGCTCGTCGTCCGCCGACCGGTCACGTTCGCGACGCCGTCGGTGTCGCGGACGCATCCTGACGCGCAGGTCCCGTGGTGGCTCCCCGTTCTCGCGGGCCTCCTGACGGCCGGCCTCTCCTGGGCCGTCACGCTCGCAGTCGTCGGCGCGTGGGCGGCACCGGTGGTCGCCGCCGGCACGGGCGTCGGGGCCGCGCTCGTCGCCCGGTTCCGTCCGGCCGTCGCAGTCAGAGAGCGCGCCCGCGCCGTCGAAGCGGGGCTGCCGGAGGCGCTCTCGCTCGTCGGCCGGCACGTCCGCGACGGGACGTCCGTCGAGGCTGCCGTCCGGACGGTCGGCGAGGAACTGTCGACCGAGACCGGAGCGCTGTTCGCGGCGGCGTCGGGCGTCCAGCGTCGGCTCGGCGTCACGCTCTACGAGGCGTTTCTGGGCGAGTTCGGTGTGCTTTCGCATCTGCCGAGTCCGCGCACCCGCGCGGCCGCGACACTGCTCTCCGTGGCCGCGGTCGAGGGACGGCCCGCCGGCGAGACTGTCGTGACGATGGCGACGCAACTGCGCGAACTCGAACGCGCCGAACAGGCAGGGAAGCAGGAACTCGCGGCGGTGAGCGGGACGCTCGCCAACACCGCGGCCGTGTTCGGCCCGCTCGTCGGCGGCGCGACGGTTGCGCTCGCCGCGCGCATCGCGAGCGTCGAGACGGGCGCGGCTGTCGGCCCCGCCTTCGCCGTTCCGGGACTCGGACGGTCCTCGGGGTGTACGTCTTCGTCATGGCGGCGACGCTGACGGCGCTCGCGACGGGTCTCGAATCGGGTCTCGACCCGACACGCGTCGGCTACCGGGTCGGCATCGCGCTCGTCCTGGCGGGCGCGACCTTCCTCGTCGGCGTCGTCGCCGCCGGCCTCCTCGTCTGAGTCTTTTTATACGGAGACGCGGCCAGAGCGCCCATGTTCGACGCTCCAGTCGATGCGTGGTACGCGTGGCTCGGCCTCTCGGCCGCGGCACTCGTCGTTCTCGGCGTCGTCACGTCGCTCCCGACGGCACCGCCGCCGGACGCCTCGGACGTCGCCGGGACCGTCGACGCCGTCGCGACGACCGAGTACGACACGACGGTCAGCCGCGCGCTCGACGCGCAGACGATCCGAGTCGGCCCGCGACGCATCGGGCTCCGAAACGACGCCGGCACGACGCACGCGACCCTCGGCTATCGCGTCGTTTCTGTCACCCGGGACGCGAGGCTCGTCCGCGTGCTTCGGGGAGAGACCCCGGAGTCGGCGTTCGACTCCTCCGCGGCGTTCGGGCGGGCGGTGAGCGCCGCCCGCGCACGGGACCCCGCGTGGCGGCCCGCGGGCGACCACCTGGTCGTTCGCCACGTCTCGTGGGGCGGCGTCGACGTCACGCTCGTCGGGACGCTCGACGCGAGACCGGGGGGCGTCTGAGCGTGTTCGACCCCGCGCCCTCTCGCCGAGGACAGGTCGAACCGCTCGCGGCGCTGGCCGCCCTGTTCGCCGTCTGTGTCGGGCTGTCGACGTACGCGCTCGTCGTCGCCGACGCCGGCGTCTCGACCGACCGTGACGCTGCCGGCCCGGCGCTGGCTGCCGTCCACGACGAGGTCTCCGTTCGAGGCGTCGTCCATCCGGACCGCCTCGGGCGCGCACTCGACGCGCGGCCGCTCGGCTCCCGGCTCAACGTCTCGCTCACGACGGACGGGCGACAGTGGACGGTAGGGCCCGACGCCGCGGTACGCGGCGACCGGGCGTTCCGGCGCGTGAGCGTCCGCCTCGGGCCGGGACGCGTGCGCCACGGCCGGCTCCGGGCGGTGGTGTGGCGATGAGTCGCGACGAGCGGGGAATCAGCACCGTCGTCGACGTGTCGGTGTTTCTCCTCCTCGTGAGCGCCGCGGTGTTCTCGGTCGTGACCGCCCCTGCCGACCCCGTCGGCGCGACGGTGACTCCCGAGCGCGACGAGGCCACGGTCGAGACGCTCGCGACGACCACCACCACTGTCGGATACGACCTCGGCGTCGACGACCGGACCGGCGAGCCGATCGAGCGCGTCCGCCACGGGACGCTGGCCGAACTCCTCGCCGAGGCCGCCGTCGCGAACGCCTCGGTCGACGGGACGCCCACCTCGCCGTACGCCGCCGGCTTCGTCGACGCGGTCCGTGCGTCCGTCACGCCGCTGTTCGACGGCCGGACGCAGGTCGTCGCGACGTGGCGACCCCTCCCGGGGAGCGGCCTCGTCGGGGAGGTCCGCGTCGGTCCCACGCCGCCGGCCGGCGCGACGGTCCACGCTGCGACCCTGTCGGTCGACAGCGGGATGCCGGCCGCCCGCGACTCGGCGCTGGCTGCCTCGTCGGGCGGGTACGGACGCGTCGCGGACGTCGCCGCCCGCCGCACCGTCGACGGGTTGTTCCCGCCCCGCCGGACGCGGGTCGCGCTGCGCGGCGGCGCGGCAGACGCCGTCGTCGTCCGCGAGCGGTTCGCGTCGATGCGGTCGACGTACGGCTCGGAGACGACGTTCGACGCGGGCGTCGAGCCCGCAACGACCGACCTCGCGGTGGCAGTCGCCGAACGAACCGAACGGTCCTTCGAGCGGCGGTTCGAGACGCCGCGGGCGGCGGCCGAGTCGGTTCGGACCGCCCGCGTGACCGTCGTCGTCAGGACGTGGTCCTGATGCGGCTGGCAGACGACACCCGCGGGCGGGTCCCGTTCGCGCTCATCGGCGTGTTGCTCCTCCTCGGGAGCACGACGTACGCGAGTACGCTCGCCACGGGGAATCCGAGAGTCGACCGGGACGCCGAGGTGGCGATGGACCGGGCGGCGGCGGCCTCCGAGACGGCGCTCCGGACCGCGGTTTCGCGCGCCGCTCGGGACGCCGCGCGAACGCCCGTCGTCGACCCGGCGGCCAACACCTGGGGCGACGTCGTGAACGACTCCCGGCCGTTCCGCGACAGCCTCCGGATCAGAATCTACGTCGCCGCACGCGAGAGTTTCGAGCGCGCTTCGTACTCCCGCGGTGACGTCGTCGCCGCCGCCTCGCTGCCGGCGACGCCGACGGCCGAAGCCCTCGACCGGGGACTCGACCGCGTTCGCGTCCGCAGCGTCGAGAACGGCACGTCGCTGGAGGTGCGCCTCAGCAACGTCTCGGTGGTCGCCCGAGAGCAGGGGACGGTAGTCGCTCGCGAGACGACGAACTGGACAGTCATCGTCGCGACGCCCGTCCTCGCGCTCCACGACCGCACAGTCGGATTCGAGGAGTCGCTGGCGCGTGGCCCGCTCGAAGGGCCCGGACTCGGACGGCGACTCACCGCCCGTCTCTACCCACTCGCCTGGGCGCGCGGCTACGGGCAGTGGGGTGGCGCGCCCGTCAGCAACGTCGTCAGCACTCGCCACGTGGGCGTGGCGACGAACGGGGCCGTCCTCGAACTCCAGCAGGCGGCGTACGGGCACGCGGACCCGACCGGCCGAGCGGCCCAGCGGACCGCGCTCGCTCGCTTCGCCCAGCAGGAGGCCCGCGCCGGATTGAGTACGCCCGGGACGAGTCTGGCGACGAGCGTCGCCCCGCCGCCGACGGTCGACCCCGACGACGCACCGAGACAGGTGCCGCGACTCGCGCGTTCGGACGCCCCGACGCCGGAGAAACGGGTCGACGTCGGCGTCAACGACACGGCCGACGGGGCGTACGCCGCGTTGCAGGAGGGCGATTCGGGTCCGTCGCTCGACGAGGTGCTCGAACGCGCCTACCGGGTGAATCTCACCCTTCGAACGCAAGCGACGCTCGTCGAGACGGAGCCGTGGCCGCGGCCACGACCCCCGCGTCCCGACGTCACGCTCGTCAACGAGTCGGTCACGTCCCGCGCGACGGTCGAACCCGGGTCGGCGTCGCTGCCGGCGCGTCCGCCGAACGCGACCCGGTTCCGGGCCGAGACCCGGCACGTCGCGGTCAGCCACACCCTCCGGTGGACCTGGGCGCGAGGAAACACGACCTTCGAGTCGACGGCGACGGTGCGGGAGCGGTACGCCGTCGGCGTCGCCGTCGACGGCTCCCTCCCGGCGCTTCCCGGTACCCCCGACAGGCCGGTCGTTCCCGTCTTCGAGGAGGGCGGCGCTCTCGACGGTCCCAACCTCGGCGACGTTCCTTCAGAGGCCGACGGGTTCCTCGCGGACCGGGGCGGCGTCCGGAGCATCGCCGAGACGCGAGCGCTCGACGGCCCGGACGCGCTCGACCGGAACGGGACGGTCACGGGTGACCGACCGGCGGACCTCCGCGAGTGGGTCACGGCGGACCTCCTCGCCCTCAACCGGGCGGTCCGAAACGCCTCGACGTCCGTCCGGATGGGCGACGCCGCCACCGGGCGGGCGAACCCGTCGGCGAACCTCTCAGCACGGCTCGCCACTCGTCGAGACGCGCTCGTCGACGCCCCGACGCAGTACGACGGCGCCGCCGACCGTGCCCGCGTCGCCGTCCGGGCGGCGTACCTCGCGCGGGTCGACGCACGGCTCTCGGACCGCTCGGACGCGGCGGCGGGAGCGAACGACCGGCTCGAAAGCGTCCTGCGCGACCGGGGCGTCGACCTCGACGGCTGGGCGACGGAGGTCATGTCCACCCGCACCGACACGTCCCCCGACCCGTACTCCGTCGGCGGACCGCTCGGCGGCGAAGACGCGTTCGTCCCGCAGGGCGGCCCGCCGTACCTCGACGTTCAGGGCGTCGACCGCACCGACGCGGCGTGGAGCACGCGTCACGGGACCGAGTACCCGCTGCGGACGCGGAACGTCAACGTGTTCACCGTCCCGTACGGCGACGCGGTCGACGCCGTGTTCGAGACGACCGAGACGGAGACCGTCCGGCTTCACACCGCGGCCGTGACGCTCCGCGCCGCCGAACGAGCCGAGGAGTCGATGCCGGCGACTCGACGCGACGCCCTCGACGAGGGAGTCTCCCGGTCGCTCGACCACGTCGGTTCCCGGACGCGGGAGGTCCTCCGACGCGAGACGACGCTCTCGTACTCGGACGCGGACCGAGCCGTCGACGACGCCTTCGCGACGTGGAACCGGACCTCGGCGCGAGCGCTCGCGGTCACGAACGGTTCGTTCGTCCCGCGCGTGGTCAACGAGGCTGGCCTCGACGGACGGGAGGCCGCTCGGGTTCGGGTCCACCTCCGGGCCGCCGTGGCGAAGGCCCGAGACAGCGAGAAGACGCGCGTCGAGCGCGAGTACGTCGACGACGCGGCCAGCGCGGTCAGGGAGTTCTCGAAGGCGGCGGCCACCGAAGCGGTCGGGGCGGCCGTCGGAAACGGGACGGACCGACTCGCGAAGCGGACGAAGGGGAAGGCAGTGGTGCTCCCCGCGGGTCTCCCGCTCCTCCCGACGCCGACTAACTGGTACGCCACCGTGAACGTCTGGGACGTCCACGTTCGCGGGTACTACCCGCGCTTCGCCGTCCGAACGACGCGGGGCGGTCCCGGGAAGACGGTGACGTACGTCCGTGACGGCGGCTGTGCGACGCTGGACATCGACGAGGACGGCAGCGAGGAGAAACTCGGCTGTGCGTCGCGTGTCGACGTCTCGGTTCGTACCGTCGTCCTCGTCGCGGTCCCGCCCGGTAAGACGGGCGTCGGCGACACCGACGGTCAGGCCGTCGAGGACTCGCCCGGGTGGGACGAGCCGTACCCCTGGGAGGAGAACCCGGAGGAGCAGTACCGTCCCCCGGTCGGTCGACTCTCCCCCTGAGCTACGGAGCGTTCCGGGACACCGAAGTGACAACCGTTTTCATCCCCCAGGTCCACACACCGGTATGTTCTACGACGTGGTCGACGACCCGGCGTCACACGATGCGGGGGAACTCCGCGCCGCGTACGAGCGGGCGCTCGCCGACGTCATCGACGAGCACGGCGCAGCGGCCGTCGCCGCCGAGTCCGGCGTCGACGCGGAGCGTCTCTCGGCGCTCGCCGCGGGCGAGGAGGCCGACCTCACCGTCGAAGAGGCGATGGCCGTCCTCGCCGTTGACGCGGACCTCGACGCCGAGACCATGACACTCGAACTTCAGGACCGACTCCTCATGGGGATGACGACGGGCGTCCTCGACGTCGACACGCTCGCCGCGGAGACCGACCTCGACCTCTCGGGTCAGGAGGTCCAGCAGTCGCTCGAAGGGCGTCGGCAGACGACGCTCGCCGAACTCGCGGCCATCCACCGCGTCATCGCCGTCCGGAACGACCGCTGAGTACGACCATGAGAGTCGTCGTCCTCGGCTGTGGTTACGTCGGGCTCGAACTCGGCCGGCAACTGCGCGAGCACGGACACGACGTGGTCGGCGTCCGTCGCTCCGAGTCGGGACTGGCGTCCGTCGCCGACGCCGGTCTCGACCCGGCCCGCGCGGACGTCACCGACCCCGAGACCCTCTCGGACGTGCCGGACGCCGACTGGCTGGTCTTCGCGGCCAGTTCGGGCGGCCGGGGTGCCGACGCCGCGCGCCGGGTGTTCGTCGACGGTCTCAAGAACGCTATCGACGAGTTCGCCTCCCGCGAGTCGCCACCCGAACGGCTCGTCTACACCTCCTCGACGGGCGTCTACGGCGACCACGGCGGCGACTGGGTCGACGAGGGCACCCCGCTCGACCCGACCACGGACAAGACGAGCGTCCTCGCCGAGGCGGAGGCGGTGGCGCTGTCGGCCCCGCTCGCCTCGACGGTCGCGCGCTTCGCCGGCCTCTACGGCCCCGAGCGATACCGGCTCGACCGCTATCTGACGGGACCGGTCACCGAGGGCTATCTGAACATGGTCCACCGGGACGACGCCGCCGGCGCGGTGCGGTTCGCGCTCGAAGAGGGGGTCGACGACGTTCTCTTAGTCGTCGACGACGAGCCCGTCTCGAAGTGGGAATTCGCGGACTGGCTCGCCGACGCGTGCGGCGTCGACCGTCCCGAGAAACGCACGAAGGAGGAGCGACTCGCCGCGGGAGACCTCTCGGAGGCTGCCCGGCGGCGCATCCTGACGAGCAAGCGCTGTTCGAACGACCGCCTCCGAACGCTCGGCTACGAGTACGCGTATCCGACGTTCCGCGAGGGCTACCGGGCCGCCGTCGACGCGTATCGGGGCGACGCGTGAGCCGATTCTGTCCTCTTTCGATGGGCGGAATGTGGGAATCTTCATGACCCACCGCAC
The DNA here is from genome assembly GCF_002906575.1 of Salinigranum rubrum. Classification (NCBI taxonomy): domain Archaea; kingdom Methanobacteriati; phylum Methanobacteriota; class Halobacteria; order Halobacteriales; family Haloferacaceae; genus Salinigranum; species Salinigranum rubrum. The sequence goes on from NZ_CP026309.1 coordinate 956,024, forward strand.
AGACAGGGTGGGTATGTCCGCGAGAATCGAGCCCCTCGTTCTCCTCCAGGACATCGGGTCGGTTCTCGATGGGGCCGAGTCGTTCGTGCGGACGTATCCCGAGCTCGCGGTAGCGGTCGCGTTCGCGGCCGTCGCGCTGGTCGGCGGGGCGTACGCCCTCTTGCGCTTCAAGCGCCCGATGGGGACGCGGTTTCTGGAGACGCTCGCGAGCCGTGACGAGGTCGTGGTGTTGATGCATCCGAACCCCGACCCCGACGCCATGGCCGCGGCCATCGGCGTCGCGTGTATCGCGCGCCAGGTCGGCACCGAGGCGACGCTGCAGTACACCGGGCAGATCCGCCATCAGGAGAACCGCGCGTTCCGGACGGTGCTCGACCTCGACATGGACGCTATCGACCACGTGTCGGACCTCGCCGCGGAAGCGGTCGTCCTCGTCGACCACAACGAACCGCGGGGCTTCGCGGGCGCCGAGGGCATCCTCCCATTCGCCGTCGTCGACCACCACCCGGGCGACGGCACGGGCGAGGCGTTCACCGACGTCCGGACCGGCTACGGGTCGTGTTCGAGCATCGTCGCCGAGTACTTCCGCGACATCGGCGCGACGCCCGTCCCGCCGGACATGCACGCCTCGGAGGTCACGGCCGAGTACACCCTGCCGTCGACCGTCTCGACGGGCCTCCTGTACGGCATCCTCACCGACACCAACCGGCTCACCGCGGGCTGTTCGGCCCCGGACTTCTCGGCGGCGGGGTATCTGTACCCCGGCATCGACGAGGACCTGCTGAACCGAATCGCCAACCCCGAGGTGTCGAAGGAGGTGCTGGAGGCGAAGGCGCGCGCCATCGCCGGCCGGCAGGTCCAGGGCCCGTTCCTCGTCAGCGACATCGGCGCGCTGTCGAATCTGGATGCGATTCCGCAGGCCGCGGACGAACTCATCAAGATGGAGGGCGTGACCGCGACGGTGGTGGTCGGCGAGAAGAACGGCAACATCTACCTCTCGGGCCGGTCGCGCGACGACCGCGTCCACATGGGCCGGACGCTGGAGACGGCGCTGACGGACGTGCCCGGGTCCTCGGCGGGCGGCCACGCGCGGATGGGCGGCGCACAGATCACTCACAGTGACGGCGTCGTCGACACGGACGGTGGCGCGCGTATCGAGCGCGAAGTGCTCGTCAAACGGCTGTTCGACTCGATGTCCGGTGAGACGTGACTAAGTGGGCTGAAGTCGGCGGTCTGGTGGCGTAAGCTTCGTACTGTGGTTCAGCGTCTGTGGTGTGGTCGACGCGGTGCACCGCGGTACACGGACGCGGTGGACCGCAGCCGCGTTCCTCCCCACCCGGTCGCTCGCGGACGGAGCCGCGAGCAACCCTCGCGCGCCGTTCGCTCGTTCCACTCGCTCACTCCCGCGCGCCAACCGTACCGCGGTGGCGCGTGACGGTCACGGCTCCGTCCGTGACCGACACACGCGAGGGATGAGCGAGTGAACGAAGTGAACGAGCGAATCGGCTGGGGAGGCCGTGGCTTCAGCGCTCTGGCGTCCGCTCTCGTTCGCTCTCTCCGGGTTTTCACGCGAAACCGCTGATCCTCGCTGTAACTGATAGCTCTTCACACACTCCTCCCGCGCTCAGAACACGAACGCCTAACGGGTCCGCTCCACGTACCCTATACATGGCCACTCGCGAGGGCACCTGGCGGTACCGGAACCGCTTCGGCGACAGCTTCGGCCGCACCTACTTCCGGCGGTTTCCCCCCGGCGTCGTCTCCTCTCTCGGCATCGGGACCTACCTCGGCGACGCCACGGACGCCGTCGACGACCGCTACCACGACGCGCTCGTGACGGCGTTCGAGAGCGGCGTCAACCTCGCCGATACCGCGATCAACTACCGCTGTCAGCGCTCCGAGCGCGTCGTCGGCCGGGCGCTTTCGAGTGCGGAGGTGGCGCGCGACGAGGTGGTCGTCGCGACCAAGGGCGGCTTCCTCCCCTTCGACGGCTCCCCTCCGGACGACCCCTCGCGGTACGTCCGCGAGGCGTTCCTCGACACGGGCCTCCTCGCACCCGACGACCTCGCGCGCGGCAGTCACGCGCTCTCGCCCGACTTCCTCGACGCGATGCTCGACCGCTCGCTGTCGAACCTCGGTCTCGACCGAGTCGACCTCTACTACGTCCACAACCCTGAAACGCAACTCCACGTGCGCTCGCGCGAGGCGGTGTACGACCTCCTCGAAGCGGCGTTCGAGCGACTCGAACAGCGCCGCGCGGACGGAGACGTCGGGGCGTACGGCGTCGCCACCTGGAACGCCTTCCGGGTACCGCCCGACCACGACCAGTACCTCTCGCTCGCCGAGGTCGTCGACCGCGCGGAAACAGCGGCTGAGCGCGTCGGTGCCGAGGAGTCGGGGCTCGCGGCCGTTCAACTCCCGTTCAACGTGGCGATGGCCGACGCGTTCACCCGCGCGGCCCACGGCGACGGCGGTGAACAGAGCGCGCTCGAATACGCCCACGAGCGGGGTCTGCACGTGTTCACCTCGGCGAGCATCGGCCAGGGCGACCTCGCCCGCTCGCTCCCGCCCGACGTCGACGTCGAACTCGCGGGCGACACGGCCGCGCAGCGCGCGCTCAACTTCGCCCGGTCGGCACCCGGCGTGACCGCCTCGCTCGTCGGGACCGCCAGTCGAGCCCACGTCGCCGAGAACGTCGCCGCGGGGACGTTCGACCCGCTCGGCGCGCGGGCGTTCGACGCGGTGTTCGAGTGACCCGTCCCCGACCCCTCGCCCTACCGCAGTTCCTTCCACTGCCGTCCGCACTCGGGGCAGGTCCGCACGGAGAACACCTCGTCGGGGTCGTTCTTCTTCTTCAGCGTCTTCTCACAGTCGCTGCAGACGAGGCGCTCGTAGTTGTCCTTGTGCAGTTCACCCTCTCGAAGCCCCTTCCGCGTCGATTTCATACGCGGCCGTTCGAGACGCCGGGGGAAAAAGACCCCACCCCGTGTCTGACGTGGGGCCGACACGTGGCCGCGTTCGGATAGTCATCATCGGTCTACCATCCGTGACTCGGCACGACAGCAGACCACTCGACAGCTAGCTGTCACCGCGTCGCACCCGTGCGGGGGAGTCGGAACGCTTGTGACTTCCGCCCGTGAATCGTCCTCCCGTGAGCAGACGTCCCCTCTTCGGTACCCTCTGTGCGATGGTGTTCCTCGTGAACCTCGCACGCGTCGTCTTCGCCCCGCTCGTCGGGGAGTTCATCACGGTGTTCGACGTCGGCGAGGCCACGGTCGGTGCCATCGTGACGGTGGTCTGGGTCGGCAGCGCCCTCCCGCGGCTCCCGGCCGGCTGGCTTCTCACGCGCGTCCCCCGGCACCACGTCGTCCTCGGAACGGGCTTGATCCTCACGGTCGCCTCGGGATTCACCGCGGCCGCCGACACCGTCTTCACTCTCGCCTTCGGTGCGCTCCTGATGGGTCTGTCGTCGGGCGCCTACTTCGTCGCCGCCAACCCGCTGGTGAGCGAACTCTACCCCCAGACGGTCGGGCGGGCGATGGGCATCCACGGCATGGTCTCGCAGGTCGCCGCGGTTGTCGCCGCGCCGCTCGTGACGCTCGTGCTCTGGTACTCGTGGCGCGTCGCGTTCGTCTGTATCGGCGTCGGCGCGTTCGCCGCCACCGTCGCCCTGTTCGTGACCACGCGGCGGACGGACCTCCCGGACGCCGGTGCCGACGACCGCGACCTCCTCGCGGGGATCAGACACGAGTGGAAGCTCATCGTCGTCGGCATCTGTCTCCTCGGGACGACGGGCTTCGTCTGGCAGGGGCTGTTCAACTTCTACGAACTGTACATGCGGACGAAGGGCCTCTCGCCCGCGATGGCGCGAAACACTCTCACTGTCGTGTTCGCGGCGGGCGTGCCCGCCTTCTTCGTCTCGGGGCGACTCGCCGACCGACTCCCCTATCTCCCCTACATCCTCGGCGTCATCGCCGCGTTCGCCGCCTGCGTGTTCGTCCTCACGGCGACGACGGGGTTCGTCGGTCTGTTCGTCGTCACGGCCGTCATCGGCTACGTCATCCACAGCATCTTCCCGGCGATGGACACGTTCTTACTCGACACGTTCCCCGACGAGACGCGCGGCAGCGCCTACGCCGCCTACTCGGCCGGGATGATGCTGTCGCAGGCCGGCGGCTCCGGTGCGGTCGGGACGCTCGTCGAGCGCGGTATCGCCTACGACACGGTGTTCGCCGGCTCCGCGCTCTGCCTCGTCGGCCTGGTCGCCGTCCTCGGCACGCTCTGGGCCCTCGGCCGAGTCCCCGGGTCGACCGGAAGTCGGGTCGTCGCCGAGCGTCTCACCGACACGAAGAGCGAGTGCGACTGACTTCCGGTCCTCTGTCGCGGGACTTTTGCCGCTCGGTTCCCTGAATCGGGTGATGGAGTACGTCCAAGAGCGGGTCACGACGCTCCACGACCTCGGGGACGCCGCGCCGACAGCCCCGGTCGACCGGGCCGCGGTGGTCGTGCCGATGACGGAGCGCGAGTACGCCGGCCTCGCCGCCGACCGCGTCCTCTCGTCGCTCGAACGCGTCGCCCCCGCCCGCGTCGTCGTCCCCCTCCGCGCGCCGGCCGAACGCGCCGGCGCGTTCGCCGACTGGCTCGCCGAGTACGACCTCCCGCTCACCGTCGTCTGGTGTGACGGGCCGCGGGTGGATGCGCTCCTGGACGAACACGACCTCGACGGGACGCGCGGCAAGGGACGCGACGTCTGGCTCGCGCTCGGCGCCGCGCTCGTCGACGACGGCGACGTCGAGTTCGTCGTGTTCCACGACGCCGACACGAAGACGTACGACGCCTCGTACGTCCACCGTCTCCTGTTCCCGCTCGCTCGTGGACACTCGTTCTCGAAGGGGTACTACGCCCGCGTGGAGGACCGACGGCTCTACGGGCGGCTCTTCCGCCTGTTCTACGCGCCGCTGGTCCGCGCACTCGACGAGGAACACGACGCCGCCGTCATCGACTACTTCGACTCGTTCCGCTACGCGCTCGCCGGGGAGTTCGCCGCGACGCGCGACCTCGCCGCTCGACTCCGGATGCAGCGCTCGTGGGGGCTCGAAGTCGGTACCCTCGGCGACGCGTTCGCCCACGCCGGTTTCGAGGGGAGCGCGCAGGTCGACCTCGGCGCGTACGAACACGACCACCGCGCCGTCTCGGGCCCGACGGGTCTCTCCGACATGTCCCGCGGCGTCGGCCGGGCGCTCCTCTCGACGGTCGAGGAACACGGTGTGACGCCCGACTACGGCGGCCTCCCCGACCGCTACCGGGAGACGGCGAACCGGTTCGTCCGCGCCTACGCGACCGACGCGGCGTTCAACGGCTTCGACTACCCCACGGAAGAGGAACGCTCACAGGTCGACCGATACGCCGAGGCGGTCGTCCCGCCCACCGAGGACGACCGCCTCCCGGCGTGGAGCGACGCCCCGATCACGCCCCGTGACGTCCGCGAGCGGTCCCGAGAAGACCTCCGGGAGGTGCGCGAATGACCGCCCCGACGCCGTTCGACGCCGACGTCCTCCCTGTCGACGACGCCGACGAACTCGCGGGCGTCGTGGACCTGTTCGGTGCCCTCTCCTCCGAGGAGATTGCCGCCGCGCTCGTCGAACTCGCGTACCGACAGCGCGGCGACGTTCGGGCTGACCGAGTCGAAGAGGCGACCGACCGCGCCGTCGCCTGGGCGGTCGAACGATACTATCTCGTGGAGTACACGCCCACTGACCTAGTGGGCGCCGAGGACGCGGACGGGGACGCCGAGGACGCGGACGGGGACGCCGAGGACGCGGACGGGGACGCCGAGGACGCGGACGGGGACGCCGAGGACGCGGACGGGGACGCCGAGGACGCGGACCGGGGAGACACCGAGAACGTGGACGGGGACGCCGCCTACGACCCGCTCCTCACCGTCGGTCCCGTCGCCTTCCCCTCCCTCCCCGAGGAGGCCGAGGACCTCCCGCACATCCTCGACTTCGAGACGCGCACGGTCGTGCGGGAGTCGCTGGCGCGAGCGGTCGAGACGCGGCTTCGCGGCGACGCCGCCCGTGCGGTCGTCGCCGAGGACGAGGCGCGCATCCAGCACCTGTTCGACGTGACCTACGACCTGGAGGCGTGGGCGCCCGTCGATGTCGGGGAGGTTCGCGAACGGCTCGAAGACGCGCTGGCGGCGTCGGATGAGGACGACGACGGGGACGAGGGGCCGAACGCATAGGTGGTGCCGACGGCGCGCAGGCGGCTGACGGACCAAGCGTTGCCCCATGCATACAGCGTTAAGACCTTCGGCCCGCTGTGTCGAGTATGGACCTCTCCGGCGTCGGTCGGCACACGCCCGCTTCGCTCGAGGGGATGTCGCGGCAGGCGGCGGTCGTCGCTCCCGCCGTCGACTGCGACGGGGAGGACCACCTCCTCTTCACCAAACGCGCGGACCACCTCGGCGAGCACGCCGGACAGATGAGTTTTCCCGGCGGCGGGCGCGAACCGAGCGACGAGTCGCTGGAGGCGACCGCGCTCCGCGAGGCCCACGAGGAGATCGGCCTCCGGCCCGAGGAGGTCGAACTGTTCGGTAGGCTCGACGACATCGAGACCGTCACCGACTACTCGGTCCGGCCGTTCGTCGCGCGGATCCCCGACCGCGAGTACACGCCCGACGAGCGCGAGGTCGCCGAAATCGCCGTTCTCTCCGTCGCGGACCTCACCGACCGCGCCAACTACGAGTCCGAACAGCGCGACCACCCCCACTACGGCGAGATCCGCATCCACTTCTTCCACGTCGACGGCTACACCGTCTGGGGCGCCACGGGGCGAATGCTCGTCCAACTGCTGGAACTGACGACGGACTGGCGGATGCCACCCGAAGTCGACCGCGTGGTCGACCCCGACGCCGACCTGCCGGTCTGATCTCTTCCTCGCGCGCACGCTCACGCACTGTTCCACGAACGGTCACCCGAACGGTTCTCCCTCCGATTCGACGAGTCTCTCGTGCACACGGCGGGCGTCCGACGTCTGATACCTGCCTCCACGTGCAAGGTGTGGGCTGAAGCGGAGGCGTCCGCTACCGCGACGTGTATGATCGGTCCGCTATCGCAGGTGACCCTCGTCGTAGGGAACCAGACCGACGCCGCGACGTTTTACACCGACAAACTGGGGTTCGAGAAGCGGGCGGACGAACCGATGGGCGAGGACAAACGCTGGGTGACCGTCGCGCCACCCGAAGGCGACCTCGAAATCGTCCTCCAGTCGCCGGACTGGTTCGAGGACGAGGAGGTGGTCCGGCGACGGTCGATGATCGGCGAGAGCCCCGAGTTGGCCTTCTCCGTCGACGACTGCCGGGAGACGTACGAGACGCTCACGGACCGTGGCGTCGAGTTCCACTCGCCACCCGAGTCGGTTCCGTGGGGGGTACAGGCGGTCGCGTACGACCTCTACGGGAATCGACTCGTCCTCATCGAGCAGAACGGCGACAGCGCGGCGGAGTAGCAGGGCGTTCCCATTAGTCGAGGAGTCGCAGGGCGTACCCGATAGCCGGTACGAGAGAGGGTCTGCCGGGGTCGGGACACGAACCGGAACCGACGGTCGACAGACGAAGACGGGCCGAAAGAAGAGAATCGAAGACGGGCACCGGAGGTGCTGATGGTCACCCGAGCAGGTACTTCAGCACGGGGCGCTGGCGAACGAACTCCGTCGCTTCGAGCATCCGGTCGAGGCCGAGGATGCGGCCCGCGGCGAGGGTGCCGACGACCACGAACATCAGGAGACCGAACAGGTCACCGTTGACGTAGCCGTGCGCCCAGTCGGCGTTCCCCAGGTAGAAGAACACCATCAGGAACGCGCCCCAGAAGGCGGCAAAGCGGGTGAACGCGCCCAGGATGAGCGCGAGTCCGATGAGCGTCTGGCCGACGGGGATGGCGAGGTTCGTGAAGCCGAGCAGCCACGGCGTCTCCGCGGCGAAGAGGAAGAAGCCGTGGATGGGGCTACCGGCCGTCCCGTTCGCCAGCCACCCGGCCGCGTTGAACGCCTCGCCCGAGACGAAGGTGTACTTGCTCACCCCGGCGTTGAGGAACCAGTAGCCAGTGATGAGCCGCAGCATGACCGTCACGTATCCAGTAATCGACTCCGAGTAGGTGAATTCGATGGGCTTGCCAAACCACTCGACTCTGTTGGTAGTCATGATCGTTCTCCACTTCCTCCTACTCCGAGAGAGAGCGTATAACCGATCTGTGGCTCTCACGACCCGAGAAACGGGGTGGTAGAGTCACTGAAACCCCCGAAAACGACTTCACGAGCCGTTAATCCGGAAGGTTCGCCCGCCGCGTGCGATCGGTCGTTCCCCGCCTCGACCGACGCGAAGCGCCCGACGTTCTCGGGCGAAGAACGACAGCGTTTTGTCCCGAACCTCGATACTCACCCCATGGTCGCACAGACGATGGATCGCGTTCCGCGACGACGGTGACCGTCCTTCCGATGGAGCTAGTGCAGGGGGTGGCTCACGATGTTGACTGGTGAGCGCGCCGTCGCCGAGACGGGCCTCGACGCGCTCGCGCTGAAGCCCGCCGAGTGCGACGTGCGCCGCGCGCTGGACGTGCCGCTGCCGACGGTCGCCATCGACTACGAGGGCCGCGAGTCGCTGCCCGACTCCGAGGTCCTCGCCCGCCTCGCCGCCGAGAAGACGGTCCGCCTGACGATTCCCGTGCGCGCCGACGGTTTCGACCCGCTGGGCGACGACTCCCGCTGGGCGTCGATCCCCGAGCGCGTCGAGCGAGTGCTCGTCGCGGGCCACGGCGCGTATCTCTCCGACGACGAGAAGAAACGCGCCGTCGCTCCCAGACTCCGCGCGGCGCGCGAGCGAGCCCCCGGCGCGTGGGTCGGCACCGAGGGCATCGAACGCATCGCGCTCGCCGCCGGCGGGACGCAGTACGAACTCCTCTCGCGGTCGACGAAGCGGGACGTTCGCGCGCTCCGCGCCGCGGGGTTCGACGGACAGGTGGCGCTGTACGCTCCGACGGTGCTGACCGACGACGAGGACGTCGTGCTCGACGCCGTGGGGTCGTACGCGGCGCGCCGTCGTCCCGTCGCCCGCGCGCTTCCCGACGGCGCATCGGTCGACGCCACGGCCGCGGGACGCGCCCGAGAGGTACTCTCCGCGGCGGTCCGCGACTACGCGCTCGTCGGCGCGCCCGACGTGGTCCGCGAGCAGGTTCGCGAACTCAGAGAGGTCGGCGTCGACATCGTCGTCGGCTACCCCGCCCGCGGCGTCGACGAGTTCTGCGGGTAATTCTCCCGGTCGTCTCCGGTCTGTCTCCGTTTCTTCGTCGTCGATAAGTCGTCGCCCTCCCGAGCACCTCGTATGAGCCCGCCACTGCTCGCGGACTGCTCGACCGCCGCGGCCGCCGACCTGCTCGACGACGCCGACGTCGCACTCTTGCCGACCGGCGCGACGGAACAGCACGGACCGCACCTCCCGCTCGGGACCGACACGCGGGCCGCCCGCGGGGTGACGGCCCGACTCGACCGCGAGGACTGCGTCGTTCTCCCTCCCCTCGCGGTCGGCGTGAGCGACCACCACCGGCAGTTCTCGGGGACGCTCTCGGTGTCGCCCGAGACGTTCGAGGCGTACGTGCGAGAGACCGTCGAGAGCCTCGCCGCGCACGGCCTGCGGAAGGTCGTCGTCGTGAACGGCCACGGGGGTAACGACGACGCACTCCGGCGGGTCGCGCGTCGGCTCCGGGCGGCGGAGACGGCGTTCGTCGTCCCGTGGAACTGGTGGTCGAACCTCACAGACGAGCACGAGGAACTGTTCGGCCGCGACCACGTCGGGCACGCGGGCGCGGCCGAGACGAGCGCCGTGAGCGCGCTGGCACCCGACCTCGTCGACGAGAAGCGGGTCGGGGAGGCGGACGCCGGAGCGGGGGACGTCTGGGGCGTCCACGTCGGCGGCGCGATGGTACTCGACGACGCCGCGGACTTCTCGGATAACGGCGTCGTCGGCGTCCCGTCCGACGGCAGCGCCGAGGCGGGTGAGCGACTCCTCGACGCCGCCGTCGCGGACCTCGACAGGGTGTGCGACTGGCTCGGGTCACGGGCGTTCGCGTCGCTCCTTCCGGCCGAACACCAGGGCCGCTGAGCCGATTCGGAGCGAGTCCGAGAGGAGCGAGAACGTGTCGACCCGGCTCAGGGCGCGTCGGCGTCGTCCGTGTCGTCGCTTTCGACCTCCTCGTCTCGGACCTCGACGTCCGTCGCGCGGTCGTCTTTGGGGATTCGAATCCGCAGGGTGCCGTTGTCGGCGAGCGTCGCGGACGCGCCGTCGGCGTTGACCGCCGCGTCGTCGGGGAGCGTCACCTCTCCGTCGAGCGAGAGACCGCGGCCGGGGAAGCGCATCTCGAAGCCCTCGTAGAACTCACGGAACCGGTCGATGCGGACCTGCACCTGCCCGTCGAGGAAGCGGACCTGGACGTCCGAGCGCTGGATGCCCGGGGCGTCGAAGACGACCAAATACGCGTCGTCGCTCTCGAGGAGGTCGTACGGGAGGGGTTTTCGTTCCTGAACGCGACTCATCCCGCGCCCGACCCGCTCGAGGACCGTGTTGGCGACCGACTCTCCGATCTCACGAATACCTGTCATCGTTCGTACCCGGAGCTAGCGGCCGGCGGGAGAAAAGCGTTGTTCGATTGCGCTACTCACCCGGTGCTCCGCTCACAACTCGATGAGTTCGAGCGTGTCGGTCTCCCCGCAGTAGGGACACTGCAGGTCCTCGACGGAGAGGTCGTCGGGGACGTCGTACGTGTAGTGGTTCTCGAACATGTCCAGCTCACACTCGTCGTTGAGACACCGGAGTTCCTCCGTCTTTGGCATGCTCGACTCTTCTGGCGGGGTGCCGATACCTTTTTCGAAGACGGATATCGTGTGACCGTCTCGAACGTTCGGCGGCGTTCGCGTCCGGAGTCGACTGGCGGCGGGGACGTCCGCCGGACCAGTCGTCGTCGGCCGTGAACGCGGAGGCGTTCCGATTCGCCTTACGAGTCGTCGATGCGCTCGCCGTCGAGAGTGACGGTCGCGCCGTCGGTCAGTTCGACGATCTCGACGACCTCGCCTTCGAGTTCGAACGTGTCGGTGTTCCACCGGTACAGTTCGCCCTCGATGATGCCGTTCTTGGCGGAGTCCCCTCGCTCGTCCGTGGACGCGGTTCCCTCGTACCGGATCCGGTAGTCGTACCGACCGTCCCCCGCCCCGTGTACCACGAGCTTCCGGACGCCGTCGGAGGCGGAGTCGTCGGAGCCACCACTAGAGTCGTCGGAGTCGTCGGAGCCGTCGTTGGCATCGTCGGAGTCGTCGGAGCCGTCGGAACTGTCGTCGGCGCTGTCGTCCGCACTCGTGGCTCCGGAGAGGGGACAACTCCCGTCGAATCGAAGCTTCGAGGTGCTGAGCGTGGCGTTGTTCGTGACGGTCGGGCGGCCGTCCACGTTGATGTTCGTGTTCACGACCTCGCACCCGCTCGAATCGGAGACGCTGACGCCGTCACGGCCACCCGTCATCTGAATACACGAGTCACGAACCGTGCTGTCGGGCCGACGGAACAACTCCACCGCGGGGGACCCGCTGGAGTCACCCGTGATCGTGACGTTCTCGATGGTTACTCCCCAGGGCCGCTCCGCGGTCCTGCCGAGGCGAGCCTGTCTCACCGGGTCGTCGACACGAATCGGCCGAACCCCGTCGGCGTTCATCTCGAACTGGCAGTCGCGCACGGTCATCGAGCCTGCCGACCCGTCGACCCAGAGCGCGGTGACGGGCTTGGGGACCGAGTCGTAGGTGAACGTACACCCCTCGACCGAGCCGCCCGACTCGCCGCGCTGGTCCGTCTCCCAGACGATCATGTTCGGGTTGATGAGCGGGGTACTGTTGACTCGGTCGGCGGCGTCCGAGTCGACGATGAACTCGGAGTCTTTGACGTACGACCCGTCACCGCCGATTCTGACCGCCGCCTGATTGTTGTTGACGAACGTGCAGTCTTCGATCCGAACGTCCCCGGACGGGGCCGACGCGTAGATGCCGTTCTCGCCCGCGTTCTCGAACCGGCTGTTCCGAACGTAGAGCCGTCCTCTGTGTCTCGCCCCCGCCCAGATGATGCCCGGGGCGTTCGGGTCGTTCGTCTTGCTCCGGTGTGGCTTGATTTCGGTGCCGCCCGTCCGTTCGACGCCGTCGACGATTCCCTCGCCGTCCGGGTCGAGTACCACCGGACTGAGGGTCACGACGGCGCCGTTGCTCTCGGTCGGATTGAACCCGATGAAGTGGACGTCCTGGACGCGGAGGTTGTCGTAGACGACGATCCTGAGTCCGAGTTTCCCCCGTCTTCGCTGGCTGTAGTCGAGTGCGACGTTCTCGACGAGCACACCGTTCCCGTTCCACGTGTTTATCGCCTGGAGGCCCTCTCTGGAGTTCGAGACGAATCGAACGTCCTCGGGGTCGTCGCCGAGCCCTCGCATTCCCCAGTTCTCGGGGCCTCCGACTCGAATCTCGTCGCGGATGCGGTACTCGCCCGGGGGGAACTCGACGAGCGTATCCCCCTGTCGCATCGTCCGTTCGAGCGCACCGTCGATAGCGCGATTCCCGTTCGGGTCCATCCCGAGGTCGTCGACCGCGTCGACGACCCGTTCGAACTGGATGCCGTACCGCTCGGTCGACGCCGCGCTCGCCACACCGCTGCTCAGTGCCCCGGCCGCGAGTCCGGCGCCGGTGAACTTGAGCAGTTGTCGGCGGTTCAATCTATTTTTGTCTGTCATTCCCTCGTCGTCTCTCCGTTTTCGGTGATTGCTGTCATCGTCCTCTGGCCGCGAGCGGACGGTTTAGTTGTCACTCGTCCATGAGTCCAACAGCCGCTCGCAGATTATCATTAAATCACCCGTTGAAGTAGTCTATGGTATGGATATCGAGCGAATTAGCAGAATTTCGTTTGTTCACTAAGGACGCCTCGAGAACGCTTGTGACTCGGCACGCGCCGCCCGGACCGTGCCGTTTACCCACGCCGGGAGCGAACCACGAGCCATGACAGAGGCACCGACATCGACGCCGTCGGGGGGGACGCGCGACCCGGCGTCCCTCCAGGTCGTCATCGTCGACGGCTACGTCGACGAACCCGCCCACTTCGGCGTGCCGCCGTACATCTCCACGTACCCGCGCTACACGGCCGGCGCGCTCGTCGATGCCGGCGTTCCACCCCAGCAGGTCACGTACCACACCATCGACGAACTCCGCGATGATCGACAGAAGTGGCGGGCCGTCGCCGACGCCGACCTGTTCGTCTACGTCGGCGGCATGACCGTCCCCGGGAAGTACGTGGGAGGAACGCCCGCGGAGCCGGACGAGGTGAGGGAGCTGGCGTGGACCGCCGACGGGACGACGCTGATGGGCGGCCCCGTGAAGTTCGGCGTCGGCGAGAAGAACGAGGGCGCCTCCGACACCGAGCGCAAGGACCTCGACTACGACTTCGTCGCGAAGGGCGACGTCGAGGCCGCCGCGTACGACCTCGTCTCCGCCGGACTGGAGGGGTTCGACGACCGCATGCGCGAGTACAGCGAGGTGGAGCGGTGGGCTTCGAAGGGAGCGTTCGTCGTCGAGCAACACCCCAACCATCCGGACTACCTCATCGCGGAACTGGAGACTTCCCGCGGCTGTGCGTACCGGTGCTCGTTCTGCACCGAGCCACTGTACGGCGACCCGAACTTCCGAACCCCTGGGTCGGTGGTTCGAGAGGTCGACCGCCTCTCCGATTCGGGTGTGAGACACTTCCGAATCGGCAGACAGGCCGACATCCTCGCTTTTGGCGGCGACGGCGAGGCGCCCAACCCCGACGCGCTCCGGGAGCTGTACGGCGGTATCCGCGAGGTCGTCCCCGACCTGGGTACCTTACACCTCGACAACATGAATCCCGTGACCATCGTCGACTATCCCGAGCGGTCGAGGGAGGCGATCAGAATCATCGCCGAGCACAACACGCCCGGCGACACGGCGGCGTTCGGCCTCGAATCGGCCGATCCCGTGGTCCAAGCGGAGAACAACCTCCTCGTCTCGGCCGACGAGTGTCTCGAAGCCGTCCGTGTCGTCAACGAGGAAGGGGGCTGGCGCCCCGGCGACGAGGAGAAGCGCGGCCCCTCGCTTGAGGGTGACCACCTCCCGAAACTCCTCCCGGGCATCAACCTCGTCCACGGCCTCATGGGCGAGCGTCCCGAGACGTACGAGCACAACAAGCGCTTTCTCGAACGGGTGTACGACGAGGGGCTGATGCTCCGCCGCATCAACATCCGGCAGGTGATGGCGTTCGCGGGAACGGAGATGTCGGAGGCCGGCGCGGACATCGCGAAAGAGCACAAACAGCAGTTCAAACCCTACAAGCGAGAGGTCCGCGAGGAGATCGACCGCCCGATGCTGAAGCGCGTCCTCCCGCCGGGGACGGTCCTCGACGAGGTCCACCTCGAGTATCATCAGGACGGCAAGACGTTCGGCCGCCAGTTGGGAACGTACTCGCTTCTCGTAGCCATTCCCGGCGAGCGGCCGCTGGGCGAGACGCTCGACGTCGCCGTCGTCGACTACGGTTATCGGTCCGTGACCGGCGTTCCGTACCCACTCGACCTGAACGCGGCGTCGCTGGACGAACTCACGTCCATTCCCGGCGTCGGCCAGCGCACGGCGGGCGACATCGTCGTCGGACGCCCCTACGCCGCCGTCGAGGAACTGCCCGGGAGTGCGGACGTCGACCTCTCGCGGTTCGTGACGGTCTCGCCCGGGCAGGGCGACTGATTCCGATTCGAGCCCGTACCGGGACGACGCGGGACGGTCCCGACCTGTCCCACCCGGTCGCCCGGACGACGCTTAAAAGTCCTCTTCGATGATCTCGCCGACGGCGAAGTTCGATTTGACCTCCGTCACCTCGACCTTCACCCGCTCGCCGACCTCCGCGCCGGGAACGATGATGACGTAGCCACGCTCGACGCGGGCGATACCGTCGCCCTGCTTGCCGATGTCCTCGATTTCGACGTACCGGAGTTCGCCGACCTCGACGGGGGGTTGCGGCTCCGACGTGTCGGTCTGTTTCCGCTCGGGGCGGGACTCTTCGGCTTCCGTCCGGGAGATGAGCGCGACGCGGTAGATCTCGCCCGGGTCGACGCTGCCCGTCTCGACCTCACGACGGGGGACCTCGACGACGTACTTGTCGTCCTCGGACCGGACCTCGGCGTTGAACAAACACAGGAGCTTATCTGAGATTTCCATAGTGAGACCTCCATCAGTACTCATATCGGCCGTCATCAAAGAGGTACCGACCGCTCTGACCGCTCCGGGGCGTTCGACGCCGTCGTTCGTCCCGTTTCGGCCTCGGACGCGTTCGACCGTCCGGGACCGTCCGTGGGCCTCGGGGGACGTCGGCGAGTGCCGACTACGTCCCCTCTCCGAGCGGGCGCCCGTCCGGCCGCTTCTGTCCCTCGGAGTCGTGAACCACCACCCCGTCGACGCTCGTGGGGCGGTAGTTGTCCCGCACGCCGATGGCCTCCTCCAGTTCGCGGACGGCCCGCGTCTTCAACGCCGTCGCCAGTTCCTCGGCGTCCTCCCGCGAGATGTCGCGTCCGAGACCCTCACACTCGTGGGCCCGGACCATCCCCTCGGTGTCGACCGCTTCCCCCATCGGTTGGCTCGTCCCGCCGAGCGCGACGCTGAACGGGTACGTCCGACAGACGAGCGGCCGGTCCTCGTGGACCGCACACGCCCCTTCGCCCCCCTCCTCGCGGTAGAAGGTACAGTCGCCACAGTCGCTCGTCTGCAGCGCCCACTCGAACGTCTCTCCCCCTCCCTCCTCGCCGAGCCCGTACGGCATCGGCCGGGCGACGTCGCGCCAGTCGTACGCTTCGCCCTCCTCGCCCGCCGCCATCAGCCGCCGAACCTCGTCGGGGAACACCGTCGCCGTGTGTGGCTCCCGTCCGCTCGGTTCGTCCTCGCCCCGCTCGCTTCCGTCCCGCCCGCCTTCGGCTCGTCCGTCCTCGTCAACGCCGTCGCTCCCGCACGTCTCGTACCCCTTGCAACAGGCGCCACAGCGGGTGCACTCGAAGCCGATGGACTCGATGGCGTCGGCGAGCGCGGCGACGTCGAGGTCGCGGGCGCGGGCGAGTTCGGTCTCCAGCGACGGGGGCGGAGAGGACGATGACACACCCCTCTCTCGTGGCGGCCCGGACTAAACCCCGTCGCTCGGCTCGACGCGCTCGCTCTCCGGGTCCCACCGCACCTTCCCTTCGACCGCGAGCTTCTCGACGTGGGCGCGGACGGTGGCGATAGCGAGTGAGCGAACCCCCGAGACGTCCTTGTCGTAGGCCGCATCGACCACCTCGCCGAGGGTTCGCGCGCCGGCGTCGACCGCCGCTCGGACGCGCGCCTCGCGGGCGAGTCGGTGGTCGATGAGGCGGTCGAGCGTCGCGCGCGGGTCGTCGATGTGCGGGCCGTGTCCCGGGTGGAGTCGGGCGGGAGCGCGTGCCCGGAGGCGACGAAGACTCGTCAGATACGCGCGCATGTCGCCCTCGGGCGCGCCGACGACGACGCTCCCTTCGGCGACGGCGAGGTCGCCACAGAGTATCTCGTTCCCGTCCTCGCGGACCTCGAACGCGACGTGGTCGCGCGCGTGCCCGGGCGTGTCGAGCACTGTCACCGACCCGTCGTCGGTGTCGATGACGGTTCCCTCGGCCATCACCCGGTCGGGCGTGAGGCCGGCGGCGGCCTCGAACGCGCGTTCGCGTCCGCGACGCGCCCACACCGTCGCGCCCGTCTCGGCCGCGTAGTGGGCGACGCCGCCGACGTGGTCCGGGTGGGTGTGCGTGACCGCCAGGTGTTCGACGGTGTGCCCCGTGAGGAGCGCGTCGAGGTCGGCGTGTCGCGCCGGCGGGTCGACGAGGAGGGCGCGGTCGCTGCCGACGAGGTAGCTGTTCGTCGTCCCGGTGGGGACGGATCGGTCGACTGGAACGGCGGTGTGCTGCACGGAAAAGGTGGTACGTGGTCAGTCGTGTCTGTGGACGGTTCGGGTGTCGAGGTTTCGTACGGTCTCCCGTCGCCGTGTCCCGGCCGCCGCCCCCGGGGCGACGACGACCGGGACCGACCGACAACAGGCCCTCTCAGGTGTTGAGGTAGTACACCTGCTTCCGGGCGTCCTTGAAGCTGTACCGCGAGGAGACGAGGTCGGACTCCTCCAGACGGTTGAGCGCGTACCGGACGGTCCGGTCGGGCAGGAGCGACTCCTCGGCGAGTTGCCCCTGTGAGAGCGGTGCGTCCATCTGCAGGACCTTGGCGACGAGCTTCGCGCTCGGCGGGAGTTCGCGGAGCCGCTCGCGGAATTCGGTTTCGGACAAGAGCTTCTCGGCCTCTCCCTCTGCGGTACTGGTGCTCATACCGACCGTAGAGCGACGCCGTGTGGTAAAGGTTAGCTACATGTGTGACAAAACAATCCGTACACCTTATACACATAATAATTACACGACGCCGGCGCCCGGTCGGCCGGCGGCCGGGAGCCGTCGCACACAGGGGAGTACGAAACCACGCGTCCGAACGCGTCTGCGCGTCCGCTGACATCCGCGCGGTCGACGCTGACCGACGCGCTCGGTGCGGCACGCCGTTCCAGTGCGCTCGTGCGCTGGCTGTTCGTCGTTCACGTTCCAGTACGTTCATAGTGGAGGCGCTCACAGAACCGGTACGAGTGAAAGGAAAAGAGTGGTACAAGGCGGACGACGTCGCCGAAGAGTACGACTCGAAACGCTTCTCACGCGGGGGTCGGCTCATCGACCGCCGGGAGAAGGGTGCGGTGCTCGATGCGCTCTCACCGGTCGACGGGAAGCGCGTCCTCGAAATCGCGTGCGGCACCGGCCGGTTTTCGGTCACGCTCGCCGAACGCGGCGCGGACGTCGTCGGGCTCGACATCTCCCGGGCGATGCTCACGCAGGGCCGTCAAAAGGCCCACGAAGCGGGTGTCGCCGACCACATCTCGTTCCTGCTCGGGGACGCCGCCCGACTGCCGTTTCCGGACAACTACTTCGACGCCGTGTTCGCGATGCGCTTCTTCCACCTCGCGGACACCCCCGCGAAGTTCCTCGCGGAGATGGCCCGCGTCTCGAAGGGACAGGTCTTCTTCGACACGTTCAACGACTTCTCCACGCGGGTCGTCTACAACTGGCTCCTCCCGATGGGCTCGCACCTGTACTCCCGCGAGGACGTCGAACGGCTCGTCGAGGGCGCCGGGCTCTCGCTCGCCACCGAGTCACACGACTTCGTCGTCCCCTACGGCGTGTACCGGAAGATCCCCGGCGCCATCGCCTCCGACATCCGCTCCGTCGACACGGCCGTCGGCGACACGAGCGTCGGCGAGCGACTCGCTTCCGTCTCGTACTGGAACGCCGAGGTTCCGGAACTGGACGGTGAGGCGGTCGAACGGGCCAGCGAGGCGGAATAGCGGCGGAGCGGCCGGATTTAAGTGTTCGCTCGCCGACGGACGGACATGGACCTCTCGGTAGTCGTTCCGACGCTCAACGGGCGTGATCGGCTGGCCACCAGCCTCGACTCGCTGGCCGCCCACGCTCCCGACGCCGAGGTGGTCGTGGTCAACGGCCCCTCGGCGGACGGGACGACCGGGATGGTGCGCGACCGTGACGACGTCGACGTTCTCGTCGAACTCTCCGCGCGGACGCTGAACGTCGCCCGGAACGCCGGTATCCAGGCCGCGAGCGGCGACGCCGTCGCCTTCCTCGGGTACGACTTCGCCGTCGAACCGGGGTGGGCCGACGCCCTCTGCGACCGGTTGGTCGAAGACCCCGTCGTCACCGGGCCGACCCGCCGCCGCGTCTACGGCGGCCAGACCGCCGACGCCCCCGAACGACGCCGCATCTGCAAGCGCGACGTCACGTACTTCGACGGCGGCAACGTCGCCTTTCGAAGGAACGCCCTCGACGACCTCGACGGGTTCGACGAGTACCTCCAGACCGGCGGTGCGCGCGACGCCGCCCACCGCCTCGCGGGCCTCGGCTACGGCGTCGCGTGGGAACCGGAGATGCAGGTGTCGCTCGAACACGAGACCGACGGCGGCGTCGAGACCCGCGACTGGGAGTGGAAGTATCGTGCGCTCGCGTACCGCCTCGTGAAGAACTACGGCCTCAGGCCGGAGGTCGCTCGGCGGACGCTCCGCCACGCCGGGTCGGACGCGCTGTCGACCGCGAAGGACGTGTTGCGGGGGGAGTCGGTGCCGACGTCGTGGTTCGGCACCAGCCGGTCGGTCACCGTCGGTATCACGATGGGTTTCCGCGACGGCCTCGTCGCCCGCGCCCGCGACCGGACGCCGACGCGCAATCCCCGCGGCGTCTCGACCCGCGCCGACCGCGCCGTCGCACAGTACGACTGGCGGCAGTCCTCCTCCCAGTAGCCGCTCCCCCCGTCACGCCGACGACGCGAGCCCCGGAAACACCCGCACGGCGTTCTTCTCGAACGCGCGGCGCATCAGGTCCTCGCTCACGTCGAGCGTGAGCAGTTCCATCACGCTGACGTTCGGGTGTGTCGCCGGCGCGCCCGACCCGAACAGCACCCGGTCGGGGTGTTCGAGGAGCCCCCGTTCGAGCACGTCCCGGTAGCGGACGAAGCTCGTCTCGACGTAGAGGCCGTCGTACTGGTCGAGCAGGTCGACGGCCGCGTGCATCCGCTCGCGGTCGAGCGGGTAGCCGCCGAACCGCTCCAGCACCACCGGGAACGAGTACCGGAGGAGCGTCGCCTCCACCGCCGCGAGAGTGAAGCCGTCCCCGGCGCGGACCACGACGGGGAGGCCCACGCTGTCGAGACGGTCGAGCGTCTCCTCGTCGGGGAGGCCGTCGTGTGCCGGGTCGAGCGTGAACCCGTGGAACCGGTCGCCGTAGCCGTACTGCTCGACGTCGTCCGGCGTGGTGTGGTGGTCCGCGCGCGAGGCGGTGAGGTTCCGAAGGCGGGCGGCGGGGCGGTCGCTGGGGTCGCGCGGCCCCGTGAGTCGCGCCAGCGGGACGAACGGCCGGTCGACGCTCAGCCGCGCCACCGCGTTGTTCACCCTGAGGTAACCCTCCCCTCTCGGACGGGGCCCCGGCGCGACGAGTGCCCTGACGACGCCCGCCTGGTGGAACTCGCGTTCGAGACGCTCGGGACCCATCTCGCGCCCGAACCGGGCGCTCTCGTCGCCGTTCGGGTCGAGCCGCGCGCGGACGTCGACCACGCGAAAGCCGTGTTCCAGTTCCAGCATCCTCTAGCTGTCACTGTCGCCGGGGCGGACTATAAGCCAGCGGGGTGAGGACGGCCCGTCGCACGAGCCAGTCCCCGTGTCTCGTCTCCCAGGTGCGACTCGTGCACACACGTCCCTTGCTACGCAGTCATGCGGTTTTGGCAGGCAAATCGAAGAAACGCTTATATAGAACTGCAAACCATCTACTGGTGATTACTATGTCATCCCGCATGCAGCAGGGCCAGCCGTTGTTCATTCTCGCAGAGGGCAGCCAGCGAACCCGCGGCCAGTCCGCACAGGACTCGAACATCCGTGCCGGCCGGGCGGTCGCCAGCGCCGTACGCACCACCCTCGGCCCCCGAGGGATGGACAAGATGCTCGTCGACTCCTCGGGAGAGGTCGTCATCACCAACGACGGGGCGACCATCCTCAACAAGATGGACATCGAGCACCCCGCCGCGCAGATGATCGTCGAGGTCGCCGAGACCCAAGAGGACGAGGTCGGTGACGGCACCACCACCGCGGCCGTCCTCACAGGGGAGCTCCTCGCGAAAGCCGAGAACCTCCTCGACGACGACATCCACCCGACGGTCATCGTCGAAGGGTACACCGAGGCCGCCCGCCTCGCCCAGGACGCCATCGACGCGCAGGTGCTGGACGTCGACCTCGACGACGACCTCCTCGTGAAGGTGGCCGAGTCCTCCATGACAGGTAAGGGCACCGGCGACGTCACCGCCGACGTCCTCGCCCAGCACGTCGTCCGCGCCGTCCGGATGGTTTACGACGACGCCGAGCGGTTCGACCGCGACGACATCAACGTCCACACCCGGACGGGCGCCTCCTCGTCGGCGACCGAACTCGTCGAGGGCGTCATCATCGACAAGGAGCCAGTCAACGACGAGATGCCCCGCTCCGTCGAGGACGCGACCGTGGCAGTCGTCGACGTGAAGCTCGACGTCCGCAAGGCCGAGGCCGACACCGAGTACAACATCTCCTCGGTCGAACAGCTCACCGCGGCGCTCGACGCCGAGGAAAGCGAACTGCGGTCGTACGCCACCTCGCTGAAGGAGGCGGGCGTCGACGTCGTGTTCTGCACGAAGTCCATCTCGGACCGCGTCGCGAACTACCTCGCGAAGGAGGGTATCCTCGCGTTCAAGAGCGTCAAGAAGTCGGACGCGCGCCGCATCGCCCACGCGACGGGCGCGAAGCGCCTCGGCTCTGTCACTGACATCGACACCGACGACTTCGGCCACGCCGAGTCGGTCTCCATCGAGAAGTACGGCGAGGACGAACTCACGTTCGTCGAGGGCGGCGCGGCCTCGAAGTCGGTGACGCTCCTCCTGCGCGGCGGCACCGAGCACGTCGTCGACGAACTGGAGCGCGCCATCAACGACGCCATCGACGTCACCATCGCCGCCATCGACAAGGGCGGTGTCGTCCCGGGCGCGGGCTGCACCGAGGTCGCCATCGCCGACCACCTCCGGTCGGAGGCGGCGGGCATCGAAGGAAGAAAACAGCTCGCGGTCGAGGCGTTCGCGGACGCGGTCGAGGCGCTCCCGCGCACGCTCGCGGAGAACGTCGGCATGGACCCCATCGACGCACTGGTCGATCTGCGCTCGCGGTACGAGAGCGAGGGTCGCGCGGGCGTCGTCGCCACCGGCCGCTTCGGTGAGATCGGCGACCCCGTCGAGCACGGCGTCCTCGACCCCGCCGCGGTGAAGCGCGAGGCCGTCGAGTCGGCGACCGAGGCCGCGACGATGATCCTCCGCATCGACGACGTCATCGCCGCCGAGTAATCGGCTCGCTCTCGCCTTCTCTCTGGCCGATATCCGGTCGCTCTTCCGTTCCGCTGTCGAACACAGTGGCGCGAAAATAGCAGGGTGTGGTGCCGCTCACCGGCTTTTCTGCTCTTGGCTCGCTCGCTCAGCTTCTCGTCGCGGGCCCGACGGTCGGCGCCGTGAACGAACTCGTCACCTTGGCACAGCCTTCGATGCACGCGACGAGCGCATCCCCCTCGAAGAGGTTGCTGCAGTGGATGACGCAGTTCTCGTAGTCGCCGACGTCCCCCGCTGCCGACGGCGCGACGAGCATCGCGTACAACGCTCGCCCGTCGTCGAGCCCGACCTTCTTCGCGACGCTGTTCAGTTCCTCTCTCGTAACCGAAATCGTGACCTCCGCCGGTAGTTCGTCGTACGACTTGTCTTCGTCTGACATGTGTCTCCCCGCCTTCGGGACGTCCAGAAGGCAGGAAACGTTCGTCGGCAGACGGCTTAGCTGCTCATTCGTTGTGTCGGGCACGTCGAACGGTTGAACTATTCATCGCCTTCGACGATTCTCCCCCGTCGGTACGGGGCCGCTCGCGTTCCGGTTTCCGAGTCCGCCGTCCGTCGCGTCTCCTCACTCCTCGCGCTCGACGACGACTTCGTCGCCCGCCGAGAGCCCGAACGCCTCGTCGCCCCGTCCCCGGTTCACGTCACACTCGACGAACGCGTGGCTGCCGACGGTGACGAGTCGCTCGCCCTCCGCGACCGACGCGAACGACTCACCGACGGGGACCTCCTCGCCGTTCACCCGTACCCGGTCGCCGTCGTCGAGTCCAGCGAGGAACGCGCCCGGGACGTTCGTGATGGCGTTCCCGAAGTCGTCGACGACGAGCACCTCGCCACGAGCGGTCAGACCGTCGTCCGCGACGTCGGCTTCGGGGAGACGGTGGTCGACGTACTCCTCGGCGGGCGAGACGCGGTCGAGTTCCTCGATCCGGTCGGCGCCGACCTCGTGGACGGCCGCGGCGAGGGGGGCGAAGACGTCACGGCCGTGGAACGTGTTCGAGGCTGGCTCGTCGTACGCGTACGCGAAGACCTCGACGGCCTGCTCGCCAGCGAGCGCCCGCGCCGCGGGGAGAGCGACCCCGTTGTCGGGGGCGACGAGCGCGTGGTCGCCCGCGCGGACGGCGAGCGCGGCACGGTCGGTGCCGACGCCGGGGTCGACGACGAGGAGGTGCGTCGAAGGCGGAAACTCCGGGAGGACGAAGCGAGTCCAGAACGCGGCCGCGCGGACGTCCTGACGGGGGAGGTCGTGGGCGACGTCGACCAGCCGAACCTGGGGGTCGTGCGAGAGGAGGACGCCGCGCATCGCGGCGGGGTACGGCGAACCGAAGTCCGAACTCAGCGTGATCATCTCCGCTCTCACTCGGGGTCGCTCGTCGCGTCGCCGTTCGAGTCGGTCTCGGAGACGCGCTGGATGCGCTCGATACCGTCGATCTCCTCGACGATGTCGACGACAGGGGCGGGAACGAGCGACCGCCAGTCCCCGTCCGACAGCATTCGCTCCCTGAGTTCGGCCCCTTCGAGGACGTCGCGGTTGAACATCGGCGACTGACGCACCTCGACGCCCGCCTCACGGAAGAGTTGGATGACGAGCGGGTTGTTCGAGTACGCCACGTCGAACGTCGGCGACATCGACTGGACGTGGCTCACCCACACGGAGTTGCGGTCGAGGTCCTCGATGGGGACCGCGTAGCTGACGACGTCGAACTCGGCGACGGACTTGGTGACCATCATGACCCGTTCGCCGGCGGTGAAGGGGTTGCGCGGCGAGTGCGAGTCGCCCGCGGACCCGATGCCGAGTACGAGTTCGTCGACCTCCGCTGCGATCTCCTCGACCATCCTGTGGTGGCCGTTGTGATACGGCTGAAACCGTCCGATGTAGAACCCCCGCATGGCAGAGTGGTTCTCCGCCGCCTTTTATAAAGTACACGAGTCTGCTCAGACGCCGAATTCACGTCGTAGCACCGCCGACGAGTGGGTTTGGGTGATGCGTTCGGAACGCCGACGGGGAGAAAGTATATCAGTCGCGCACCCCTGTCTCAGGATAGCAACGCTTCTATGAGCAACGACATGGAATCTGACGAAACTCCCCCGGAACGAGGGAGTGAAGACCACCCCGACTCGCCCCCTCGGACGGGGAGTCGCGCGAGTCCCACGAGCGGGAGGAGCAGACAGACCGCGGCGCTGGCGACGTGCCGCGGCGCGAGCACGGGAACGGATCCGACGAGACAGAGAGAGAGACCGTCAACGACCTCGACGACCTCGGGAGCGCCGTCGACGTCGAGGTCGACGGTGAAGCGACCATCGAGGAGAACCCCTCCGAGGACGACCTCCTCGGTGGCCTCCGGATCGGCTCGACGCAGGAGATCGAGGTACCGGATCGGCTCGTCGATCAGGTCATCGGACAGGAACACGCACGGGACGTCATCCTGAAGGCCGCGAAGCAGCGCCGCCACGTGATGATGATCGGTTCGCCGGGGACCGGCAAGTCGATGCTGGCGAAGGCGATGTCCGAACTCCTCCCGAAGGAGGAACTGCAGGACGTCCTCGTCTACCACAACCCCGACGACGGGAACAAGCCCAAGGTCCGGACTGTCCCCTCCGGCAAGGGTGAGCAGATCGTCGAGGCACACAAGGAGGAGGCGCGCAAGCGGAACCAGATGCGCTCCTTCCTGATGTGGATCATCATCGCCATCGTCCTCGGCTACTCGCTGATCATCGCCGGGCAGATCCTGCTGGGCATCCTCGCGGCGGGTATCATCTATCTCGCGTTCCGCTACGGTTCGCGGAGCGGGGACGCGATGATTCCGAACCTCATCGTCAACAACGCCGACCAGACGACGGCACCGTTCGAGGACTCGACGGGTGCGCACGCCGGTGCGCTGCTCGGCGACGTCCGTCACGACCCGTTCCAGTCCGGCGGGATGGAGACGCCGAGCCACGACCGCGTCGAACCCGGCGCCATCCACAAGGCCAACAAGGGCGTGCTGTTCATCGACGAGATCAACACGCTGGACATCCGCTCCCAGCAGCACCTCATGACGGCCATTCAGGAGGGCGAGTTCGGCATCACGGGCCAATCCGAGCGCTCCTCGGGCGCGATGGTCCAGACCGAACCCGTCCCCACCGACTTCGTCATGGTCGCCGCCGGGAACCTCGACGCGATGGAGAACATGCACCCCGCGCTCCGCTCGCGTATCAAGGGCTACGGGTACGAGGTGTACATGGACGACACCATCGAGGACTCCCCGGAGATGCGTCGGAAGTACGCGCGGTTCGTCGCTCAGGAGGTCGCGAAGGACGGCCGTCTTCCGCACTTCACCTCCGACGCCGTCGAGGAGGTCATCCTCGAAGCCCGCCGCCGTGCGGGTCGGAAGGGCCACCTCACCCTCGAATTCCGGAACCTCGGTGGACTCGTGCGGGTGGCGGGCGACATCGCTCGCTCCGAGGACGCGGAGAACACGACGCGCGACCACGTCCTCCAGGCGAAGGGTCGCGCCCGCTCCATCGAGCAGCAGATCGCCGACGAGTACATCCAGCGGCGCAAGGACTACGAACTCTCGGTCAACGAGGGCTTCGTCACCGGCCGCGTCAACGGCCTCGCCGTCATGGGGCAGGACTCCGGTATCATGCTGCCCGTCATGGCCGAGGTGACCCCCTCGCAGGGTCCCGGTCAGGTCATCGCCACGGGCCAACTGAAGGAGATGGCCGAAGAGAGCGTCCAGAACGTCTCCGCCATCATCAAGAAGTTCTCCGATCAGGACCTCTCCGAGATGGACGTCCACGTCCAGTTCGTCCAGACCGGACAGCAGGGCGTCGACGGCGACTCCGCCTCTATCACGGTCGCCACGGCGGTCATCTCGGCGCTCGAAGACATCCCCGTCGACCAGGCGCTCGCGATGACCGGGTCGCTCTCGGTCCGCGGTGACGTCCTCCCCGTCGGCGGCGTCACGCACAAGATCGAGGCCGCCGCGAAAGCCGGCTGCAAGCGGGTCATCATCCCCGCCGCGAACGAGCAGGACGTGATGATCGAGGACGAGTACAAGGAGATGGTCGAGATCATCCCGGTCTCGCACATCAGCGAGGTTCTCGACGTCGCCCTCGAAGGCGAACCCGAAAAGGACTCGCTCGTCGACCGGCTCAAGACCATCACCGGCTCGGCGCTTCCGAAGAAGGGCGTCCGCGGTCCTTCGAGCCCCAGCCCGCAGTAAATGCCCGACTGGGCGACGTTCGCCGGCTTTGCGGGCGTCGTCCTCGTCTTGCTCCTCCTTCTCGCGCACGCGTCGAAAGCGGCCGTGAGTGGTGACGCGCTCCCGCGGAGCGACTGGTCGCGACCTCGACCCGGATCGGTCGATCCGGCCGTCGCCGACGTCCACGTTCGGCTCGCGGACCGCGTCCTCGACTCGCCGACCCGTCACGGCGAGCCGACCGACCGACCGCACGCGACGCCTCAGCTCTCGACGATTGCGCTGTTGGCGAACGTCGCTGTCTCACAGGGCACGTTCGGGCTCTTGCTCCTCGCCGGTGCCTGGTTCACTCAGATCCCGCTCGCCGCGTTCGGCGTTTCCTCGTCGCTCGTCTCGGCGTCGATGCTCGGTGTCGGGGTCGCGCTGGGCGTGGCGCTCTACGTGGCCAACGAAGCCGGGGCCTCGGTCGGCGAACGGCTCGGCATCGGTGCCGACGAGGGGCTCCGCGAGGCGCTCGCTCCCGACTCGCTCGGTGGATGGGCCGTCCTCCTGTTCCTCGTTCTCCCCATCATCGCGGGGTTCGAGGAACTCCTCTTTCGTGGCGTGCTCGTCGGCGTGTTCTCCGCCGGCTTCGGCGTCTCGCCGTGGCTCCTCGCGCTCGGCTCGTCGGTCGCGTTCGCGCTCGGCCACGGCGCGCAGGGACCGGCCGGTATCGTCGTCACCGGCGTCTTGGGGTTCGTCCTCGCGGCCGCGTTCGTGCTCACCGGGAGCCTCGCCGTCGTCGTCGTCGCCCACTACCTGGTGAACGCGCTGGAATTCCTCGTCCACGAGGGCGTCGGCGTCGGATAGCTCGCGGAACGGTCTGTCAGTCGCATCGGTCGCACTGGTCCCATCGGTTGCACCGAGCGACACGCTCTTTTGATCGCTGTGCGTCGTTCCGTCGTGAACGTCACCGTCATCGATTACGGCGTCGGGAACCTCCGGAGCCTCCGTCGCGGGCTCGAACGCGCCGGGGCCACGGTCGAGGAGAGCTCCGACCCCGCCACGATTGCCGACGCGGAGGCGCTCGTGCTCCCCGGGGTGGGCGCGTTCGAAGAGTGCATGCGGAACTCACGGCCCTTCCACGACGTGCTCGTCGACGCCGCCGAGGACACGCCCGTCCTCGGTATCTGCGTCGGACTCCAGTTGCTGTTCACCGAGAGCACCGAGGGTGCACCCGATGGGGAGACGGTCGCCGGACTCGATCTGATCCCCGGTCGGGTCGAACGCCTCCCGGCAGACGAGGTCACGGTCCCGCACATGGGATGGAACACCCTCGCCGTCGAGCGAGCCCATCCGCTCGTCGAGGACATCGGGGACGACTACGCGTACTTCGTCCACTCGTACGCGACGGCGGTGAACGACCACACCGTCGCCGCGGCGGAGCACGGCCGACGGTTCGCCGCCATTGCCGCGAACGAGCGCGGCAACGTCGTCGGCACGCAGTTCCACCCGGAGAAGTCGGGGGAGACGGGGCTGAAACTCCTCGCGAACTTCGTCGACTTCGCCCGGACGTGGAACGCCGACGAGGAACGAACGGCCACCGCGTCGGACTGAGGGGGTGAGGAGGGGGCTGACGGACGACACGCGCTCCTCCGAGACGGGGTGTCGTCACGTCGCTGACCGTCCCGGAGCGGGGCTCACCGCACACGACTCGGTGGCCCCGGCCTCGTACAAGAAGTCTCGTCTCCTCGACGATACTCCTTCCTCACACTGGCGTCTCCACACCTACGATTCGACGGCGCGAAACAGCCGAGCGACCCGCTCGGGGGTCGCCCCCGGCGCCTCGACTCGGTGGTCGGGCACGAACAGCGGGGCCGGGTTCTCACGGAGCGCCGTCTCGACCGCTTCGACGTCTCCGTCGTTCTCGGGGTCGAGGCCGGCGAGACGGGCGAGTCGCCCGACGGAGATGGTCTCTCCGTAGGGGACGTTCCGCACTGCTTCGAGTACCGGCCGCTGTGCCGTCGGCACCGTGAGCGCCACCTGTACGTCGTCGAAGTGGTCCTCCGTTCCTCGGAGGTACGCCTCGACGCGGTCGAGGAGCGCGTGGTCGCTCGCGGCGTCGTCGGGGACCTCGCTGGGGAAGGAGACGCCGACGACGCGGCCGCTTGCGACACCGATTTCGACCACGCAATCCTCGAACGACCGGGCGAAAATACCCGCATCCGTCGCTGCATCCGGAGCCATACCCCACAGTCGTCACCGGAGCGTCTTCAACCCCGTCTTCCACCGCCCCGTCCCTCCGACGCCCGCCGTATCCCGCAAGTCTTATGAACAAATCAGTCCATCAGTGTACACTGATGAACGATACTGAGGAAGAGATGGCCCCCGCGGTGCGTTCGATTCTCGCGGCCGCGCGGGGGCGCTCGGGGGGCGACACCCGTCTCTCCGTCGACGCGCGGTCGTTCCCCGAGGCGGTCGCGGCTGCGGAGGCCGAGGGACGGGTCCCGGTCGTCGCGGAGGTGAAGCCGACGAGTCCGACCACCGACGGGCGCGTCGAGAGCGACCCGGTCGACCTGGCCCGGGAGATGGTCTCGGGCGGCGCGACGGCGCTGTCGGTGCTGACCGAACCGGAACACTTCGGGGGGTCACCCGACGCGCTCCGGCGAGTCCGCGAGGCCGTCGACGTCCCCGTGCTCCGAAAGGACTTCGTCCTGCACGAGGCACAGCTAGACCTCGTCGAGGCCGACCTCGTCTTACTCATCGCCCGTTTCCTCGGCGAGGACCTCTCGACGATGGTCGACGCGGCGCGAGCGAGAGGATTCCAGCCGCTCGTCGAGGTCCACTCCCGCGCGGAACTCCGAGACGCGCTCGACGCGGGTGCGGAGATCATCGGCGTGAACAACCGCGACCTCGCACGACTGGAGGTCGACCTGTCGACGTTCGAGCGGGTCGCCCCCGACGCCCCCGACGACGTGACGCTCCTCGCAGAGAGCGGCGTGACGACGCCGGACGAGGCCCGGCGGATGCGGCGGGCCGGTGCCGACGCGCTCCTCATCGGCAGTGCCATCATGGACGGCGACGTGAGAGCGAACACGGAGCGGTTCGTCCGCAGCGAACGGACGCGAACGGACGAGACGAACACCGAGACGACACAATGAGCACGGACACGAGCGGAAAGTTCGGCGACTACGGCGGACAGTACGTGCCGGAGGCGTTGATGCCGGCCATCGAAGAACTCACCGACGCGTACCAGCGGTACGTCCTCGAGAACGAAGAGGGCTTCATGGACGAGTTCCGGTCCCGACTGCGGGACTTCGGTGGCCGTCCGACGCCGCTCCAGCGTGCGGACCGCCTCTCCGAGCGCTACGGGACGGAGGTGTATCTCAAGCGCGAGGACCTGCTCCACGGGGGCGCACACAAACTCAACAACGCCCTCGGACAGGTGCTCCTCGCGAAGTACATGGGCAAAGAGCGCATCATCGCCGAGACCGGCGCGGGCCAGCACGGCACGGCGACCGCGATGGCCGCCGCACACCTCGACATGCCCTGCGAGATATACATGGGCAGGCGCGACATCAACCGCCAGCGCCCCAACGTCTTCCGGATGCGAATCAACGGCGCCGAGGTCAACCCCGTCACTGTCGGGAGAGGGACCCTGAAGGAGGCCATCTCCGAGACGATGCGCGACTGGGCCACGACGGTCGAGACGACCCACTACGTCATCGGCTCCGTGGTCGGTCCGCACCCGTTCCCGTCGATGGTCCGGGACTTCCAGGCGGTCATCAGCGAGGAGGCCCGTCGGCAGGTCCGAGAGCAGGCGGGTCGGCTGCCCGACTCCGTGCTCGCGTGTGCCGGCGGCGGGTCGAACACGATGGGCACGTTCGCGAACTTCATCGACGACTCCGAGGTCCAACTGTTCGCCGTCGAGGCCGGCGGCTCCTCGCTCGCAGTCGACGAGGACGCGGGCGTCGCGCCGAACTCGGCGTCGCTGTCGACGGGGAACGAGGGCGTCCTCCACGGCGCCCGGACGAAGCTCCTACAGGACTCCAGCGGACAGATCATGGAGTCACACTCGGTCTCGTCGGGGCTCGACTACGCGGGTGTGGGCCCGGAACTCGCCCACCTCGTCGACACCGGCCGCGTCACTCCTGTCACCGTAGACGACGACGCCGCGCTCGAAGGCTTTCACCGACTCTCCCAGACCGAGGGCATCATCCCGGCGCTGGAGACGGCCCACGCGTTCGGCTTCCTAGAGGAGAACCCCGACCGGGTCGGCGACCTCACCGTGGTGAACGTCTCGGGGAGGGGCGACAAGGACCTGGAGACGGTCATCGAGGAGACGGCAGAGCGCGACATCGAGAACGCGCCCGACATGGACATGTTCGTGGGGGGCTGTGATGTCGGGCATCGCCGAGGCGTTCGCCGACGGCCCCGCGTTCATCCCGTACCTCGCGGCGGGCGACCCCGACTACGAGTCCTCCATCGAGTACGTCGAGGCACTCGCGCGCGGCGGCGCGGACATCATCGAACTCGGCTTACCGTTCTCCGAACCCATCGCCGAAGGACCGACCATCCAGCAGGCCATCGTCCGGTCGCTGGACAACGGGATGACGCCCACGCGTTTCTTCGAGTTCGTCGACGAACTGGACGTCGACGTCCCGCTGGTGTGTATGACCTACTACAACCTCATCTACCAGTACGGGCGGAGCGAGGCACGACGCGCCTCGGAAACGGCGAGCGGTGAAGCCGCGAGCGGGACGGGCGACCCCGGACCGCGCGCGTTCGTCGAACGGGCCGCCGAAGTCGGCATCGAGGGGTTCGTCGTGCCCGACCTCCCGGCGGAGGAGGCCGACGACCTGCGCGCCGCGTGCGACGAGTTCGGCCTCGACCTCGTCTTCATCGTCGCGCCCACCACCAGAGGCGACAGACTGCGCCACATCATGGAGCAGGTGTCGGGCTACGTCTACGTCCAGGCGCGCCTCGGCGTGACCGGCGCGCGCGACGACGTCTCCAACCAGACCGACGAGTCGCTCGCGCGACTCGACGAGTGGGACGTCCCCAAGGCGGTCGGGTTCGGAATCAAGACCGGCGAGCACGCCGAACGGGTCGTTCGCGCCGGTGCCGACGGCGTCATCGTCGGTTCGGCGCTCGTCGACATCGTGGCGGACGGGTACGAGAACGACACGCCGACCGAGGAGACGGCCCGTCGCCTCGAAAAGAAGGCTCGCGAACTGAAAGAGGGCGCGCTCAGGGGCGCCGAAACCGCGCAATCGACACCGCAAACGGAACGCACATAACCACCGATTGCTACAGATTCTCACACTACAACCATGGACGCCGGAATCACCGCACGACTCGACCGCATCTCGACAGGGGGGAACTACCTCATCGTCCCGATGGACCACGGCATCACGCTGGGTGCCATCAAGGGGCTGAAAGACATCGAATCGACCATCGACGGCATCACGCGCGGCGGCGCCGACGCCGTTCTGACGCAGAAGGGCATCGCCCCGCGGGTTCACCCGCACAAGAACGGGGCGGGCTACATCGTCCACCTCAACGCCTCGACCAGCGTCGGTCCGGACTCGAACGACAAACGGCACACGGGCACGGTAAAAGAGGCGATCCGCGCCGGCGCGGACGCCGTCTCCTACCACATCAACGTCGGCTCGAACTACGAACCGGACCAGATATCCGAACTCGCGCGCATCACCGACGTCGCGGGCGAGTACGGCGTCCCCGTCCTCGCGATGTCGTACGCCCGCGGCGCCAACCTCGAAGGCGAGGACCCCGAACACGACGCCGAGTATCTCGGCCACGCCGTCCGCCTCGCGGAGGAACTCGGCGCGCAGGTCGTCAAGACGGCCTACAGCGGCGACGCGGACTCCTTCCGTCACGTCGTCGAGTCCACTCGACTCCCGGTGGTCATCGCCGGCGGCGCGAAGGGGACCGACCGACAGACCGTCCAGAACGTCCGCGGGGCGATGGACGGCGGCGCCGCCGGCGTCTCGATGGGACGCTCCATCTTCCAGCACGACGACCCCGAGGCCATCACGCGCGCCGTCTCGGCCATCATCCACGACGACGCTTCCGCGGACGAGGCGCTCGACGTCGCCGGTCTCTCCGAAGAGGCCGGCGCCGAGGCCTAACTCGACTCGACTCGACTTTGTTCGACCTGCTCGGACGCGCGTACACCCTGCGGCGAAGTGACCGCTGACGCGGCCGCCTCGCGGGCTGTCTGCCCTGCGTCTGACGCACGCATGACACGCTGTATCACGGTTGATTCTGGGGAGAAGGGGTTATCTATCCCGTCCGAGTGTCGTCTGACGAACCCACAACCCATGACTGTCGCTCCCGGCCACCAGAACCCTCGGAGTTCGAGCGTGACCAACCCACCCCGAACCGTCGGCCGAACGCACACCGAGTCGCTCGCCTGGGCGATGTTCGTCGCCGGATACGACGCCCGAATCGACGACGTCGAGCGCGGGGTGGGGTTTCCGACCCGCGCCTCGTTCGACGAGCACCTGTACGAGCAGTTCCGGTCGGTCTACGAGGGACCGTAACTTCACCTCGCCACACTGCCACCAGCCACGACACATGCCGACGCCGCGCAATCCCACGGTCCACGTCCCCGTCGTCGCCGACACCGAGCACGTGTTCCACACCACGACGCGTTGCCCCCGGATTCCCCTCGCGACGGAGCCGATGACACGGTCGGCCGCTCGGCGTGGGGGCCTCGTCGAGTGTCCCCGCTGCTTCGAAACGCGGATGCAGCGGCTCGAACGCGACCAGCCCCGCGTGACGGCGTCGATGGAGCGGTCCACCACGACGTCGACTTCGGGCTTTTCGCACTTCGTCGTCGAGTAGACGGCAGGCGCATCGACTGGAGGCGGTCGTCCGCCCGTTGGAGGACTCAGGCCGCTCGCTGTACGGCGCTCGTCGCGTCGGTGTGCGACCCGACCGCTGGTGTCGACACTGCCACTTTTCTCGGCGTCTCCCGTACGCCCGACCGCACATGTCCCACGTCTCCTACGACTACGCCGACACCACCGTCATCGTCACCGGCGCCTCTTCGGGCATCGGCCGCGCCGTCGCCCGACGGTTCGGCGAAGCCGGCGCCGCGGTGATAAACGCCGACGTCAGGCCCGACCCGAAGGACACGGACGCCGAGCGACCGACGCACGACCTCGTCGACGAGGCCGGTGGCGTGGGTCGGTACGTCGAGACCGACGTCTCCGAGGTCGGGGACATCGAGACTGTCGTCGAGGCCGCGGGCGAGTTCGGCGGCGTCGACGTGATGGTGAACAACGCGGGCATCTTCCGGTCGGGCAACATCCTCGACCTCGACCCCGCGGACTTCGACCGCCTCCACGAGGTCAACGCGAAGGGCGTCTTCTACGGGACGCAGGTGGCGGCGAAGGACATGATCGACCGCGGCGTCGAGGGCTGTATCGTCAACACGGCCTCCATCAGCGCGGAACTCGCACAGTTCGACCACGTCCAGTACGACTCGACGAAGGGCGGCGTGAAGATGATCACGCGGGGGCCGCGCTCGAACTCGCCGAGTACGGCATCCGCGTCAACGCCGTCGCGCCCGGCCACATCGCCACCGAGATCAGTGAGGGGTGGTCCGAGAGCGCCCCGCGGGAGGTCCGCGCCGGCGAGGTCATCAAGCACGTCCCGCTGGGCCGGGCCGGAGAGCCAGCGGACGTCGCGGGGGCGTACCTCTTCCTCGCGAGCGACGATGCCGGCTACGTCACGGGCGACACGCTGTGGGTCGACGGCGGGCTTCAGGTGTTCTGACGTGACGCTCAGAGCCCCCTCGCTACCGCTCTCGCCCCGGGTTCGGAACACGGACTGGGACGAGTACGCCGCCGTGGACCTCGTGGACTTCCTCCCGGCGACGACCACGCGGTTCGAGGACGACCTGCTCCACACGGAGGTGTACCGCTATCGGGACACCGCACCGCCGCCGTCGGTGTACGAGAACGGCGAACGCGAGTACCGCGTCACGCGCATCACTCGACCACTGGTCGAGCACCTCACGGCGAAGGCCGAGCATCCCACGGCGGAAGCCGAGCACCTCACGGCGGACGCCGAGCATCCCACGGCGGAAGCCAAGCGTCCCACGGCGGATGCTGAGCACCCAACGGCGGAAGCCGAACGGTTCACGACGGACGCGACGGAGTAATTTCTCCCCTCTCGCCGCCGCATCGCGCCGCTGGATGTCGGATTCGCCACGTTCAAGCCCGCTCATCGAGTGGCTACTCCCATGACACGGAGCGTCTGGCTCAAGGCCGACGACAGCGTCGGCGACTGGGAGACGAGGAAACGACGCATCACCGCCGGCCTGGAGGCCGGCGTCGACTGGGTGCTCGTCGACGAGGGCGACGTCGACCGCGTCCGCGACCTCGGTGACGTGAGGGTGGCCGCGTTCCGGACCGACGCGGACGTCCACGTGATGGACGCCGAGAGCGACGACAGCGTGTCCTCGGAAGCGGACGCGTACTTCGTCGGCAAGGAGTCAGAGGGCGACGGCACCATCGACCTCCCGAACGACTTCTCTGGGTCGGCGGACCTCACGGCGCTCCGCCGCAGCGACGACCGCGTACAGGGCGCGTACGTCCGCATCCTCTCGAAGGAGTACGAGCGCTTCGCCGAGGAGGCCGCCCACGAGGCCGACCACACCGTCGTCGTCGGCGAGGACTGGACCATCATCCCGCTGGAGAACCTCATCGCCCGCATCGGCGACGAGACCGAACTCATCGCGGGCGTGACGAGCGCCGAAGAGGCCAAGACGGCGTTCGAGACGCTCGAACAGGGTGCCGACTCGGTCCTCCTGGACTCGGACGACCCCGACGAGATCCGCCGGACGTGCGAAGTGCGCGACGCCGCCGAGCGCGAACACCTCGACCTCCAGTGGGCGGAGGTGACGGCCGTCGAGCGGACGGGGATGGCCGACCGCGTCTGCGTCGACACTGGCTCCCTCATGGAGCACGACGAGGGGATGCTCGTCGGGTCCATGAGCCGAGGACTGTTCTTCGTCCACGCCGAGACGGCCGAGTCGCCCTACGTCGCCTCCCGCCCCTTCCGGGTGAACGCCGGCGCGGTCCACGCGTACGTGCGCGCCCCCGATGGCGGGACACGCTACCTCGCCGAACTGCAGAGCGGCGACGAGGTGCAGGTCGTCGACAGCGAGGGCAACACGCGCGAGGCCATCGTCGGGCGCTGCAAGATCGAGAAGCGGCCGATGTTCCGCGTGCAGGCGCGGGTCGAGACCGGGGAGGGGGAGGACCGAATCGAGACGCTCTTGCAGAACGCCGAGACGATCAAGGTCCACACCCGCGAGGGGCGGAAGGCGGTGACCGACCTCGAAGCCGGCGACGAGGTGCTGGTGTACTACGAGGACACCGCGCGGCACTTCGGCGAGGCGGTCGAGGAGTCCATCATCGAGAAGTAAATTCGGGCTACTGACGCGACCCGCGGTCGTGGGTCGCCGGTCGCGGTTCGGCCGTCTCTCCCTCCGCGGGCGCCGTCTCGAACCGGCCGGTACACCACTGACAGAAGTCGAGTTCGGGGTCGACCTCCTGTCCGCAGTACGGACACGACGGCCCCGTGTTCTCGCCCACGCTGCCCTTCGCGAGCGCGAGGCGGTACGCGTCGACGGTGCTCAACACGAGCAAGACGAGAAGCGGTCCCGTGACGGTCGAGGGGAGCGCCGAGGCGGCCGACGTGAGCGCCGAGACGGTCATGGGCGTCGACGACTCCGAACCGACGACGGTCGCGGGGTCCGTGAACACCGAGAGCAACACGAGTTCGGCGCCGAGGACGAACGTGAACCACGCGATCGCGCGTCGCCACTCGCGGAGGTACGCGTGACCGGCCCCGGCGATACCGATTGTCGCGCCGAGAACTGCGACGAGAGCCGCGACGAACGCGCGGCGGCGTGGGTTCGACATTTCGTTCTTGCTCCAAGAGGACGCCCCGCCCGCTTAAGTGTCCGGATACGGTGTCGGCCGGCCGTCCGCCGCGCGTCAGCCCGTCGTCCGCTGTCGGTTTCCGCTCCGGTCGGCCCTCGTTACGCGCTCCAGTTGAGCCTCCTCGACCGTCGGCTCTCCGCGTTTACATTGCTCGTCATTTTCTCGCGTTTGCGTTCCACGCCCGCTCACCGCGGCTCGTACGACACGACGTATCGCCTTTCGGACGCTCCGTCCGTGGTCTCGACGCCGGTCACGTCGTAGAAGCGGACGTGTCGTTCCTGCTTCGTCACGACCGGAAAGTCGTAGTGGACGGCGTCGTACTCCAGTGGCTCCTCCCGCTCGCGGACGAACGCGCGGTGGCGGTCGAGGCGTGCGTCGAGCCGCTGATTCGACCGCTCGGGCAGGTCGTCGAGCCGCGCGTCGAACTCCTCTAACAGGTCGGCTTCGAGTTCCGTCCCACGGGAGTCGCGGCCGGCGAGCATCGCCGCCAGCGTCGTCGTCCCCGTGCCGACGAACGGGTCGTACACGCGGTCGCCGTACGTCGAGTACATCCGAACGAGTCGAAGGGGGAGAGCGAGCGGGAACGACCCGGCCCGGTCGCGTCCGTCGCCGTCTCGCCCCTGGGACGCCCCGGGGAGTTTCCAGAGGTCGGAGAACCAGCGGTTGCGCTCCTCCCAGAAGAAGGCGCTCTCGTACCGGGCGTCGTCGTGCGGCGGGAACCGTCTGCGCGGCCCCTTCCGGAAGACGAGCACGTGCTCGTGTTCGAGCGTGACGTACGCGTTCGTCGGGAGCATCCCCGAGCCCATGAACTTCGTCAGCCGGTTGGTCGGCTTCCGCCACAGCACCGCCGGGAGCGATGTAAAGCCCCGCTCGCGGAACGCCCGCGTGATCCGTGCGTGGTTGGGGAAACACTGGAACTCGTCTCCGAGCGAACGGGTGGCGTCGCCGACGTTCACACAGGCGATGCCGCTCGGGCGCAGGACGCGTTCGACCTCGTCCCACACCGCATCCAAGAGCGCGTGCATCCCGTCGAAGGCGTCGTCCCCCCTCCCCTCGTCGAGCGCTTCCTCTACCCGGGGCGAGAGCGCGGCGAACTGCTCGTCCCACATCTCGATCATCGGATACGGCGGCGAGGTGACGACGAGGTCGACGCTCTCGTCGGCCATCTCGGACGCCCGACTGTCCCCGACACGGAGGACGTGCTCGGTCCGCATCGACCGATGGAGGGTGGCCGGACTAGTAGGTCTTGGGGTCCAGTACCGTGCGGTCGGGTGTGACGCGGTGGGCGTGTCGGTGAAATCGCATGACGTCGACTCGAAAAACCGAGAACGAGAGCGACCGCTCCGCATCTTCCAAATCCTCTCGCACCCCGACGACAGCCTCCACACGCTCTCGACAGTCGCCACTCACGACCTTGCCGACGAAGGGTACCCGAACCTCGGTTCCCGGCGACTCAGGCCAGGCCGACCTGCTCTTCGGCTTCGAGCAGTTCGTGGTAGCGGTTCCGAATCGTCACCTCGGAGATGTCGGCCACCTCGCTGACGGCGGCCTGCGTCGTCTTCTCGTTGGTGAGGAGGGAGGCGGCGTACACCGCGGCCGCGGCCAGCCCTACGGGGGACTTCCCCGAGTGGACGCCCTGTTCCTTCGCGTTCTGCAGAAGCTGACGGGCGCGCATCTTCGACTCGTCCGAGAGGTCGAGTTCGCTCGCGAACCGCGGAACGTACTGCTCGGGGTCGGCGGGCTTCACTTCGAGGGAGAGTTCCCGGGAGACGTAGCGGTAGGTGCGGGCGACTTCGCTCTTCTCGACGCGGGAGACCTCTGCAATCTCGTCCAGCGACCGGGGGACGCCGGCCATTCGCGCGGCGGCGTACGTGCACGCGGTGGAGACGCCTTCGATGGAGCGCCCGGGAAGGAGGTCTTCACCCAGAGCGCGGCGGTAGATGACCGACGCGGTCTCCCGAACGTTGTCCGGGAGGCCCAGCGCCGAGGCCATGCGGTCGATTTCGCCGAGCGCCTGCTTGAGGTTTCGCTCCTTCGAGTCGCGGGTGCGGAAGCGCTCGTTCCACTTGCGGAGGCGCTGCATCTTCTGGCGCTGGCGCGCACCGAGCGAGTTGCCGTACGCGTCCCTGTCGCGCCAGTCGATGTTCGTCGACAGCCCCTTGTCGTGCATCGTGTTCGTCGTCGGCGCACCGACGCGGGACTTCTGGTCCTTCTCGCGGGAGTCGAACGCGCGCCACTCGGGGCCGCGGTCCACCGAGTCGGCGGTGATGACGAGCCCACACTCCGAGCAGACGGTCTCGCCGTGCTCGTCGTCGGTGACGACGTTGCCCGAACACTCGGGGCAGGTCAGTTCGTCTCCGGTGGTTTCGGTTTCGTTCGTTCGTTCGTCCCGTTCGCGCGGTGCGTCTCGCAGTCGTGTTCGTCCGTATGTTTTCTCGCTCATGGATACGACGGCAGGTGCTCCCGGCGTCCGTGGCGTCCGCGAAAAGGCCGGAGCAGTCTGTTGCGTTGACGACGGAGTGGTATTATATAAACTTGTCGTATTTCGGACGGAAGTGTCCGGGAGTCGCCTCGATTCGGCCGATCACGACACGTGTTACCGTACCTTTATATATTCTATGCGAGCGACGAGTCGGGTCACCTCGACGACGCCGGAGAGCGAACGGACCGGTTTTACGCCTCGCGGTCCCAGCCTCGGGTATGCGAATCGCGGTCGGCAGCGGGAATCCGGTGAAACGCGACGCGACTGCGCGGGTGTTCGACGCGGCGACGGTCGAGGTGTGCGTCGTCGACTCCGGCGTGAGCGAACAGCCGTTCGGACACGAGGAGACGCGCCGTGGCGCGGTTACGCGGGCGCGACGGGCGTTGGCGGTCGAAGACGACGGCCGCTACGACCTCGCCGTGGGCATCGAGGGGGGCGTGGCAGCGGTCGAGGGGGGCGCGGCGACTGTCGAGGACGGGGGAGAGACGTTCGGTGCCGACACCGACCCGCTCGCCCCCGACGTCGAAGTCGTCGGCGACGGCCTCGCGCTCGTCATGTGGGCGGCGGTCACCGACGGGGAGCGACTCTCGTGTGGCGGCGGGCCGACCCTTCCGCTCCCCGACCACGTCGCCGCCCGACTCCGCGCGGGCGAGGAACTGGGTCCCGTGATGGACGACGTGCTCGGGGCCGACGACGTGGCGAAGAAACAGGGTGCCGCCGGAGCGTTCACCAACGGACGACTGACACGGACCGACGCGCTCGAAGCCGCGGTGGCCGCGGCGGCCGGGCCGTTCCTGAGCGACCAGTACTAGTTCGTGTTCAGTCGTCGAGTGGCGGTGCGGTCTCCGGCGGAGCGCGCGGCTCGGCGACCTGTTCGAACGCGTGTGCGAGCGACAGGAGGGTCGTCTCCTGATACGGCTTGCCGATGAGTTCGACGCCGACCGGGAGACCGTCGTCGGTCAGTCCGGTGGGAACGGATATCGCACACAGCCCCGCCTGTGAGGCGAGCACGGTGTTCGTCGGGAAGGTCAGGGTATCGAGTTCGCCCGCTTCGATCGCCTCGGCCGTCGGTGGGATGACCTGCGCGTCGGGGCAGAGGAGGACGTCGAGGTTGTGGGCGGCGTAGACGTTCAACACGGTGCGCTGGAACTGCGTCTGAGCGGCGACGCTCTCCCAGTATCCGGGGTCGTCGGTCGGGTTCTCCGGACCCTCTTCGGCGATACCGATGAGCAGGTCGAGAATCGGGTGGTACTGTCCCGACTCGTACAACTCGGTCACGGAGTCGACCGGCGAGTCGTCACGGGCCGCGAAGAACGCGTTCAGGTCGCGTTTCGACTGGAGGATGTAGAGCAGCGTCTTCTCGATGTGGCTGTCGAGGTCCGGAATCTCGACGGGGTCTACGAGGACGGCTCCGGCGTCGGCCATCGTCTCGAGCGCGTCGCCGACCTTGCTCGTGACCGGCCCACTGTCGGGGTCGTCCTCGTCGCCGAAGGCGTCGCGGAGGACGCCAATGCGCGCGCCCGACAGCGCGCCGGGGTCGAGCGAGTCGACGTAGTGCCCCGCGTCGTCTGTGAGTTCGGTCACCGCCGTGTACTCGTCGCTGGCGTCGTATCCGACGGTCACGTCGAGGACCTGCGCCAACTCCCTGGCCGACCGCGCCATCGGGCCCGGCGTGTCCTGTGAGGCGACGAGCGGGGACATCCCGCTTCGGCTCAACAGGCCGGGCGTGACGCGGATGCCAAAGAGGTTGTTGTACGCGGAGGGCAGCCGAATCGACCCCCAGTGTCCTCGCCAATACCGACGGTCCCGAGGTTCGCGGCAACCGCCGCACCCGTCCCGCTCGACGACCCGCCGGGGTCGCGAGCGAGGTCGTAGGGGTTCTTGGTCCGCCCGATAACCGACGAGTAACCGAACCACGAGGTCGCC
Source organism: Salinigranum rubrum (assembly GCF_002906575.1). NCBI lineage: Archaea > Methanobacteriati > Methanobacteriota > Halobacteria > Halobacteriales > Haloferacaceae > Salinigranum > Salinigranum rubrum. Next base: position 996,685 of record NZ_CP026309.1, read on the forward strand.
CAGTCCGGGAGGTTCGTCTTCGCGAGGATAATCGCCCCGGCGTCTTCGAGACGCGTGACGAGCGTGGCGTTCGTCGCCGGCTGGTACTCGGCGAACGCCTCCGACCCGAACGTCGTCCGGACGTCGGCGGTTTCGACTTGGTCCTTGACCACGATGGGGATGCCGTGGAGCGGGCCGACGAACCCGTCCGCGTCCAATGCCGCGTCGAGTTCGTCCGCCCGCACCGTCGCCTTGGGGTTCACGGTGACGATAGCGTTGAGTTCGGGGCCGTTCTCGTCGTACGCCTCGATTCGGTCGAGGTACGCCTCGACGAGTTCTCGACAGGTGAGGTCGCCCGCTTCGTACGCCGCGTGCACCTCGTCGATCGATGTCTCTGTTACGTCGAACATATGTGTTACTCACGTCCACCACCCTCCCTCGGTATATAACGTTTCAGTCGTCTTGCACCACGTCGACCTCGACGTCGTTATCGCCCGGTCCCTGGTCGACGGCGGTCGTCAACGAGACGTTGAGCGCGAGCATCGACGCGACGCCGCCGATGACGGTGACGAGGTTCTTGACCGCGTGGTCCAACACGGCGGCACCGAGCGCGAGCGGGTAGCCGACGCCGGTGAGACCGACCACGAGGAGGGTGAACGCGCCCTCGTAGAGGCCGACCCCGCCCGGCGAAAGCGGGAGGACTTTGGCGAGGTTGCCGACGCTGACGGCGAAGAAACCGACGGAGACGAGCGTCACGAGCCCCATCCCGGGGTCGAACGCCCTGAGAACCAACACGGCGGTGACGACGTCGAGCGTCCAGATGCAGACGCTGGAGAGGCCGATTCGGCCGAACCCCGCGCGCGTGCCGGCGACGCGCTGGATGTCGCCCACGAACTGCTCGACCACGTCGGCGACGTACTCGGCGTACGAGTCGGTCGAGATCCGATGGACGGCTCGGCGGACGAAGTTCGTCCCCGACCGCGCCGAGGCGACGATGGCGGCGACGGCGACGATGGCACCGAGGCCGACGACCGTGGCGACGCCGACGGCGACGCGTCCAGCCCCTTCCGCGCCCGTCACGGTCCGGGCCAACTCTGCGGTCTGGCCCGTCACCGTGTAGCCGATGAGGACGACCCCCGCGAGGAGCGTGATGGTCAGGAGGTCGAACACCCGCTCGACTGCGAGGGAGGCGAAGCCCGACGGGTACGGGATGCCCCGACGCATCTTGACGACGTACGCCCGGACGGCGTCTCCCGCCCGAGCGGGGAAGACGAGGTTCCCCGTCTGTGAGATGAACACCGCTCCGGTCAGGAAGCCGACGCTGGCCCGATACCCCTGTTCGGCGAGGATGTCGCGGTACCGGAGCCCTCGAATCGGCCACGAGAGGACGTACACGAGCGCGCCGGCGACGACGAGCGCCGGGTCGGCCTGCTGCATCTCGGTCACGACCGCCCCGAAGTCGATGTACTGCGTCATCAAGACGAGCGCGAGGAGCGTCAGGAAGCCGCCGGCGGTGAGCGTCACGCGCCGGGTGACGCGCGGTTGGACCGACAGTTGCCACCACGTGCGGAGGATCTGCGAACCCATCCCGAACACGTCGCGGACGAGGTCGACCTTCGTGTCGCCCTTCGGCGTCCACTCGACGGGGAACTCCGCGACGCGGAACCCCTCGCGCTGGGCGCGGACGAGCATCTCCGTGTCCCAGAACCAGTGACTGTCCTCGACCTGCGTCGAGAGGTGTTCGAACGCCTCCCTCGAGAAGGCCTTGAAGCCACACTGGTGGTCCCTGAGGCCCGAACGGAGGAAGAGGCGGACGAGCGCGTTGTACCCCTGCGAAGGGACACCCCGTTTCGCGGGCCTGTCCGCGACGCGTCCGGGGAGCCACCGCGACCCGGTGGCGACGTCGTACTCGCCGGAGCGGACCCGTTCGACGAGTTCTTCGAGGTGGCTCAGGTCCGTCGCGAGGTCGGTGTCGAAGTAGACGAGCACCTCGCCGTCGGCGGCCGAGAACGCGCGTTCGAGCGCGCCGCCGCGTCCCAACCGCTCGTCGCTGTGGACGTGTCGGACTCGGGGGTCTTCCCTGGCGAGTCGACTCGCAATTTCGGGCGTTCGGTCGTCACAGCCGTCCTCGGCGACGATAACCTCGTACCCGCCGTCGAGAAAGCTATCGAGCGTCTGGAGCGTCTTCTCGACGGTTCCTTCGATGCTGCCCTCCTCGTTGTACGCCGGGAGGACGACGCTCACCTCGACCGACGCCGCGGACCCCATTTGCGCTCAATCACCCCCGCGCAGTCAAGAACTTTCTGACTCGATACGTTGCCTCGACGGGTAGTCTCCACCCCCGGTGACTCTCTCGTCAGCGTGACGCTCGACGCGCCGTGAGCGTTAGGCGACTGTACCCACACCCTCCCGGCAGGCGGTATTCTTCCGTCGCTCGTCGGAGCAAAACGCACGACAGCGGCCTGTTAACCGCGTGTACCAAACCCCCTATGAGGAACGGACCCCATGGAGTGAGTATGAGCACGACCCAGGCCGCGACCGACCTTTCGACGAAACAGCAGCGCATCCTCCAGTACCTCCGGACCAACGCCGCCGACCAGACCTACTTCAAGTCCCGACTCATCGCGAAGGACCTCGGCCTCTCGGCGAAGGAAGTCGGCGCGAACATGCGGGCCATCCTCGACGGCGACTTCGACGTCACCGTCGAGAAGTGGGGGTACTCCTCGGGGACGACGTGGAAGGTCACGCGGTAACGCTCGCTCGCCCTCGACCGCGGTGAGCGACCGCGCACGTACACGTGCTCTTTTCCGTTCGACGACGCGCCGACGAGCGGCAGTCACCCGGTCGCGTCGCAAACGGTCGGTCGTAAACAGTCCGTCGTCGGCCTCGCGGGTCGGATCGGCTGACGTGTCAGTCTCGCGGCTCGAACCGGATGAAGTCGGCGGCCTCGCCGGCGAACGCGACGGCGTCCTCGTCGAACGAGTCCGCGAACCGGACCAAGAGCGTGAGCACCGTCTCGGGGTTCCGGACCGCGTAGCCGTCGGCGCGCGAGAGCACGCCCGCGGCGTCGAGTTCCTTCGCCGTCGTGCTGACCGTCGCCCGGGAGACGCCGAGCGCCGAGGCGATGTCGCTGCCCGTCGCGGTCGGGTCGCGGAGGAGCGCGAGCAACACGCCACGGGCGGTCTCCCGCCGGAGGTAGCCCAGCGCGACCTGCTCGAAGTCGGAGAACTGCCCGGCGGCGAAGTAGCGCCGGTAGTCGCCGTCCTTCCGTGTCTCGACGGCACCGGCGTCGACCAGCAGACGGAGGTGGTGCTGGGTCTCGCCCGTGCCGAGTTTGAGGTCGTCGCGGACCTTCGAGAAGTGCGCGCCGGGCGTCGTCGCGAGGTAACCGCGGATGGCCGTACGCGTCTCGCTCGTCCCGGCGTCCGCGTCGTTCCGGCTCCCGAGGCCGACCAACGGCGTCGCCGTTCCGAGCGCGGCGAAGCGGCGGAGCGTCGCCCGCTTCTCCTCGTCGACGCTCGGTTGGTCGGTCATGGTTCGGATAGAGGTAGGCGAGTTCTCGATGAAAAGGCTTCGGGCTCGGCTCTCACGGGTGAGATTTTGGACACCCCACTGACATTAATGTATGTCTTCAAAGACAGTCTGTTATATCTATACGATGGCGGACGATCGCTCTCGTTGCCGGTGCCCGTCCAGCACACGCTGTTCAGTGTCGAACGTTCGAACGTCGAAGTCAGGAGGGAGTGACGCGGTGTCGACGACCGGGCTCAGCGGTCTTCGACGTCCGTCTCGAACTCCATCTCCGCCTCGCTGTCGTCCGCCGTCGCGTCGCCGCCGTCGGTGTCGACCTCGGTGATGGCTTCTTCCTCCTCGGTCATCGCCGACTGCTCGTCGGCCTCGGCGACCACCTCGTCGGCGCTCTTGATGTCGGCGTCGACGTTGCCGGCCTTGATGGCCTCGGCTTCCTTCTCCATCTGCTCGACGTCCATCTCGGCGGCCTCGTCGATCTGGCCGAGGATCTCGTCGATGTCGTCGAGGCCGAGCATCTGTCTCGTCTCCTCGTCGAAGTCGAGGCTGTTGAGACCCGCCTGTTCCTGCACGTCGCTGTTCGTCAACTGCTTGCCGTACCGGCCGAGGAGCGAACTGAGTTCCTGCGGGAGGACGAACGTCGTCGACTCGCCCTGACCGATCTTCTCCAACGTCTCCATCCCCTTGTCGATGATGGCGCGCTCGCCCATCGATTCGGCCGATTTGGCGCGGAGGACGGTCGAGATGGCGTCACCCTGTGCTTCGAGGATCTGCGACTGCTTCTTCCCCTGGGCGCGGATGATGTTCGACTGCTTCTCACCCTCGGCGGTCTCGACGGCGGAGCGGCGTTCACCCTGCGCTTCGAGGATCATCGCGCGGCGACGGCGCTCGGCGGAGGTCTGCTGCTCCATCGCCTGCTGGACGTCGGGGCTCGGGTTCACCTCGCGGACCTCGACCGACTCGACCCGGACGCCCCACTCGTCGGTGGGTTCGTCCAGTTCTTTCCGTATCCTCGCGTTGATCTCCTGGCGCTTGTTGAGCGTGTCGTCCAGTTCCATGTCGCCGAGGACGGCGCGAAGGGTGGTCTGGGCGAGGTTCGAGACGGCCTTCTTGTAGTCGTCGACTTCGAGGAACGCCTTCCGCGCGTCCATCACCTTGATGTAGACGACGGCGTCGGCGGTGACGGGCGAGTTGTCGCGCGTGATGGCTTCCTGTCTGGGCACGTCGAGCGTCTGCGTCCGCATGTCGAACGCGTACGTCCGCGAGACGAACGGCGGGATGAAGTTGATGCCCGGTTCGAGGAGTTTGCGGTACTCGCCGAACACCGTCAGCGCCTTTTTCTCGTACGCGTCGACGATTTCGACCATCGACCACACCGTTGCGATGGCGAGGATCAGGACGAGAACGCCGATGGCGGCGACGCCGAGCCCTAATCCCAGTTGGAGGGGGACCAGTGTGAGTGCTTCGAAGGCCATAGTGAGGCTTGGGGCGGTCCGGGCAAAAGGGTTCTCCCGGTGGGTCTTGGTTCGTGAGCGGATTTACGGAGTGATTGGATACGCCAACTGCACATTCATGAGTGTATTCGTAACAGAGAGGACCGCACGAGCGCCAGGCGGTTCACCGCGCCCGTGCCCCGCACGACTATCCCGCTCTCACCGACTGAGTCAGAGGAGACTCTACAGACTACAATCACTGGATACGTTCTCCGTACTCGTCGCCCTTCGTCGACCATCCACCACCTGCTCGTCACCACAACTGGGCCGTCACACTTTGTACCACCGAGTCCTACCCCACACCCGATGACCGAGAAGCGAGACGAACCCGCCGAGAACATCAGCGGCGGCGAGCAGGGCGGCGGCGCGTTCACCGCGTTCGACGCCGACGCCGAAGGGGGACCGACCACGCGCGCGGAGGCCGTCGTCGACGAACTCGGGGCGATGTACTGGCAGAAGGCCTACGGCGGACAGGACGGCTTCGAGTGCCTCGTCCGGACGATTCTGAGCCAGAACACCTCCGACAAGGCGAGCCAGCCCGCCCACGACAGCCTCATGAATCGGTACGGTCCCGCCGACGAACTGGCGGAGAACCTCGCGGACGCCCCGCAAGACGAACTCGCCGAGACCATCTCCTCCGCTGGACTGTACAACCAGAAGTCGGAGGTCATCGTTCGGGTGGCGGAGTGGGCGCTCGACGAGTACGGCTCGACCACCGAATTCGACCGGTTCGTCCGCGACGGAGAGCCGGGGGTGGTCCGCGACACCCTCCTCTCGCTGAAGGGCGTCGGCCCGAAGACGGCCGACTGCGTCCTCCTCTTTGCCGGAGGGCGCGGCGGCGTCTTCCCCGTCGACACCCACGTCCACCGCATCGCCCGGCGGATGGGGCTCGCGCCGCCCGACGCCGACCACGAGGAGGTAAGAGAACACCTAGAGCGCGACGTTCCTGGCGAGAAGTGCGGCTTCGGCCACACCGCGATGATCCAGTTCGGTCGGGAGTACTGCTCGGCCCGGAAACCGGCGTGTCTCGACGGGCCCGAGGCGTGCCCGCTGTACGACCTCTGCGAGCGAGTCGGAATCGACGAACTCGACGGCGAGGTGGTCGACCCCGCCCAGGCCGCCGACTGACCTTTGTTCCCGCCGCGTCAAGGGTCGGTATGACCACCGACTCCGCGTACTCGATGCCCGCCTCGGCGCACCCCGGCCGCATCGCGCTCCGCGTCGGCGACGTCGACGGACTCCTCCCGTTTTATGCGGACGTGCTCGGCTTCGACGTCGACCGCACCGGCGACACGACCGTCCTCTCGGCGGGCGGGACTCCGCTGGTCCTCCTGAACGAGGACTCCGACGCGCCCTCGCGCCCGAGCGACGCCGCGGGGCTGTTTCACCTCGCTATCCGGGTCCCCTCCCGGGCGGCGCTGGGCGATGTCCTCTCCCGCGTCGACGGCTCCTCGTACTCTCTATCTGGCGCGTCGGACCACCTCGTGAGCGAGGCGCTCTACCTCCGCGACCCCGAGGGGAACGGCGTCGAGGTGTACCGCGACCGCCCGCGCGAGGAGTGGACCTTCGAGGGAGAGAGAGTGAAGATGGACACGCTCCCGCTCGACCTCGACGCGCTCGGGGACGCCGCGACGGGCGCGAGCGCCGACAGGCTCCCCGACGAAACGGACCTCGGCCACGTCCACCTCGAAGTCTCGTCGCTCGGGGAGTCGAGAGCCTTCTACGTCGACACGCTGGGCTTGAACGTCCGGACGGAGTCGTACCCCGGCGCGCTGTTCGTCGCCGCGGGCGACTACCACCACCACGTCGGGTCGAACACGTGGAACGGCCGACGAACTCCGGCGGGCGACCATCGGGGTGTCGAGTGGTTCGAGTTCCTCGTTCCCGACGCGGCGCAGGTGGACGCACTTCACGACGCGCTCGGCCGCGACGCGGCCCACGAGGCCGACCGCGACGGGGACACGCTCGCTCTCACCGACCCGGACGGCGTCGGGGTCCGCGTTCGGCCGGTCTGAGCCTCCTCGACCGCGTAGCGAGGTCAGCGCGAACAGGCCGCCTCCTCGACCGGACCGTCGACCGGGACGTCGCTCTCTCGATAGTCGGCGTCGGCCACCGTCCCCTCGAACGCGGGGATGGTGAGCCGGTAGTCGAAGGCGAACGCGAAGGGACCGAAGGGGTCGGAGAGGAACGCCGTGGCGTCCTCGCTCCCCTCGAACAGCACGCCGGTCTGCAGCGAGACGACCTCTGCGGTTTCGGTCGTCGCGACGGCCTCGAAGCCGAGCGCGCCGAGTGCGGCCGGTGGGAGGTTCGTGTCCGTGCCCGTTTTGACCGGTTCGTCACCCTGGAGGACCGCCGACAGGAGCGACAGGTGGACGACGAACCGTATCTGTGGGCCCTCGGTGCCGACGACGAACTCCGTCCCGTCCGACGGGAAACAGCGGTCAGCGTGCGCGGCGTCCGCTCCGGCAGTCGCGGCCGCTGCGGAACCGGCGGTGCTGTAGGCGACTAAGAGCGCCACGACCAGTGCGACTCGGACCGATTCGCTGAACGACCCGCGGAGGACCATATCCGAGTTGGGGCGTCGAGAACCAAAAGTATCGCGTGTAGAGACAGTGTCCTGAGAGTTACTTTCCGGTCAGACGTCGGTCATCACCTCGACGATGGCGTCGGCGCTGGCGCGGTTCGTCGCGAGCGGGACGTCGTGGACGTCACAGATGCGGAGCAGGGCGGAGACGTCCGGTTCGTGCGGCTGAGCCGTGAGGGGGTCGCGGAAGAAGACGATACCGTGGCACTTCTCCTCGGCGACTTCGGCGCCGATCTGAAGGTCGCCGCCGAGCGGCCCCGACTGCTTCCGCTCGATGTCGAGGTTCGTCTCCTCGCGGAGCCGTTTTCCGGTGGTGCCGGTGGCGACGAGGTCACAGGCGGCGAGGAGTTCCTCGTGTTCCTGTGCGAAGTCGATGAGTTCGGGCTTCTTCTCGTCGTGAGCGATGAGCGCGAGACGCATACCGAAGAGTGTGTGAGGCGTGGCTTGAAGCTACGGGCTGGACGACGGCGGGTGCCCGACGGGCAGGCCGGGAAGCGAGGAGCGGACGGTGACCGTCCTCGGTCGCGAAGCCACGCCGTCGTGGTCGTTCGTGCCCGCTCGTCACTCTCGGCCGTTCTCATCCGCACGGAAGCGTCGCCCAGATATATTACAAACAAATCATAACTTATATTCGTTATGTACTCTGTCCTGCTCCCGGTCGACCGCAACACGGACCGAGCGTTCCACCAGGCGACGTACGTCACCCGCCTCGCCGATAGCGGTGCAGCGGTCGAGGCGACCGTTCTCTACGTCGTTCCCCCGAACACCTTCGACCGACCCGAAGACGTCGAGTTCTCCACGCTCAAGAGCACGGTCACGGCGGCCGATCATCTCGAAGAGGCGGGCGTTTCGGTCGAACGGGTCGTCGACAACGGCGGCATCCCGCAGAAGATCATCCACACCGCGAACGACATCGACGCCGACGAGATCGTGATGGGTGGGCGGAAGCGAACGGGGGTGACACAGGTGCTGCTCGGGAGTACGGTTCAGGACGTCGTCCTCTCGGCGGACCGACCCGTCACGGTCACCGGTGGGACCGTCACACTCGGCACGGGCCGGCGTGAGGTCCTCGTCCCGGTCGACCGCGACGTCGATCGGGCGTTGGCCCAGGCGCGGTACGTCGCGAACTTGCCGAACGCCGCGGAACACGTCGACGCGACCGTCTGCTACGTCTTTCCCCATCAGGACTACGCGGGTGCGCCGCCACACGAGTTCGCGGAAGTCGACGCCGCTGTCGAGGCGGCCGCGTACCTCGACGGCGAGGGGGTCACTATCGACCGACTGGTGATCGGTGGTGAAGTGGTGTCGAAACTCCTCGACACCGCCGAAGAACTCGACGTCGACTGCATCGTCATGGGCGGCCGCAAGCGCTCCGGCGTGCAGAAGGTGCTCCTGGGCAGTACCTCTCAGGACACCATGCTTTCGGCGACGCGGCCGGTCACGATTACAGGCTGAGCCGACCCAGCGGCAGCAGCGATACGACGCCGCCCCGCTTCGGTCTTCGAGGCGTCGACCGAGTGGCGCCGACGGCCCGACTACTTGAACCGGAACGTCTCGAGGTTCTTCGGCGCGAACGTCCGCATGTTGTAGTTGTGGTACAGCGCCGAGGAGAGGTCCTGCACCGAGCGCTCGTCGCCGTGGACGCACAGCACCTTCTCGGGACGGGGGTTCATCGTCTTCACGAAGTTCTCCAGCCCCTGTCTATCCGCGTGGCCGGAGAAGCCGTCGACGGTCTCGACGCCCATCTTCAGCGAGAGGGTCGACGAGCGCCCCATGTCGTTGCGGTCGTTGACGGGGATTTCGTCCCAGCCGTTCTGGATTCTCCTCCCTAGGGTTCCCTGTGCCTGGTAGCCGACGAAGACGAGGTTCGAGTCCGGGTCCGGGCCGAGGTGGCGGAGCCACGACATGATGGGGCCGCCCGTGATCATCCCCGAGGTGGAGAGGATGATGGCGGGGCCGCCGTCTTTCACCTCCTGACGCTCTTCCTCCCCGCCGTCGATGTGGTTGAACTCCTCGGCGAGGAAGGGGTTGGCGTCCTCGTGGAAGATTCGGTCTCGGAGGTCGTCGCGGAGGTACTCGGGTAGGTGGTGTGGATGGCGGTCGCCTCCCAGATCATCCCGTCGAGGTGGACCGGCATGGAGGGAATCTTGTCGTTGCGCATCGCCTCTTCGAGGACGAGCATGATCTCCTGAGAGCGCCCGACGGCGAAGGCGGGGATGACGACCTTCCCGCCCTGGTCGTGTGTCTCCCGGATGATGTCGAGCAGTTTCCGCTCGGAGTCCTCCTGGTCGGTCTGGTAGTCGTTTCGTCCTCCGTAGGTGGATTCGAGCACGAGCGTCTCGACGCGCGGGAAGTCGTTGACCGCGCCGTTGAACAGGCGGGTGTCCTTGTAGTGAATGTCGCCGGAGAACGCGACGTTGTAGAGGCCGTCGCCGATGTGGAAGTGGGTGACGGCAGAGCCGAGAATGTGGCCCGCGTTGTGGAACGTGAGCTTCACGTCGGGCGCGATGTCGGTCACGTCGCCGTACTCCAGGGGAATGCAGTGCTTGATGGCCTCCCGGACCATCTCCGACTCGTACGGCGGGGTGCGGCCCTCCTTCGAGGCGACGTCGAGGTAGTCGAGCGTGAGAAGCCCCATCAGGTCGCGCGTCGGTTCGGTGCAGTAGATGGGCCCGTCGTACCCGTACTTGAACAGCAGGGGGATGAGGGCGGAGTGGTCGAGGTGCGCGTGCGTCAACACCACCGCGTCGAGCGTGTTCGCGCCCGCACCGAGCGCCTCGGGAACCTGCAGGTAGGGGACTTCCCCCTCGGCACCGGGCTTGTCGCCGCAGTCGATCAACACCCGCGTCTCGGGCGTCGAGAGAATGAACGAGGCACGACCCACTTCACGGCAGCAGCCGAGCGTCGTGATGCGGACCCACTCGTCGTTCGACAGTTCCTGACGGTGGATCTGTCGGCCGACCCGTTCGAGGATCGAGCGGCGCTCCTCGCGCTCCTGTTTGAGGAAGTTGCGGACGTTCGACACCGTCGCGCTCTGGATCGGCGGGGTTCGAACCACCTCGGGCGTCCACCCGACCTCCTGTGTGATCTTTCGAAGCGTGGAGCCGTGCCGGCCGATGACCATCCCGGGCTTCTCGGCCTCGATGACGATCTCGCCCGTGTCCTCGTGGAAATCCAGCGAGGTGACGCCCGCCTCCTCGGGGATGACGTCGAGCACCTGCGCCTCGGCCTCTCTGGGCGAGGCGAGCACGTCGGGGTCCGGGCGGACCGTGATCCGTTTCCGGAGCTTGGAGGCGAGCCGCCGGATGAGGTCGCCGTTCTGTGCGAACTGTTTCGGGTGCCGGGTGTAGACCACCAGCTCCGGCCCCTCGTACTTCACGTCCGAGACCGAGATGTCCGTCGGCAGCTCGGATTCGATCTCTGCTTGTAACTCATCGAGTTGCTTGTCTACGGAACTCATAGCTGAGAGCGATTCGCCCATCCTGTGGACGCATCGGGGTCGGGCTCGGCTGTCTCTTCCGTGGCCGCGGTCGGGACTCTCGACTCCCGTGGCGAGCGCTCTGTCCAGCGCGTGCCGATGAGGGGAGACCCGAGAGAGTGCATTATCGACTAGGTCAGTAGTGCAGTGTCGTGACTGCGGTGCGGGAAGAGGCAGTGAAAACCCGCTTAATCGGGTCTATCACCGCCGAGTTATAAAAGCCTTCGCAAATCCGAAGTGCCCCGCTCACCTCGTCTCCCCATGCGACTCACTCCCGACCGGGTCGAACGCGAGTACGAGTGGACACGGGCGCGGGCCTCACGCGTCGTCAGCGTGATCAACGACACGCGCGAGCGACTCGGAGAGGTCTTCGGCGTGACCGTCGACCCCGTCACCGAAGACCAGTACCGCGCGGAGGTCGACGCCGTCTTCGTCGACGGGGAGCGCGCGGTCAACGTCGCCGCCTACATCGGCATCCTCCGTGACATCGACGTCGAGGGCGACTATCCGGGGTTCGTCGTCGACGAGGTGCTGGGGAGGGAACTGGCGGCGACCATCGCCGGCGGTCAGCCGCTCGCGCTGCTCGCCCAGGCGACGTTCCACGTCGCGGACGTGTTCACTCACACGGAGGGAACGGCCGGCGTCGACGACCTCGACGCGGCGCTCGCGGCGGGCTTTCAGACGCGGCTTCCCGGGTGGTCGTGGCGCGACCACGACCCTTCGCGGTGTCGCCGCCCTCGCGCGAGTGACGCCTCCGACGCGTCGGCCGGTGGGCCCCTCGACGCGTCAGCCGATGAGCCGCGAGCGCGACGAGAACTCGTCAGCGGACTCGGGGCCGTCGAGCCGTTCGAGTCGCTCGGAGACGCACCGCGCTCGGCGCTCGTGGTCACAGGGAGTGACGTTCACCAGCACCCCGTCTTGGTACTCCGCGAGGAGCGCCCACGGGACGCGCTGGGTGACGTACTCCGCTCCCATACGGCCGCGTCCGGCGCGGCGGCGCTCGCCGAACCCCACCAGTTCGGAGCCGTGTTGCCACGCCCAGCGCTTGAACGCCTGGAGCGCCACCCGTGCCTCCCGTTCGCGGTGGCTGTGCAGGCGCGACGAGAGGTCGTGATGTGCGTCCCACTCGCGGACCTCGACCGCCTCGACGCAGCCGTCGGATTCGAGTGCCTTGGCCCGTGCGACGAGCCGTCTGGCCCCGTTCTCACGAGTGCCCGGCCGTATCCAGAGTTCGAGTCGTCTCCCCGTCGTCTGTCCCGCGCGGGAGTACCGCTCGGGACTGTTGGTCGACGCTGACATCCCCGTCCGAAATACGGCGATTGTTAACAAGTAACTATCCCTTGGATGGACGTTCCCCACACGACCGCCGTCGATGTCGACCGCGTTCGCCGACGGGCCCACCGGTTCGCTCGCGTCGGATTGGCCGCTTCGGGGTCTTTAAGACGGCGCTGACGCAACGCACCGGCAATGAGCGACGACCAGGAACTCGGCATCACCGAGTCGAAATCACACCGAACCGGCGAGTGGTACGCCGAAGTGGTCCAGAAGGCCGGGCTGGCGAACTACGCCCCCGAGGGGATGAGCGGCTTCATCATCACGCGTCCGCGGGGCTACGCGCTCTGGGAGCGCCTCCAGCGCGCGCTGGACGCGAAGTTCAAGGCGACGGGCGTCCAGAACGCGTACTTCCCGCTTTTCATCCCCGAGTCGTACCTCGAACGCGAGAAGGACATCGTCGAGGGGTTCGACCCCGAGGTGGCGTGGGTCACCCACGGGGGGCACGAGGAACTGGACGAGCGACTGGCCGTCAGACCGACCTCCGAGTCGATCATCGCCCCCTACATGAGTCGGTGGGTCCGGAGCCACCGCGACCTCCCCCTGCGCGTGAACCAGTGGGCCTCCGTGGTGCGGTGGGAGGCGACGGAGACGAAGCCGTTCTTCCGGACGAAGGAGTTCCTCTGGCAGGAGGGCCACACCGCCCACGACACCCACGACGACGCGTGGGAGGAGACCATCCTCCGACTGGACCAGTACCAGGAGACGTACGAGGAGGTCCTCGCTATCCCCGTCCTCCGGGGGCAGAAACCCGACCACGACAAGTTCCCCGGGGCGCACACCACCACCACCGTCGAGGCGCTGATGCCCGACGGTAAATCGGTCCAGGGCGCGACGAGCCACCATCTCGGCACCTCGTTCGCCGAGGCGTTCGACATCACCTACACCGACGAGAACGAGGACGAACAGGTCGCTCACACGACCTCGTGGGGGCTCTCGTGGCGCGCGCTCGGCGCCCTCATCATGACCCACTCCGACGAACAGGGGCTCGTCCTCCCCCGGCCATCGCCCCCGAGCAGGTCGTCATCGTCCCCATCTGGCAGTCGGAGACGAAAGAGCGGGTGCTCGACTACGCCGAGGGCGTCGCCGACGAGTTAGAAGAGGCCGGCGTCAGAGTCGAACTCGACGACCGCGACGAGCGCAACCCCGGGTTCAAGTTCAACGAGTGGGAGTTGAACGGCGTCCCCCTCCGGATCGAAATCGGGCCGAACGAGGTCGACGACGAGGCGCTCACCCTCGCACACCGACCCGACGGCGAGAAACACGAAGTCGCTCGCGAGGGCGTCGTCGACACCGTGGAAGAACACCTCGACGAGGTGTACGCCAAACTCTACGCCGCCGCCGAGGAGACGCTGGAGGGGGCGGTCCGCGAGGCCGACTCCCGGGCCGACATCCTCGGGACGCTCGGTCGACACGGCGGCTACGTGAAGGCCCCGTGGTGCGGCGACGAGGCGTGCGAGACCGAGATCAAAGACCAGATCGCCGCCGAGATCGTCATGGTGCCGTTCCACGCCGCGGACGAACCGGGCGAACTCATTCACGAGGGCGAGGACTGTGCGATCTGTGGCGAGGACGCCGTCGAGACGGCGTACTTCGCGAAGTCGTACTGACCAGTCCTCGTCGAACCACTCGACCGCCGCGACCCGAAGACGCCTCGACCGACCTTCTCTTCGCGCTCCCGGAGACTGCCCACGTCGCCGCACGCGGACCGGAGTCCTACACGGTCGTTCGTCCCGTTCGGCATCCGTCGTTCCCGTCCTAATCGGATACGGATTGATATTATCACCTTATATGTGATTAACACACCCTTATCCCTTGATGAGTAGCCTGATAAGTGCGAAGTACAATCGAGGGGTATGACCAAGCCACACAGAGACACCCACGCCACGTCGGCGGGGCTCGCGGACCCCACGGACGAGCGCTCGAACTGCGGCGTAGGGGCCGTTATCGACCTCGACGGCGGGGCGTCCCACGACGTCGTCGCGGATGGACTCGAACTCTTAGAGAACCTCGAACACCGGGGCACCACCGGTGCCGAGGAGGACACGGGCGACGGCGCCGGCGTCCTCATCCAGCGCCCCGACGACTTCTTTGCGGCAGTCGTCGACATCGACCTCCCCGAGACGTACGCCGTGGGGTCGCTCTTCATGCCGCAGAACGGCGACGACCGCCGTGCGCTCGAAGAACTCGTGGAGTCGACGCTCGCCGACCACGGCGTCGAGGTGCTCACCTGGCGCGACGTCCCGACGGACAACGCCGGACTGGGCAAGACCGCCCTCGAATCCGAACCGGACGTTCGACAGGTGTTCGTCGCCCCCCTCGGCGACCAGTCGACCGACGCGTTCGACCGGGCGCTGTACGTCGGCCGCCGGGCCGTCGAGAAGGCCGTCGAGTCGGCGAACGTCGCCGGCGCGGAGCGCTTCTACGTCTGCTCGCTCGACCGCAAAACCCTGGTGTACAAGGGACTCCTGAAGGGCGACCAGGTCGCCGACTACTACCCCGACCTCACCGACGAGCGCGTGAAGACGACGCTCACGCTCGTCCACGCGCGCTTCTCGACGAACACGCTTGGCGCGTGGCACCTCGCACACCCGTACCGGGGGATCATCCACAACGGCGAGATCAACACCATCCAGGGCAACATCAACTGGATGCGCGCCCGGGAGACCGACCTCGCAGACCCCGGATTCGGCGAGGACCTGGAGACGCTGAAACCCGTCATCAACGACCCGGGCCAGTCCGACACGGCGTCCGTGGACAACGCCATCGAACTGCTCCTCAACACCGGGCGAGAGCTCCCCCACGTCCTCCGGATGCTCATCCCCGAGGCGTTCGAGGGCGACGAGGAGATGGCCCAAGAACGCAAGGACTGGTACGACTTCCACGCCTCGCTCATCGAGCCGTGGGACGGCCCCGCGCTCGTCGCAGCGACGGACGGCGACCGCGTCGCCGCCGTCCTCGACCGCAACGGTCTCCGGCCGTGTCGCTACGACGTCACCACGGACAACACGCTCATCATGGCCTCGGAAGTCGGCGCGCTCGACACCGACCCCGCCGAGATCAAAGAGCGCGGCCGGCTCAAGCCGGGTCAGCTGTTCATGGCCGACCCCGCCGAGGGTCGGGTCATCCCCGACGAGGAGGTGTTCGACCGACTCACCGACGAGAAGTACGGCGAGTGGGTCCGCGAACACCAGGTCGACCTCACCGACCTCGTCGACGACGCCGACATGCTCCCCCGCGACCGGGTCGAGCACCTCCGCGCACGGCAGGCGGCGTTCGGCTACACCCACGACCAGCTGAACCACCTCATCGAGCCGATGGCCCAGTCGGGGAAGGATCCCGTCGGGTCGATGGGCGACGACACGCCGCTCTCGGTGCTGTCGGACATCAACCGACCGCTGTTCACCTACTTCAAACAGCTGTTCGCGCAGGTGACGAACCCGCCGCTCGACTACATCCGAGAGGAACTGGTCACCTCGCTCGAATCCCGTCTCGGCTACCAGCGGAACCTCCTCGACGAGAGCCCCGAACACGCCCAGCAACTCGTCCTCGACTCGCCGATCCTCACGGACGCTCAGCTGGAGGGTATCGAGAGGCTCGACGGCGACATCTCGTCGACCGTCGTCGACATCACCTACGAGAAGGGCACCGACCTCGAATCGGCGGTCGAGCGCATCCGCGCCGACGCCAGGGCCGCCATCGAGGACGGCGCGACCGTCGTCGTGCTGTCGGACCGAACCCTCAGCGAAGACCGTGTCGCGGCTCCCAGCCTGCTCGTCACCGGGGCCGTCCACCACTCCCTGGTCAGAAACGGCCTCCGCAACCACGCCGGTCTCGTCCTCGAATCGGGCGACCCGCGGGAGGTCCACCACGTCGCGACGCTCGTCGGTTACGGCGCCGACGCGGTCAACCCTTACCTCGCGTACCAGACCATCTGTGACGTCGTCGCCGGCCCCGACGGCGCCGACGAGGCGGAGGCCATCGCGGCGTACAAGAAGGCGCTGGAGGACGGCCTCCTGAAGACGATGGCGAAGATGGGTATCTCGACCGTCGAATCGTACCAGGGCGCACAGATCTTCGAGGCGGTCGGCCTCGACTCGGGGTTCGTCGCCGAGTACTTCGAGGGGACCGAAATCCGTACGGAAGGAATCGGCCTCCCCCAGATCGAAGAGGACCTCCTGACTCGTCACGCGGTCGGCTTCGGCGCGGACCCCGACCTCGAACGCTCGGGCGAGTACGAGAACCGTTCGAGCGGCCTACACCACCGCTGGAACCCCAAAACCGTGGGGACGCTCCAGCAGGCCGTCCGCTCCGGGAGCTACGAGAGGTACGCTGACTTCGCCGAACTGGTGAACGACCAGTCGAAGGAGCTACAGACGCTCCGCGGACTCTTGGAGTTCGACTCCGACCGCGACCCCGTCCCCATCGAGGAGGTCGAATCGATCGAGGAGATCGTCACGCGCTTCTCGACGGCGGCGATGTCGCTCGGGTCGCTCTCGCCCGAGGCACACGAGAACAACTCCATCGCGATGAACCGCCTCGGCGGCAAGTCAAACTCCGGCGAGGGCGGCGAACCGCCGGAGCGGTTCGGCACCGAGAAGGAGTGCAACGTCAAGCAGGTCGCCTCGGGTCGGTTCGGCGTCACCTCCGAGTACCTCACGAACGCCGAGGAGCTGCAGATCAAGATGGCGCAGGGCTCGAAGCCCGGCGAGGGCGGGCACCTCCCCGGCAAGAAGGTCAACGAGATGATCGCGCACGTCCGCTTTTCCACCCCCGGCGTGGGACTCATCTCGCCGCCGCCGCTGCACGACATCTACTCCATCGAGGACCTCAAACAGCTCATCCACGACCTCAAGGTCGCCAACTCCGACGCCGACATCAACGTCAAACTCGTCTCCGAGGCGGGCATCGGCACCATCGCGGCCGGCGTCGCCAAGGCGAACGCCGACGTCGTCCACATCTCGGGCGACTCCGGCGGGACGGGCGCCTCGCCCAAGACCTCTATCAAGAACGCCGGCCTCCCGTGGGAACTCGGCCTCGCGGAGGCGAACCAGATGCTCCGGGCGACGAACCTTCGGTCCCGCATCAAGGTGTCGACCGACGGCGGCCTGATGACCGGTCGCGACGTCGCCGTCGCCGCGCTTCTCGGCGCCGAGGAGTACATCTTCGGGACGGCCTCGCTGGTGACGGGCGGCTGCGTGATGGCCCGGCAGTGCCACGAGAACACCTGTCCCGTGGGAGTGGCGACCCAGAACGAGAAGCTGAGGGAGCGGTTCCCCGGCAAGCCCCAGCACGTCATCAACTACATGACGTTCATGGCCCAGGAACTGCGAGAGATCATGGCCGACCTCGGCTTCCGAACGGTCGACGAGATGGTCGGTCGTCCCTCGCTGCTCCGCCAGCGCGAGACCGACCACCCGAAGGCGAAGCACCTCGACCTCTCGGCGGTCATCGCCGAGCCCGCGCCGGGCCCGCGGTACAAGACCGAAGAACAGAGACACGCCGACGTCGCGAAGCAACTCGACCACGACCTCATCGAGCAGGCCCAGCCGGCCCTCAACGAGGGTCGCGGCGTCCGCATCTCCTCCGATATCTCGAACGTCGACCGCGCGGTCGGCGCGATGCTCTCGAACCGAATCTCGAAGGCGTACGGCGGCGCGGGCCTGCCCGACGACACCATCAGCATCGGCTTCGACGGCATCGCGGGCCAGTCGTTCGGGGCGTTCCTCGCCAGCGGCGTGACGATGCGGCTGGAAGGCGCCTGCAACGACTACGTCGGGAAAGGTCTCTCCGGCGGGAAGCTCATCGTCCGCACGCCCGACGCTGCGACGTACGAGGCGGACGAGAACGTCCTCATCGGCAACGTCGCGCTGTACGGGGCGACGCAGGGCGAAGCCTACATCAACGGCGTCGCCGGCGAGCGGTTCGCGGTTCGGAACTCCGGCGTCAAGGCAGTCGTCGAGGGCGTCGGCGACCACGGCTGCGAGTACATGACGGGCGGCGTCGTCGCCGTCCTCGGTGAGACGGGCAAGAACTTCGCGGCCGGGATGTCCGGCGGCGTCGCGTACGTCTACGACCCCGACGGCGAGTTCGCCCGGAAGGCCAACACCGGGATGGTCTCCCTCGAAGAGACGCTCGACGACTCCGACGAGGCGATGCTCCGTCGCCTGGTCGAAAACCACGCGGAGTACACCGACTCCGACCGTGCCGAGTGGATGCTCGACGACTGGGCGGAGGTCAGAGCGCAGTTCGTGAAGGTGATGCCCGACGCCTACGCCGAGGTCATCGCCGAACGGGCGCGTGACGACGTGCGCACCGAACTTCCCGAGGAGGCGAGCGCGTCGGCCGTCGACACCGACACCGGCGGCGTCGCGACGACGAGCGACGACTGACCGCGCCGGTTCCTGCTCCCCCGCCTCTCCTTTCGCCGTCCGGCCTCTCGGCGCGGCCGAACGTTCTCGTCCGATGCCGCGGCCACCGAACGGTGTGCTCCCGAACGGGGCCACGGAGCGCCTGCGGGTGCGTGGCGCGTCCGCTCCGTGTGCGAGTCCGTAGACGCGCCACCTGTCCGCGCCCCCGCCGAGGGTGACACGCTTTACTGTCGGCACCCACTGCACGGCGTATGGACGCCGCACTCGTCATCGGCGGGACTCGATTCATCGGTCGCCACCTCGTCGACCACCTCCTCGACCACGACTACCACGTCACGCTGTTCAACCGCGGCACGCACGAGAACCCCTTCGCCTCCCACGACCGGGTCGACCACGTCCAGGGCGACCGGGGCGTGAAGACCGACCTCCAGGCGGCGGCGATGACCGTCGACTACGACGCGGTGTTCGACGTCGTCGCGTATCGTCCGGGTGAGGTCGAAACGGCGGTCGACGTCTTCGCCGACGCCGAGGCCTACGTCTACGTCTCCAGCGGGGCGGCCTACGGCGATGAAGTACTCCCGAAACGCGAGGGCGAGACGGGGCTGAAGCCGTGTACGCCCGAACAGGCGACGGACGACTCCCCCGACACGTACGGGGCCCGGAAGGCCGCGGGCGACCGGGCGGTGTTCGAGGCTTCGAAGGACGGAGTCCGCGCCATGTCGGTCCGGCCGTGTGTCGTCTACGGCCCCCACGACTACACGGAGCGGACGGATTACTGGCTCGCCCGCGTCCACGAGTACGACCGCGTGCTCGTCCCCGGCGACGGGACGAACGTCTGGCATCGGGCGTACGCACCCGACGTCGCCGAGGCGCTGCGACTCGTCGCCGAACGCGGGAGCGCGGGCGAGGCGTACAACGTCGGCGACCGCCGACTCACCACCCTGCGGGAGTACGTCGGCCTCGCGGCGGACGCGATGGGGACCGATATCGAAGTCGTGACCGCCGGCGAGCGGGAACTCGCCGCCGGCGGACTCTCCCCGACGGACTTCCCGCTGTATCGGTCGTATCCTCACGTGATGTCGACGGCGAAACTCGCCGACCTGGGCTGGACGTCGACGTCGCTCTCGTCGGCGATGCTCGCGACGGCGGCCGACCACCGCGAGTCCGAGCGCGACGGGAGCGACGTCGGTCCCGACCGCTCGGACGAGGAGCGCGTTCTCGGCGTGCTCGACACGCTCTGACGTTCACTCGCTGTCGCGCTACTCGCCGAACCCGTCATGGTCCATGTTCGGGACCTCCTCTTCGAGCCACTCCTGGAACCACTTCACGCGCGTGAGCCGCTGGTGGACGAGGCTCCCGGCGGTGTCCGATTCGACCCGCCGTGACGCGTCCTTCCCGCGTTCGAGGACGCGCTGGACCATCTCCGCGGCGTCCATGTGGGTCCGCGCCTCGTAGCCCATCCGCAGGAGCATCAGCGCCGTCCCGTTGGCGCCGACCTTGTCGATGATGTCCGCCTCGATGAGACAGCGCGTCTCGAGAGAGACGTCCGAGAGTGGTCCCTGATACGAGTGTTCGGAGATGACCTGACACACCTGCTCGATGAGCGACTGAGCGAAGTCGCCGTGTGACGTGAGGTACTCGCGGGCGACGCGTGCACCCTCCTCCGCGTGGACCTCCTGGTCGGCTTCGAGTTTGGCGATGTCGTGAAAGAGCGCGGCGATGGTGACGACGTCGACGTCCGCTCCCTCGCGTTCGGCGATGTGCGCGGCGAGGTCGACCACGTTGAGGATGTGGTTGTAGCGGTACTCCGCACTGTGCCAGGGGTACCACCGCATCCGTCCGCCGTCGTCCTCGTTCTCGACACTCGCGTCGAGGTAGTCGAACACGAACGTCTTCATCTCCTCGAACGCGCTCTCGGAGACGGGCGACTCCTGGATTTCAACGCCCACGGCAACACCTCCCTTTCGGAAATACACTCTGATAGTTCATTACATCGCAAAACGGTTGTTCGGCTCTTAGGCGTTACGACGGGCGGGACGGTCCGTCGCGTGATTTCACCCGTCCTCGCGGCTCACAGCCTCTCGAACGCGCTAAATCGCGCGTTTCCCCGAAGCGACAGGAGCGAGCGGTCCAGGAACCCGTAAGTGGTCGAAGCGCGTTCTGCCGGTCGTGACCACCGAACGCTACCTCACCGAGACCGACCGCCGGACGTTCGAGGCGACCGTCGAGCGCGTCCTCGACGACCGCGTCGTCCTCGACTCGACCTGTTTCTATCCCACCGGTGGCGGCCAGCCACACGACACCGGCGTGCTTCGAGCCGACGGCGAAACGTGGCGCGTCACTCGCGTCGAGAAACGCGACACCGTCTACCACACGCTCGACACCGTCGACGCCGACCCGCCGGCCGTCGGCACGACCGTCGTGGGTGAACTCGACTGGGACCGTCGGTACGCCCACATGCGGTATCACACGGCCCAACACCTCCTCTCTGCAGTACTGCTCGAACGGTTCGACGCGGAGACGACCGGGAATCAACTGTACGACGACCACGCTCACCTCGACTGTTCGTATCCGCGGTTCTCGGCGACCGACCTCGCGGATATCGAGGACCGACTGAACGACATCGTCACCGCCGAGTACCCCGTCGAGTGGTACGTCCTCGACCGCGAGGAGGCCGACACGCGGCTCGACCCCGAGCGGACGCGGCTCCACCTGCTCCCCGACTCCATCACCGAAATCCGGATCGTCGAGGTCTCCGAACCCGACGGCACGGTGTACGACCGAACCGCGTGTGCGGGGACCCACGTGGCGTCGACGGGCGAACTCGGTACGGTCGAAATCGTCGGGCGCGAGACGAAGGGAGCGAACGAGGAGCGCGTCGAGTTCGTCCTCTCGTGACGCCGTCGGCCGATTCGTCCCGAGTCCGTCGATTTCGCGTCTCGCGCACAAACCGCACGACTGCGCCGATGAGGTCGGTTCCGTCTGGTGGTTTTATTAACCTTGCCGGTGTGATGGGGTGTATGGTCCGTGAAGACGGCAAGCGGAACTTCGTGCTCCGCGAAGACGACGGCACCGAAGACAGCGTGTTCAGCGGCCGAACGCCCCGACAGGCGGCACTGAAAGCGGCTCGCCGACTCCCGCCCGCGGCGAGCGAGGGCGACGTCGACGACAAAGCGGTCCTTCGACTCCGTGAGCGGGGAACCGACAAGGTCCACATCTACCACGGCTGGGCCTGGAAGGAGGAGGCACCCGACGACGCACCCGACTGGATGCCCGAGGTCATCACCAAGGCGAACGTCTCCAAACAGGGCATCGAACACCTCGACGAGTGAAACGCGCTCGATAACGCCGCCACCTGGCGGTCCTGCACTACCGAGTGTCCCGCCTGCGAAGGCGAGCGCACGCTCACTCGCTCGCTTGCCGCTCTTCTCTTCCGTCTCGATCCGTCGGCCGCCCACAGAGCCTTGACCGTCTCCCCCGTATCGTCGCGTATGCCCAGTGGACCTGCTCTCGCCGAGTTCCTCGCGGGTCACGACTCCATGGCGGTCGTCTGCCACAACAACCCGGACCCCGACAGCCTCGCCAGCGCTATGGCGCTGGAACTCATCGCCCGCGACGTCGAGATCGACGACGTCGACGTGCTGTACAGCGGCACCATCTCACACCAGCAGAACCGCGCGTTCGTGAACCTGCTCGACCTCGACCTGACGCGCTTTTCGGTCGAGAACGTCGACGGGGCGGACCTCGTCGCGTTCGTCGACCACTCCCTGCCGGGGGCGAACAACGAGGTGCCCGAGGGGACGGCCGTCGACATCGTCATCGACCACCACTCGACCGAGGGTGTCGACGCCGCCTACGTCGACCACCGCGCCGACATCGGTGCGACGGCGACCATCATGACCGAGTACCTCTCCGACCTCGACCTCCTGAGTTCGGAGTCGCTCGCGACGGCGCTCATGTTCGCCATCCGACGCGAGACGCTGACCTTTCTCCGCGGGGCGACCAACGCCGAGTTCGCGGCCGCCGAACGGCTCCACGCGCACCTCGACACCGACCTGCTCCGCAACCTCGCACACCCCGCCATCAGCGAGTCGACCGTCGACGCCATCAGCGACGCCATCGACAACCGGACGGTCCGCGGGTCGACGCTCCTCAGCCACACGGGGTGGACGACCGAGCGCGACGCCATCCCGCAGGCCGCGGACTACCTCTCGGAGGTCGAGGGCGTCGAGACGTGCATCGTCTTCGGGCTCATCGACGACGCGGTCGAACTCAGCGCCCGCTCGACCGACTCGCGGGTTCACATCGGCCAGGTCCTCGACGCGGCCTTCTCCGACGTGGGCAGCGCCGGCGGTCACCGCCAGATGGCCGGCGGACAGATCCCGCTCGGACTCTTCGCCGACCTCGCCGGCGACGAGGACGACGACGACCTCGTGGAGATGGTCGAGACCATCGTCTCGAAGCGGTTGACGCGACAGTTGAACCTCTCGACGCGGGAGAACGAGGGGAAGGAGTGATACCGGGCGGGCTCCTTCGGTTCGTTCGACCCTGGTGAGTGCCTCTGCGGTCGTGTCGTCCGAGCGCGGGTGTCGGTCACGGACGCCCGCCGAGAATCGTCTCCCACGGGGTACCGGGAGGGCGGGTCGCGGATCCCAGTCGTCGAGAACCATCTCGAACGGTTACCAGCTCGTCCGTCGTATCCATTCACGTGAACGAACCGAGTCCACACGTGCGAATCGATGAACGAATCGACACGACCGCGGGCAGCGTCGGTAGTTGGTGGGTGTACCTCTCCGTCGCGGTGGGCGCGACCTGGGTCTTCTGGCTGGCGGCGATCGCACTCGGTGTGCGGTTCGACAGCGCGCTGGGGCTCGTGTTGCTCCTCGTCGGCCTCGCCGCCCCCGGCGTGTCCGGTGTCGTATTCGTCTATCTCGTCTACGACGAACGGGGGCAGGCGGATTTCTGGAACCGCGTCACGGAGCCTCGGCGCGTCGGTCTCCGCTGGCTCGTCGTGATTCTGCTAGTACCCCTGGGCATCGGCGTTCTCGCCGGTATCGCTGATCTCCTCCTCGGTGGATCCGGGCCGTCGTGGGGGGAGGGCGTCACCCAGTTCGCACTGAACCCCCTCGCTCTCCTGCCGGCGTTGTTCTTCGCGACCCTCCCCCCGATCCTCGAAGAGCTAGGGTGGCGGGGATACGCGCTGGACCGACTGCAACTGAAGTGGTCGGCGTTGAGCGCGAGCCTGATCCTGGGTGTCGTCTGGGCGCTCTGGCACCTCCCGCTGTTCTTCATCGGGGGGACGTACCAGCACGACGCGGTCGGATTCGCGACGACAGGGTTCTGGCTGTTCATGATCGGCATCGTCGCGCTCTCGGTCGCGATCACGTGGGTCTACAACAACACGCAGCGCAGCGTTCTCGGCATCGTCGTCCTGCACGGCTGGGTGAACTTCACCGCCGAACTCATCGTGGTGCCGGACCCTCTCTACTACGCCCTCTGGTGGGTACTCGTCGTGGTGATCGTCGCGCTCTGGGGTGCGAAGACGATGACGGCGGCTTCCGAGGTGCCTCACCCTCCGCTCCCGTCCGAACCGTAGGTTCGTTATCTGCCTGTACTCCACGCTCTGAGCCGACCGTTTCGTCGTCTCCGTGGACGCTACGTACGATCTGCGCTGTTCGTGGTTTCGTCCCGCCAGAACTCTTCCGGACGGATTCGAACCACGAGGACTCGCTTCGCTCGTCCTCTGGGCTCGGGTCCCCGTTATGACTATTCGTGCTCACTTCGTTCGCACAGAATAGTCCCGGGCGGATTCGAACCGCCGTCAATGGCTCCAAAGGCCATTATGATTGGCCACTACACCACGGGACTTCGCTTTGCTCGTCCCGTGTACCTCGCAATCCTAGCGGATTGCTCACCACCACGGGACTTCACTTCGAACGCGAACGTACGTACCAATCTGAAACTTAAGTTTGTAGCGGTCCCGACCGCCCACTCAGTCCGCGAGGTTCTCCGAGGGGAGTTCGAGGAACTCGCAGGCGTCGGTCTCGGGGTCGAAACAGTCCGGACATTCGGCGTTCCGCTCGATGATGGTGTCGAGGCGCTCGGCCACCGTCTCGTCGATGACGGGTTCGAGTTCGCGCGCCTCGGCGCGGAACTCCTCGACGTCGAGGACGTTGGCGAGAAAGCGCTCGATGATGCAGTACGTCTTCAGCGCCTCACGGGCGTTGATGATGCCCTCGTCGGTGAGGCGGACGCCCTTGTACTTCTCGTGTTCGGCGAGGCCGCGTCCTTCGAGTTTGCCGATCATCTCGTTGGCGCTCGCGGGGCTCACGTTGAGCATGTCGGCGAGCGCGCCGGTCGATGCGGGGCCGTCCTCCATCTCCTGGAGCAGGTAAATCGCCTTGACGTACTGGTCTGCAGTGTTCATCTGGTCTCCTCCTGCGGTCTCGGGACGTGGTCACGAGCGTCGTCGTGGTCCTCTGCGAGCGATACGCCCAGAGAGCGGATTCGCGTCCGGCTTCCGCTCATTCGCGCCGCTCCATGATCTTCGTCACCGCTTCGACGCCCTCCGCTTCCTCCTCGCGGATGGCGACGAGCGTGTCGAGCAGTCGGTCGCGGTCGATGCTGAACGGGACGTCGCTGGCGCGGATGGCGCCGATGAGGTCGTCGTAAAACTTGTACGCCGTCTCCTCGTTACAGAGCTGGTCGTACAGCACGCCGTCGAAGTCCTCGGGTTTCGTCTGGCCGTACTGGGCCTCGACGAGCGCGTTGATCTCCTCGAACGGGATGGTCTCGACGTCCAGTTCGTTGACGATGGATTCGAGTCGCTCGCGGTGGACCGCCGACTCCTCGGCGGCCTCGGCCAAGAGCGACTCCACCTCCTCGTCGGGCGATTCGAGCGTCTCCGTGTGGTGTTGTGCCCGGGACTCGACGACTTCCTCCAGCACGATGCCGATCTGGAGCAGTCGCGCCAGTTGGTGGTCCGAGGTCACGCGGTTCCCGACACTCACGGGAGACGACCCTCCGTGACGCGTTCCCTGACGGTCATACTCGGGGGTGGTGTGTGACCGACTTAAGCGGTTCCCTCGCTGCCCGTGTCGACCCGGCCTGCTCCGTCTCAGAGCGGCCCACTGCTGGGGCACCACAGCCTCAAGTTCTCTCGGCTCGTCTCTGGGAGAATGCGACGCCGTTCTCCCCGCGTCTCGGTTCTCGTCGTCGTCGGCCTCCTCGTCGTAGCGGGCTGTACCGCCGGGCCGGGTTCGCCGACGGATCCGCTCGACTCGACGGCGACCGGGGTCGGCGCGAGTGAGACGACCGGGACCGACCGCGCAGCGACCGCCGCGAGCGTCGACGGAACGCTGGAGGTACACTTCATCAACGTCGGCCAGGGTGACAGCACACTCATCGTCGGACCGACGGGCGAGACGGTCCTGGTCGACACGGGCGACTTCCGCGACGACGGCGCGTACGTCGTCGACTACCTCCAGTCGCGGGGCATCGACCGCATCGACGCGCTCGTCTCGACGCACGCCGACGCCGACCACATCGGCGGGCACGCCGCGGTCATCGAGCACTTCGAGACCGAAGGCGAGGGCGTCGGCGCGGTGTACGACCCCGGCGTGGCGGCGTCGACCGCGACGTACGACCGCTACCTCGACGCCGTCGAACGGCACGACGTTCCCCTGTACCGAACGCTCGCGGGTGACCGCATCCCGCTCGACGGCGCACGGGTGACGGTGCTCGGTCCGCCACAGACGCCTCTCGCCGACGGCGAGCGCAACGAGAACAGCATCGTCCTCCGCGTCGAGTTCGGCCGGACGAGCGTCCTCCTCCCGGGAGACGCCGGACCCGTCGAGGAGCCGTATCTGGTCGACAACCACGAGGAGGCGCTCGACGTCACACTCTTGAAGGCGGGCCACCACGGGAGCAGTTCGAGCACGAGTGCAGCACTCTTGAACGCCGCGACGCCGAAAGCCGTCGTGGTCTCCTCGGCGTACGACTCGCGGTACGGCCACCCCCACGAGGAGGTGTTGGGGCGACTCGCCTCCCGCTCGATTCCGACGTACTGGACCGCCACGCACGGAACGGTGGTCGCCACCAGCGACGGGACGGCCGTCGAGGTGGCGACGCAGGCGGCCGCGACCACCCGGCCACGCGACCTGCGCGCGGACGCGCCCGTCGCTCCCGACACGGACGGTCCGGTCGTCGTTCGCGCCGCCTACCGCGGCGAGGGAGTCGAAGGGACGACCGTCCCGACCGGTGCGCGGATCGATGTCTCCGAAATCCACGCCGACGCCGCCGGCGACGACGCCGAGAACCTCGCCGACGAGTACGTCGTGGTGACGAACCGCGGTTCGGAGCCTGTCGACCTCTCGGGATGGGTACTCACCGACGAGAGCGGCGCGCGCTACACCTTCCCCTCGAACACCGTCCTCGCCCCCGGCGACTCCCTCACGGTCCGAACCGGCGACGGAACCGACACGGCGACCGACCGCTACTGGGACGCTGGTCGCCCCGTGTGGAACAACGACGGCGACACCGTTACCCTCCTCCGCCCCGACGGTGGGGTCGTGACAGAGGTGAGCTACTGATGGTCGACCCAGGCACCTACACTGCGACGCTGGACCGCATCGAAGAGGCACCCGGCGGGGAGTGGGCGGTGTTCGTCGTCGAACGCGACGGCGAGGCGGTCTCGCAACTGGACCTCCCGGTCGACGTCGTCCCCGCCGACGGCCGACGGGTCGACGCCGTCTTCGACCTCGTGGTCGACGACGACCGGTTCGAACTGGTGTTCCGCGACGCGGAGACCGCTCGACGTGCCGAGGACGCACAGGTTCGATTCGACCGTCTCGCCCAGCGTCCTCCCGACACCGAGGCCGGCGACTCCACGTCGCGGTCGCGGCAACAGGACAGTTACTGATTTGACACCTCCGAGCGTACGAACCGTGGTACCATGAGCCACGGGGGCGTCGAACTCGACAACAGGGAACTGCTCGAACGCGGAAACGACAGGGGAATCCCGTTCGAGGAGGGCTGGAAGAAGTGTTACACGCGAGACTGCAAACTGCAGTCGGGCAAGCGGCCGAACGGTGTCCGGGTGTACCGGTGTACGACCGACGAGGAGGGGTGTCCAACCGCCGACGACGTCTGGTGCTGCTGTGAACTGTTTCACTGTGACACCTCGGTCGACCCGGAGGACAGACGGTGGGAACGCGTCCCCCCGACGAGTTCGACGAACGGGGCTGGCACGAGGGGGAGGAGGGGTATCTGCACGAGTGTTTCTGCGTCAGGCGGGACCCGTGGAACCCCGAGGAGATGCCGTGTCCGCATCCGGACGACGAGGACGGAGACGAAGCCGACGGTCGGACTGCTCTCCGCTTCGACCTGGACGTCGACCTCGCGTTCGAACTCCGCGGACGGACCGTCTCGATCTCCGAGTCGTTCCGCTTCCGGACCTGATCCGGTCTCAGCCGGTACAGCCGACACCGGGGGCCACGAGACGAACTCCGTCTCGAACCCCTCCGGTTTATGGACACACCGCCGGTGGAACCGAACATGGCACGCACGCGACACGGCGACCCCGAGTGGTACCGGGACGCCGTCATCTACTCGCTCGACGTGAAGACGTTCAACGACGGGGACGGCGACGGATGGGGCGACTTCCAGGGCCTCGCCGACCGACTGGGCTACCTCGAAACGCTGGGCGTCGACTGCGTCTGGCTCCGTCCGTTCTTTCCCAGTCCGCTGCAGGACAACGGCTACGACGTCGCCGACTACTACGGCGTCGATTCGCGGGTGGGGACGCTCGGTGACTTCGTCGACTTCGTCGAGGCCGCCCACGACCGCGGTATCCGCGTCCTCTGCGACATGGTGTTCAACCACACCTCCGACCAGCACCGCTGGTTCCAGCGTGCCCGTGAGGACCCCGGCTCGAAGTACCACGACTACTACCTCTGGACGAACCACCTCGACTCGGCGCACAAGCGCGGCAACATCTTCCCCGAGTACGAAGACGGCGTCTGGTCGTACGACGAGCGGGCGGGGAAACACTACTTCCACCAGTTCTACGGCTTTCAACCGGACCTGAACGTCGCCAACCCCCGGGTCCAACAGGAGATCAGAAACGTCCTCGAGTTCTGGCTCGACCTCGGCGTCGACGGCTTCCGCATCGACGCCGCCCATCCGATGATGATGCCGAAGGGTCACAACGCGACGACGCTCGACGAGGGCATCGACTTCTTCCGGCGGATGCGCTCGTGGGTCGAGGAGGCCAAATCCGACGCCATCCTCATCGCCGAAGCCGACGAGGAACCCGAACACTTGGACAGATACTTCGCCGACGGCGAGGGGTTCGACCTCATGTTCAACTTCGTCCTCAACGCCCACCTGACGTACGCCGTCGGCGTCAAGGACACCTGGCCGCTCTACCGCACCTTCGAGGTGCTCCCCGACGTCTCCGAGGTGGGCCAGTGGGCCAACTTCCTCCGGAACCACGACGAGTGGAACCTCCTCAAACTCCCGTGGGACGCCTTCGCGCACGCGCGCGAGTTCTTCGGTGACGACGAGGGCGACTCGTGGATATTCGGCCGCGGCCACCGCCTCCGCCTCGCCGACCTCTACGTTGGAGACCACGACCGCATCGCCTGCGCGCACAGCCTCATGTTCGCGCTGCCCGGCACGCCCGTCGTCCTCTCCGGGGACGAAATCGGCATGGGTGCGGACCTCGACCTCCCGGAACGCGAATCGGTGCGGACGCCGATGCAGTGGTCCGACAACGAGAACGGCGGCTTCTCGACCGCGAGCGAGGAGGACCTCTACCACCCCGTCATCGACGAGGGACAGTACAGCTACGAAGAGATCAACGTCGCCGACCAGCGGACCGACCCCGACTCGCTCCTCAACCGGATCAGTCGCCTCATCGACGCCCGGACGCTCTGCACCGAGATATCCACGGGCGAGTTCTCCATCGTCGGCGTCGACCCGAAGGAGGTGTGGGTCCACCGCATCGACCAGGGTCGAACCGTGTTGCTGACCGCACACAACCTCGCGGCCGAACCGCGAACGGTGACGGTCGACTTCGACGCGCCCGCCGACGCGACGACGACGGTCGTCGGGCCCGGCGACGCCGAGGTCGCCGACGGTCGCGTGACGTTCGAACTCGACGCGACCGACTACGTGTGGCTCCGCGGCGACAAACGCGGTGAGCGCGTCCCGCTCGGTTCGCTCTGAGACCGAGCGCGCGTCCCACGTCGCTCGCCGCTCACTCGTCGAGCAACGTCTCGAGCTGCCCGTAGTCGAAGGACTTGTGATGTTCGGTCCGGATGAGGTGCTCGTCGATGATTTCGAGGCGGAGTTCGTCCAGTTGCTGGGCGACCCGCGTGATGTCCTCGTCGCTCACTCCGATAGCCTTGATGTGGAGGTTCCCCTGGCCGGTCATGAGTTCGGTGACGTCGACGACCTGCGGGATTTCGAGCGCCTGGGTGGCGACCTCTCCCCGGTCGACGATCCTCGTGGTCGCGATGATCAGGTAGTGGAGCGTGAGCCCGATCTGGTCGTAGTCGCACACCGTGCGGTAGCCGGTGATGACGCCCTCGTCCTCCAGTTGCCGCATCCGGTTGTGGACCGTGTTGTCCGAGACGCCGATCCGTCTGGCGAGGTCCGTCGCCGCGTATCGCGCGTTGTCGTGCAACAACGCGAGCAACTGTTTATCGATGTCGTCGAGACGGCGCGTACCCATAGCTGTTCTTCACCGTACTGCGTAAAAAAGATCGACATTCTCACGAGAGCATAGGTAGATGTTCGATATTCGTATCAAATACCGACTCTTCCTCGAAATTCGATTGACCATTCCGGATCTCCTCCGACAATTTCGAAATACTATGTAAAATGCGTCTTTAGACTCGATATTCTATCTATTTACTCGAATAGAATAGATATCCGAAAGTATATCCGGTGCCGTGATTACCATGTACGTGCCGCCCACATGACCAACCACACTCCCACTGACGCCGGCACCTCCCTCGGACCCGAGTCGCTGTCGCGGGCGTTCTCCGCCCTCGCGAACACGCGTCGTCGTCAGGCGATCCGTTACCTCGGACACCACCGGTCGTTGAGCCTGGCGACGCTCGCCGACGGGGTCGCCGAGCGAGAGTCCGACGTTCCGCTCCGAGAGGTCGACGAAGGGACCGTCAGAGAGGTGTATCTCTCCTTGTACCACACGCACGTCCCGAAGCTCGAAGACGCAGGGATCGTCGCGTACGATCAGGAGTCCGATTGGATCACCCGTCGAGACACCCGGCGATGCGAACTCGCGCTGTCGCTCGTGGACTCGCCCCCGAACCCCGTCGGGGTCGAGTAGTTCTTTCTTCGGTCACCGTACCGCCCGCGGCGACGAAACGGCGTGCCTGAACGGTCCGTGAGGCGTGCCTCCCGTCGGCACACCGTGCTCGCGTCCGAAGCCTCGAAGGCGGGAGTTCCGGTGGCGGGAGATAACCGACGAGTCCGGACGAGCGCGTTCCGCTCGGCCCGCTGTGTCTCGTCGTCTCGGGCCCGGCGGTGCGGCACAGTTTTGTCGGTCTACGCTAACGTTTCGTCAGTAGCTCAGGGTGACTCGCCGTGCATTCATCGTTCTCTCTCCGCGGTCCGACCGGCGACTCGACACGCGTTCGTGTGCTTCACGTCGACGACGACCCGGACCTCTGCGAACTGGTGGTCGAGTTCCTCGAACGGCAAGACGACTCCCTCTCGGTCGAGACGGCGACACGGCCGAACGAGGTGCTCGACCGACTCGCCGACGGCGACTTCGACTGTGTCGTCTCGGACTACGAGATGCCCGAACGGAACGGTATCGAACTCCTCACCGCCGTTCGAGCGCACTACCCGAACCTTCCGTTCATCCTGTTCACCGGAAAGGGCTCCGAGGAAATCGCGAGCGAGGCCATCTCCGCGGGCGTCACGGACTACCTCCAGAAACGAGGGGGAGAGAACAGTACGCCATCCTGGCGAACCGTATCGTGAACGCGGTCGAGGGCGACCGGTCGCGACGAGCGCTCGAACGACGAACCCAGACGCTGGAGACGCTCATCAGTAACCTCCCGGGCGTCGTCTACCGCTGTCGGCTCACCCCGGAGTGGCCGATGGAGTTCGTCGGCGGCGAGTGTGAGGAACTCACCGGGTATCCGGCGTCGATGCTCGAGGCCGGCGACGTCGTCTGGGGCGACGACGTCCTCCACCCCGACGACCGCGACGCGATGTGGGGGGCCGTCACGCAGGGGCTCTCGGCGGATAACTCCTTCGAGGTGACCTACCGAATCGTCACGAGGGGCGGGACGACGAAGCGGGTGTGGGAGCGCGGTCGCGAGGTGTCGGCCCCCGATGACGAATACGGATACCTGGAGGGGTTCATCACGGCCCTCGGCCAGGACGACCCGCCGACCGACGAATCGTGACGGGCGCTGTCCGCTGTGTCGTCCGACCCCGCCGGCGTCGGGTCGAAAAGAGAGAACCGAAACCGACACGCGAAGCCGGGATTCGTGCGGTTACCGCAGTCGTGCGGTGATCGCTTCCTGGAGGTCCTCGCGGAGTTCGTCGACCGCGATTTCCTCCAAGACGGGCACGAAGAAACCCTCGACGAGCATGTTCCGCGCCGTCAGCGTCGGAATCCCGCGCGAGGTCATGTAGAACAGGTCCTCCTTGTCGACCTGCCCGACCGTCGCGGAGTGGCTCGCCTCGGTGTCGTGGTTGTGGATGATCAGCTTCGGCGAGGCGTCCGCCTCGGAGTCGTCCGAGAGCATCAGCGTGTTCTCGCGCTGGTAGGAGTTGGTGTCCCACGCATCGCGGCCGACGTCCTGGACGCCCTCGTACACGGAGCGGGCCTCGTCGTCGAGGACCCCCCGCGTCACGAGGTCGGCGGTCGTGTGCTCGGCCTGGTGCCAGACGCGCGCGTTGACGTCGAAGTGCTGGTCGTTGTGGCCGAAGAACGCCCCGACGATCTTGGTTTCGGAGGAGTCACCGTTGAGTTCCGTCTCGATGTCCGAACGCGTCAGCCGCGACCCGAGGTTCCCCTCGATGAAGTTGACGGTGGAGTACGCGTCGGTGATGCCGCGCTTCAGCGTGTAGTTGTACGTCTCCTCGGAGAGGTCCTGAAGGGAGCCGTACTGGACGTAGGAGTTCTCGCCGGCGTCGATTTCGACGAGGCCGCTGTAGTAGCGCATCCCCTCGCCGCCGTACGGCTCCGAGGACTGCCGTTCGAGGATCGTCACCGACGAGGACTCCTCGGTGACGACGAGCGTGTGGTTGAACAGCGAGCGTCCCTCCATCCTCGTTCTGATCTTCACGTCCTCGGCGTCGACGCCCTCCGGGACGTACACGAGCGTCCCCGATGAAAAGAGCGCCACCGAGAGCGCGGTCAGGTAGTCGCGCTTGGGGTCGATACTCGAGCCGAAGGAGTCGCGGACGACGTCCTCGTACTCGTCGAGCGCGTCGACGAACGGGAGGACCTCTACGTCCGAATCGGGGACGACGAGGTCGCGTTCCTCACGCTGGGCGAGCGGCTCTGCGAGTTCCTCGAAATCGAGCTGTTCGAGGTTCGTCCACCGGCGCCCGGGCGTCTGGATGACGTCCGGGAGGTCGATCTCCGGAAGGGCCGCGAGCGCCTCCAATCGCGTTTCGAGGAGCCACTCGGGCTCGTCGCGCTCGTCGGAGAGCGTCCGTACCGTCTCTTCGGAGATGCTTGCTGGCAGTTGTGTGCTCATGTTACCCGAGGCTCCCCTCCATCTCGAGTTCCACCAGACGGTTGAGTTCGACCGCGTACTCGATGGGCAGTTCCTCCGTGATGGGCTCGATGAAGCCCGAGACGATCATCTGCTTGGCGTCGTCGTCGTCCAGTCCCCGCGACTGGAGGTAGAAGACGTCCTCGTCGCCGATTTTTCCGACTGTGGCCTCGTGGGCGACGTCGACCGTCGACTCGTTGATCTCCATGTACGGCATCGTGTCCGACGTCGACTCGTTGTCGAACATCAGCGCGTCACACTCCACGGCGGTCGAGGAGTCGTGCGCGCCGTCGGCGATGTGGACCAGCCCCCTGTAGTTGGTGCGGCCGCCGTCCTTCGAGATGGACTTCGACTCGATGGTCGATTTCGTCTCGGGGGCGTTGTGGTACACCTTCGCGCCGGTGTCGATGTTCTGGCCCTTGCCGGCGAACGCGATGGTGATGTGGTTGTCCGACGCGCCGCGGCCTTTCAGGATGGAGGCCGGGTAGAGCATGGTGGCCTTCGAGCCCATCGAGCCCGAAATCCACTCCATTCTCCCGTTTTTCTCGACGATGGCGCGCTTGGTGTTCAGGTTGTACGTGTTCTTCGACCAGTTCTGCACCGTCGAGTACTGGACGTGAGCGTCCTCGCCGACGAACACCTCGACGCCGCCGGAGTGGAGGTTAAACGCCGAGTACTTCGGCGCCGAGCAGCCCTCGATGTAGTGGACCTCCGAGCCCTTCTCGGCGACGATGAGCGTGTGTTCGAACTGGCCCATCCCCTCCGAGTTCATGCGGAAGTACGCCTGGACGGGCATCTCGACCGTCACGTCCTCGGGGACGTAGACGAACGAGCCGCCGGACCACACCGCGCCGTGCAGCGCGGCGAACTTGTTGTCGCTCGGGGGCACGCACTTCGTCATGAAGTACTCGCGGACGATGTCCTCGTGCTCTTGGACGGCCTTGTCCATGTTGCAGAAGACGACGCCCTTCTCCTCCCAGCGTTCCTGCATGTTCTGGTAGACGACCTCGGACTCGTACTGGGCGCCGACTCCCGAGAGCGCGTTCTTCTCGGCCTCGGGGATGCCCAGCTTGTCGAACGTGTCCTTGATGTCGTCGGGGAGGTCGGTCCAGTCGTCGACGCCGCCGCGGACCTCGACGTCCGGCCGGATGTAGGGGACGATCTTGTCGACGTCCACTTCGGAGAGGTCCGGCTGGCCGGGCCAGTCGGTCGGCATCGGCATCTTCTGGAACTGCTCCAGCGCGCGGAGGCGGCGCTGCAGCATCCACTCGGGTTCGTCCTTGTCCTCCGAGATGACGCGGATCGTCTCCTCGGTGAGGCCCTTGTCGGCCTGGAAGGAGGACTTCTGCTCCTTCTTGAACTCGAAGCGGGCTTCGGTGTCTGTCTCTTTCAGGTGGTCTTGTTCGGAGCTCATGATTACGTGGTCTGTTACGCTGTCTCGTACACTTCCTCACGGACCCAGTCGTACCCTTTGTCCTCGAGCTCTTCGGCCAGCGAGGCGTCGCCGCTCTTGACGACCTTGCCGTCGAGCATGATGTGGACGTGGTCGGGTTCGACGTAGTCGAGGATGCGCTGGTAGTGGGTGATCTGAAGGATGCCGGTACCCTGCTCGTCACGGAGGGCGTTGATGCCGTTCGAGACGTCCTGCAGGCGGTCGATGTCCAGCCCGGAGTCGATCTCGTCGAGGACGGCGATCGAGGGTTCGAGAATGGCCGCCTGCAGCACCTCGTTCTGCTTCTTCTCGCCGCCGGAGAAGCCGGCGTTGAGGTACCGCTGGGCGAACTTCTCGTCCATGTCGAGAAGCTGCATCTTCTCCTTGAGGAGCTGTTGGAACTCCGCGACGCCGATCTCGCCGTCGTCGGCCGGCCCCTCCATCGGCGAGGTGTCGTAGCCGGCTTCTTCCTCTTCGTCCTCGCCCTCGTCGCCCTCGAACAGTTCCTCGCGCTCTTCGAGTTTGGCGTTGAGCGCCTGTCGGAGGAAGTTGGTCATGGTGACGCCTTCGATCTCCGCGGGGTACTGGAAGCCGAGGAAGATGCCGAGCGCCGCGCGCTCGTTCGGCTCCAGTTCCAGGAGGTTCCACGTCCGCATCTCCTCGGAGATCTCGATCTCGTCGCCGAACTCGCCCTCTTCGAGGTGCAGGAGGATCTCCCCGTCGGTGACCTCGTAGGCGGGGTGCCCGGCGATGATCTTCGCGGTCGTCGATTTGCCCGAGCCGTTCGGACCCATCAGCGCGTGAATCTCCCCGGAGCGTACTTCCAGGTCGACGCCGCGGAGGATCGTCTCGCCGTCTTCTTCCGCAACCTCGGCGTGGAGGTTCTTGATTTCGAGTGTGGCCATTGTTGGGTGTGTTCCTCTACCGGAACTGGGGGAGTCGGCTCCATAATGGTTACGCATTTACCATCCTCGGCTTTCCAGCCGTGAAATATATTTTTGGAAACGTGAAAAGGCGGCGACGAAATCGACAACCGTCCGGATTTTGGCCGCCCGAAGTCACGCCCGGCCGGTGTGCCCACGGTTCGGACCCGAACCCACGAATCGGCCGGCCGTCGACTGCCTCACGTGAACGAGCCGAGGCCGGTCTGCTCCTGGCCGCTCTTTACCTCGTCCCACGACATCCCGAGCGCCTCGATGACGCGCGCGATGGGGCCCTTCAACGTCTTGTCGAGCATCTTGTCCCAGTCGACCGCGAACTCCTCGGGCACCTGGTCGGCGTACTCGAAGCAGATGACGTCGGGGTCGCGTTTGAACTCCATGTACAGTGGGTCCTCCGTGACCTCGGGCCGCTCGGACTCGACCCGCTGCCAGAAGTTCGGGTGGACCTTCTCGAGGTAGACGTGTTTCGGCTTCGACCCGCGCCCGAAGTTCGTCCCCAAAAGGAGGTTGGCGTACTTCGCCCCCCGGACGTGTGCCGAGGCGGTCTCGTACGTCGACAGGCGCTTGCCGATGCCGCCGGGGACGCCGATGTCGTCGAGCGAGAGGTGGCCGTCGGCGAACTCCTCGATGATGTCGTGGAGGTACGTCTTGACCTCGTCCGTCGATTCGCCGGTGACGATCATCTCGATGACCTTCCGCTGGACCTCCTTCGTCACCGACGCGATGTCCGAACGCTTGTACTCGAAGCCCGTGATGTCGATGTCGTCGACGTCTTTCCCCTCTTTCCAGACGATGTGGCCGGCGTACCGCTTCTTCCGGCCGGCCTGGAAGAACCGCCGATACAGTTTCTCGAACTCGATCTGGAAGCGGTGCTCGTCCGCACCCAACTCCTCCAGCGCGAAGTCGTCGTACGCGGCGTTGATCTTCTCCTCCAGGTCGAACGACTGCTCGATGGCCTCCTCTTTTGAAACACTAGGCCCGAGTTCGAGCATGACGGAGTCAGTATCTCCGTACGCGACCTGGTAGTTCAGCCCACTCGCCACTCGCTCGGTGAACTGGATGACTTCTCTTCCCGTCGCGGTGATGGCCGCGCCCATCTCCTTGTCGTAGAGGCGGAAGCGGTCCCAGCCCAGCACCCCGTAGAGGGAGTTCATGATGACCTTCACCGCCTGCTGCTGGCGGTCGAACTGTTCGTACACCTCCGACCCCGGCGAGTGGTCGTTTCTCAGCGACTTCTTCTGCTCGCGCTCGTCGAGCAGTTCGTCGACCATCTCTCGGATGATGCCGTCCGGTTCCCGTCTGAAGTGGGTCCCGTTGGGCGCACGGTAGGTCTCTCCCTCGTACGTCTCGGGGTCGACTTTCGTCTCCGGGGAGGCGTTGATGGTGACCATACACATCGGGTACAGCGACTTCAGGTCGAGCACGGTGACGTTCTCCTTGACGCCGACGATGGGCTCGAACACTGCGCCGCCCTCGTACTCCTCGCTCTCGACCGTCCCCTTCGAGGGGAGGGCGAACTCGCCGTGGACCTTGTGCAGGACGTAGATGTCGACGGTGTCTCCCGGCGTGGGCGCGTCCTCCAGCTTACAGCCGACGAACGACCGCACCTCGTCCCAGAAGGCGATGA
The DNA here is from genome assembly GCF_002906575.1 of Salinigranum rubrum. NCBI lineage: Archaea > Methanobacteriati > Methanobacteriota > Halobacteria > Halobacteriales > Haloferacaceae > Salinigranum > Salinigranum rubrum. The sequence goes on from NZ_CP026309.1 coordinate 1,034,221, forward strand.
CCTCCTGCTTCCGGTCGATTTCGACGCACAGTTCCACGTCGCGGAGGTTGTACTCAAGCAACCGCTCCGGTTCCTGTTCCCACAGGTCGCCGATGTCCCCCGAGTAACGCTCCTTCCCGATGTCGAGTTCGAGTTCGCCGACGGCGTCGAGCCGGTAGGATTCGAGTTCGGTGAACTGCGTCCGCTTGTACGCGTACAGCAGGTCGAACACGACTCTGCCCTTGACGTCGGGGCCGCCCCACCCGCCGCGCCACACCTCGTTCACGCGCGAGAGCCGTCCGATGGCGAGGTCCTCCTCGCAAGTAGGGTTCAGTACTTCGAGGCGGTCTAAGAGATAGGGCGCGTCGAAGTCCTCGAAGTTCCAGCCGGTCAGAACGTCGGGGTCGGTCCGTTCGAGATACGAGAGGAAGGCGTCGAGCATCGCGGCCTCCGTCTCGAAGGACCGGACCCGGACGTCTGTCCCCTCCTGCAGCGGTTCGTACCCCGAGAGCGCGTCGACCGACGCCCCGTTCCCCTCGGGGGCGACGGCGTGCCAGACGACGTACTCGTCGTCGTACGAGTCGTGGCTGGTGAGACAGACGATGGGTTCCTCGCCGTCTTCGGGGAACCCGTTGCGGTCGTCGACCTCGATGTCGAAGGTGTTGACGCGGAGGTCGGCATCGACGTCTTTCGGCTGGACCTCCTCGTGCGGCACCTGGATCGCTCCCGATTCGAGCCGCCGCTCGGGCACGCGGATGCCGTTGCCGACGTCCTTGTCGATGAGCAACCGGTTCGGGAAGAGGATGTCCGCCTCGTAGTGGTCGAACTCGTCGCGGATCTGCCCGACGTCGCGCGGCGTCCGAGCACAGATTTTGGTCAGCGCCTCCCCACGGATGCTCTCGTAACCCTCCTCGGTGCGCGTGATGACGTCGCGGTCGAGGTCCGCGTCGGAGAGGCTCTCCGTCGGCGCGTAGAAGTACGGCTCGAAGCCCAGGACGCGGACGTGCTCGGGCGTGTTGTCGGCGGTGCGCCCGAACACGTGGATGACGGGGTACTCGTCGCGTCCCTGTCCCTCGATGGTGTAGTCGACCTGCGTGATCATCAGATCGACGACGCCGTCGGCGTCGGGATACCCCGCGTGGTCGTCCGCGACCACCTCCGTCACCTGCGGCCCGCCGTTCCCGGCGACTGCCTCGGCGATGGCTGCCTCGTCGACCGGGTCGCCGCCACCACCCTCCTCGGCTCCGCTGGACGGCGAAGAGAAGTCCGCGAGTCCCGTCTGCGTCATGAGCGTTCCTTCAGCGCTGCGGGGTAAAAACCCCGTCTTTCCGGTGCCCCGACGCGGACGGGACGGACACTGCATGAGACAAATTCCGTCACGAAAGAAAGACCTATGGTATGCTACGTCATACCGTGTCTACATATGGTGGACTCCACCCGATCCGATGGACGGGATCGCGCCGCAGACCACGACCCCGCTGTCGAGGTCGAGACATACGAGGTCGACGGCGGCACCGTCTTCTTCGACGCCGAGAACCCCTTAGCGTGGGTCGAGGCGACGCGTACGGTGCGACTCACCGACGTCGCTTAAGCCCGATATCGCGCTTATCGGTTTTTTGACCGTTGTAGACAACCCATGCAGTAGGCTCGCTTCTCTGCTGTGTGGCGGTTCACTTGTATAGTGGACGTGAGCGTTCGAAAGTGTTTCTATCGAGTGTTTACTCAGTGAAGAGTCAATTCACTGGTGTGTCGTGTCCTTCTACAGTGTGAAGACCGAGCTGATAGTAAAGAATCTCTGACACATTTATGTGATTACTCTCGTGCATGGTTATGACAGGTTGTGGGTTTGATCTTGACGAAGCATGAAGTGGTGTACGACCAGAGACTCACCTGGGGGCGCAATGGCAGAGAGTAGTTCTCTCTCAACGGTGGCCGCTCAGATGCGTCATTGAAGCGTGGTCACGATACAACGGTACGACCAGTCACCCTCTGACGCCAGAAGACGAATACTGAAGAATATAAATTCACTTTCATGTTCTGATTGATTAGCTGTATGGCTTAGTTGGAGCGTGTTGCGGTCGTGGCTGCGTTCGGTTGAGTGAGCGCGGGGACGCTCACTCCACCTCAACGACCACTGACCGCTGAACACGTGGTCATGTGATTGAGTTTAGAGGGTGGTCGGCCAAACACATAGTGTGCTTGCGCAACCGAACAATGACACCAACATTCGCACCACTGTGTAAATTCCGTCCTCAAACGAGGGATACTACTCGTCGGTCTGTGAAGTTCGTCAGAGTAACGTCACAGCTCACTGTTTACTTCAGTCTCTCTTCTGATGAGTAGCCGTAGCCCCACCCAACAGAACAGACTAAAAATTGGATCGTAAAAAATCATGGACGATGGTTCGTTACGTGGATTTGCGTCAAACTTGTTAAGAGTGTCATACTATAGAAGATGCACCGATTATGTAGTCTTGGCGTTAGTGATGATCGATTAGGTCACCTCTGCAAGCTCAACCTATCAGGTAGTCTCTGAAGTGGATCTCCAGGGAAGTCAAACCATTTTGGAACTTCATGCCGTGGTGTCAAGTTCTCTACGTAGCCAATATTCATCCCAAACAACAGTGATGCATCTTTTTCCACTTTATACTCGCTCGTACTAATCACCACTCCCGAAATGGACTTACTCAGGTTCAATTTTCCATTAATTCCGTTGCAGAGACTATCAAACTCGTCGTAAGTGAAATTTGAAAGGAATGGTACCCCTATGTGCAAGATGTTGGGTGAGTCCGCCGAATATTTCCCTCGTGCTCGGTTGAACTGTCGGAGTACCTGTTTCACTCGGTCGACCTCAAATTCCTCAAGGATTCCGATGAACTGAGCGTGATTAATCAGAAACTTGTCTGTTTGCTCTTGACTTCCAGGCACTTTCGTATGCAGGTGCTTTCCACTAAACTTACTCAGTTCGAACTCCTGACCGAGATGTTCTTTCACCTCGGGTCTGACATACTTATTATAGAACTTCAGGGGGACTTGACCAACCGTATTAGGAGTCCTTTCAACAAACATTTGATTTTCGTGATTATTCAGGGGAATAAATGACACATCACAAAAAATGATTCTTTCCGTGTGAAAGCCGTCTATTTTTGACTCGTCAGGAAGATGCTCACTGAAGCTATGAACCTCGCTACTGCTTGGCTCACGAAATATGTCCACTGTTATGATTAGATCGCCGTCATACTTCGACTCGATTGCCTTCTGAATCACCTCTTGCTTTCCCCCGTGCTTTTGATGTCTTCCAGAAACGGTGTTACACCGCTTACACTCGACAAAAATTTTTGACTTGTCAGAAATTAGAAGGTCAGGTGCCTTCGTGTTTCCTTCCTGAATGAAGTCAACTTGGTAGCCCTCTCGGGCATAGGCTGCAGCTGTCTCAACTTCGAAGAGGGTCTCTTGCCACTCATCGACGTTTTGAATTCTCGGTCTTAGACATGGATGTACCTCCTCTGAAACAATTTTTCCACTGGGGTTCCTTACCTGTGATCCAGAAATATGTCGTAGATGTTCCCCTATGACTACCAATTGGTGTGTGTTTGTAGAATAATGTTCATCCGTGAATAATTCGGGTGCGTCGATCTTTTCATCGAACAACTCAACCCTCCCGCGATGGTACTTAACCACGAGTGGATGGGGGCTGGCTTGGTGCTTGTGGTCCCGAAAGTCATCAGTGTATTCTTTGGATCGTTCTTGTTCCAGCCATTCTTCCCCGATAAAATCCACCGCTCTTTCGAAGTTTTTTCTCAACTCGCGGGAACCTGCATCATAATCCACCATCCTCTTCGTTCAGTTTGTCTCTATTAGTTGAAATAGATTCGGTGGCCAACAGTCGAACGGTGATACCCTTGTTTCAAATTCAATTCAATACAAAGAACTGGTCTCCACCAGCCTCAGCTTTCATCACGTATTCGATATATTCGCGCGCCCTGTAGGACATCGAAATTCTATCCAAGAGGTCCACATCGTCATCAGACCACCCGTATGTTTCTCCGCAGAAGGGTTGGGGTATCAACTCTTCCGTATCAATGCTTGACCCAACTTCATATTCTGTCTTCGTTCCGTTGAACGACTCCAACACTTCGAACTCGTCACTGTATTGCTTATACTGTGACCGAAGGAAGTAGTGATACTTCGAGTGGACCTGAGCCATAACAGTCTCGACTCTCTCAAAGGCTAACTGCAAAGTTGGTGGGTCAGCACTGTTGACGCATAGCTCAATTCGGAAGTCCTCGGGACCGACTTCATTGAAGTACAATTCGCTCACGAGAAGATTTCCGACCTCTCTCGGGTCATTGAAGAATATCATCGTGTAGTGGTACCTGAAGTCTGTTTCAAGATTGAAGAAGTCCTCTGGTCGTTGAGGATCATGGATTGATACAGACAGAACGGTTTCGTTCTCTCCCTCATCGTAACCGCAGTTGCGCAGATGTAGCTCAATACGCTCCCCACGTTCAGGTGTAAACGAAATCTTCTGACCCGCAATAGCATTGTAGAGTGCTTGGCGCTTTTCGGAGGCTGACTGTCGAGGGGACATTACCGACTGTGCCAACCTAAGCGTTGAGATTACTGTGCTGGGGATGTCCATCGGTTCACACTCCCATACTATGCTGAAAGCACGACTGACTATTATACCCCTTACTCGACTATCTTTCATTGTATAAAAAATTGAAATAATGAAAAGAAAGGGGGCTAGTTGTGTGTCTCAGGTATGTGACAATCACCCCACTTCTTGACTACGTGGATGGACGTCCACATACATGCCGGGTCGCGCGCGTCGCGCCCGCCCCTTGCCAACGGAGTTGGCATCTCACTTGTTTGGGTCGCTAGTAGGCTATTGCGCAGATACCAGTCTAAGGTTCCTACCAGAATCGCTCCTCGTATCTAATACTGCAGTGTATGATGGCATGGTTTGTATTTGAAGGGTGGCAGTGGGGTCATCCATCACGTTGCATGTAGGAATCTGAAAGGTGATGTGCTATGCATCGTCACTCAATAATCAGATAGAACTTATATACCTCAAATTCGGACAGACATTATTGCATGGCCAATTTCGGGTGAGCAAATCATCAAGAGGGTAACGATCACATTTCGGTTGGTTACTACCTGTCTCTATTACAATCCACGTTCTGCACGTGTCTTTGGCGAGGTTAGGATGACTTCCCTAGGGTACATGAGTGGAGCGCGTGGGTTGTAATCTTGATGGGGGTGGGGTCTCCGCAAATTTCTATCGGAGACACAACGTGATAAGACATTCTTGTCCTAATCTATTTGTCCAAGACACTGGAGTATGAGCCCATGGTTGGGCCACAGACGAAAAAATATGTGTTTTATGCAGTGGAATTAATCCTCCTTTTATTCGTTTCTGTGCTTACTTTCACTGTTGTGTTAGGTCTCGTGGACATATACTCCACAGACTTTGACTCGGATGAATTATTTTTACTGGCAGTCGAGGTGACAGGGGTCCTCGTCACACTTCTGTTTTATCTCGGTCTTCTTCATTTGGATAGCCAAATAAAGAATATTCAGGAACTTGAGAGGCGTTCTATCGTTGAACTCTCTCGATACTCCTTCGATGGTGATAGTGCTGAAATCTGGCTGTCAAATTATGGCAAAGGTAGCGCGACTGATCTTGAATTAGTCTTTGAAATCGCATCTCCTACCGCATTACCAATACATGTAGAATCCTGCCCTGTTCCCTTACGACGGCGGGAGGAAAACCAGATACGACGAGAGACTTCGATACCACCTGAGTCAGATTACGTCAAGTTCAGAGCTACACCTGCGCTCAAAATTGAAGACGCTGTAGGCAAGGTGCGGACTTACAGGAATTGGGGAGCTGCTGTTCGTCCGTTATCAGAGGCTGGCATTGACGAAATCAAATTCACTCTCAAAGTAACCTATCGAAATCAACTGGACGAACTCGATGCCGTCTTTGTTACAGGGAAACCACGTGGGGTGAGTGTGGGGGCAATGGGTCGACTTGAGGGCTCGGTCCACGGGATACCTGCAGGAGTAAGTGATCCTGGCGACATTCACGTAGATATGAAAGCCATTGAGCCCGTAGAGGCAATTATAGATAATAAAAGACTGGAGGATAGTGCAATAAAGATACTCCGAAAAATAAACAAAAGCGATTTCGGGTTGGAAATTTCTAAAATCGGCATTTTTCAGGACCAGAATGTTGAAAGGCGAGTTTGTGAGTCGTTGAGGTATCGAGAACTACTTGAAATCAGGAAGGGAGGGACAACAATTACGCATCGTGGGGAGCAATCCAGACCCGAATCCTACAAAATCACAGATAAAGGTAAGGAGCTTCTGAAGAAAGTGGATTCCTAAACATAATTTCAATTTATCTGGACGGAAGCCTCCATACATCTTCTATCGCCAATTGTCAGGTTAAGTATGGAATTCGCCTACGATAGGTGCTGTCTACGTGGCTTGGTTCAATACACACGCTGAGGTGCGTGGTTTCACCCACGTGAAGACACAAAGGAAGTATCGTTAGACAAAATACTCTAAGAGAGCAGCGACGACGGAGAATGCGATTAACAGAAGCATCATGTCTCGTCGTACTCGACGTTCGCACTTCGTGAATCGGGTGTTCATCTCAGTGCGAAGGCTGGCGATATTGTCGTCAAGTTGGTCGAATCGATTGTCAATCTCGTCGAATCGACTACCAATCTTCCCTTCGAGCTGATCGAATCGACAATCCACCTTGTCGAATCGTAGACCCATCTTGGACTCCATTCGGGTGATGCGCTTGTCCATGCTATCAACAGTTCCTTCTATGCGGGAGAGAGTGGAGTCTCGATCTGTGGTCATGGTCTCTCGTCTCGTTAAGCTTCGTTACGTTTAGAGAGGTGTTTCGGAGTGAAGAAGTTGGAGGGAAGCGTTAGAAGTGATTCATTATCATTGCGTTACCGTTTTGCGTACTGTACGTAAGAGTGATTTATTACATTTGAATCTCATTCTATTTACTAAGATAACCAATGACCCATCACTCTGTCACGAGAACGCTAAGTGACCTTTCTTTTGCGGTGTACGAAATTGAGTCAGGTGATGTTGACACGTACGACCCGATAGACGACTCGTGGGTGTGGCATGGTAATCCAATACAAGGTGATGCTGAACGGGCAGTAGAGCGATTATTCGAGACTACTCTTGGGTATGGTGTCCGAAATATCGATCACAAACAAAAGTATCCACTTCAGAACGCGTTAGGACTCAAACTAAACCATTCCCGACGAAGTTTCATTTCGTATCCGCCTGAGTGGGTTCCAGAATATCTAACGAACGAGATTGTATCGAAATCGTCATCTGTAGGTGATGCCGATCCACTTGATCTCGTAGAAAGAGATGGAATCCCAGACTTGCTTGTATACACGAAGGAGTCCCCACATGAATGCACGCTTGTTGAGGTGAAAATGCCGCCAGAGACATTCGAGCCCACCCAAATCGAGTGGTTCAAGCAATTTCCATTCTTGGATATCCGTGTGGCATGCGTATTTGAAAGCCAGAACCAACGCGATCAATTCATCAGCTCATACACAGTGGAGAAGTTGCTACAAAATGTAGCACAAGAAGCACCTGACCGTCCCGAACTACCGCCCAGTGAACTCCGAGATGTAATTGAACAGGTAGAAGTTGGGGACCGCATTCTCTTCAATGAGCGCCAATCTCCTTACACGGTCGTTAGTACAGATGCGACGCGTTCAACCAATCAGAGAGAGGTGAGTGGAATAGAGGTACAATCACGGAACGGTAATACGTACGTACTTTCTGAGGCTGGTGATTGGTATTGTGGTAACGGGCCTTACTGTCGGTCCTTGTGGTGGGCGGAGTTAATCACCGACTCATAGTCCATTGGCAAGAGTTACCCTGATTGGTCGGAATCGGAATCGGCTTACCATTTTAGTTAGAGCCCGCTACGTAAATGACCTCTATGTGGCTGGTTCTACTGCTTCGCATTGACGTCAGCTACGTAGTGGAATTATTTTCCAGAAGCAGGTCCATAGCTGAGTTACAGGGGTGATGGCCACATCAGGAAATGTGGATGACACTACCTACACCGCCCGAGTTCATATGGACAACATCGGAATCTCATGCATATGCTTTTTCAAATTCTAAAAAAGTCTGGAGAATGTCAAACAGAAGGGTGATTGACATCCCCCAGCTTGCCTGTGGGTACGGCAAGTAGCCGTGGGCGATTTGATTTCGGAGATTCTGCCCAGACAACTCCCCGTACCTGTATCGGAGATACGTAACCCAAGACTCGCTTAGCTCTTCCTCTACTTGATATAAAACGCCAGCCATTGACCTTCGTTTCAGTTCGCCTGTTTCTTCATTTTGGCTCAAAACACTCTTTCCGCTATCGGCTGCCAGCGTTCGAATAACAGCTTCAAGTTGCGTCATACCGATGTGAACAGCCGCTGAGTGATTGTGTTCAAACAGGTGAATTACAAAATCTGTAATATAAGCGTGAGTGTCTGCTGAAAGTACATCCAAAGTATTGAATAGAACAAACAGGTCACCTTCTGTTAGAAGACCTCGATTTTGCAGGCGATAGTATACAGACTGTCTAATGCTCTGAATAAATTGGACCATTGCTCCGTAGCTGTGTGGTAAATCTTCTATCGTACTTTCGTCCTGTGAGTAGGATTCACCAGCTTGTGAAACCGTTATTCGCTGGACAAAGCCCATGATACTACCCTCGGATATGTCTCTGGCCACCTCGATATCGGGAGCGAATATATTATGATTGAGAAGCCATTTAATCGCGAAGATAGCGTTTCGTTCGTTTTTCCAGTCTCGGAATTTCTTGACAAGGCCCTCCACTGCATCATCAAGCTCACTTATATCTTCCTCCGATGGCTCATGTGTAATCTCCGCCATCTGTTCAATGCTTAATTTATTACCTTCAATGAATTCCTGTTCCCACTCAACACGCTGAGATTCATCAATCCATTCATTACATTCGGTTATAGCTTCTTTAGCTATTGTCGCCCGAATGGAATGTTTTTCATTTGTCTTCAGCGATTCAAGCTCGTCATTGTAGGATTTGATGATTGCGGCGATCGCAGGTCCCGTATCCAATCCTTCGGAATCACGAACCTCCAAGTTCTGCCGCCATAGCTTCCTATGGTTTCTGTAGTCCTCGGCAGTGATGGCTCTCTCTGCATGAGCCTCAAGATAATCAATCAGTATTCCAATTGTGGGTGTACCTGAAACTGAATTCAGATTGGCTGCTATCGTCTCAAGAATTCTAAAGACTGAGTCAATGGCTATCGACTCCTTATTTTCAACGAGAAAGAAGAGCGCCAGTTTGACCTCGGCTTTTAATTCACTTTCATGATTGAGGTCGCTCAGTAGATCAATTCGTTGTATAACCAGAATAGGGAAGAGACTGCTCCAGTCCTCTTCAATCACAGTATCGATAGCCTCTCTGAGATCATCAAGTGCAGGTTCAGCTCCGTGGTGATACTCTCTATCCTCAATCCATCTGGATAGTCCAACAAGGAAACTCACCAATGGGTGCTCCGTCTCAGACTCGCATATTTCGACTCGAATTTGCTCTGGTGACCGTCCCCAGTCTTGTCGTAGCTCACGAAGTACGGACGAAAGTTCAATATCGAATCTCGAACTCTGAGGGCCGTTTTCAATCAGCGACTCAAGTTCTTCCGTGAGGCGCATCAGTTATTCACTACAGAAATTGCTACGTATTCATGATTACGCCAACCCCGAGAAGCATACATTATGACCATCTGAAACCCATGATGAACATCACTCGCTTAACAATCGGGGACACAAAACTATGCTTCAGCAGCTTAGTGTCCTAAGCTACACTGCACCCTCGTTTATTGAACTACTATGCTACCCTATCTAAGCGGTACACTGACCGCCAAGTGGATGAAGATAACACACGGTGAACGTGTGTGACGTTAGCCACGTAACGACTACTCGTCTGACCCAACCACGTTTCTTGGGTGTTGATAGATAACCTCCCCTGTGTCTCTGATTGTTCCTTTTCGCTTCTAATCTTGACGGGGGGGACCGATAGTCCTTCACCAGAAGGGAATCTGAGACCAACAGTAAACCCTGTGACTGCATCTTACGAACTCCGATGACTGAGTAGTGGTATCCATCGTCTGAACAAGGATTTCACACAGTGGTGTGTATGGTGGCATCCTTGGAATCTGTGAGACGGTTCTGACCGAGCATGAGTTGGGCCGTTCCACCACCAGCTATTAACACACTTCAGGAGTTGTACTGAATACAGAGCGCGTAGGCAGCAACAGTCTTGAAACTGCAAGCAGGGGGTTCAAGACATTATGGCCGCAAATGGACATGTCACCATCTGTTCGTCCGTTATGCACAGGTGAGACGCCCACTTTGTCACATGGCCTCAAATGACCCTCCTCGCGAGAGTGAAGACGAATCCGATGTCCAACAAGCCCTCGACGGTGAGTGGCACGAACAGCAAAACACTCCAGTGACGGTTCTGACCGACACGAAAGAGGACTCTCAGTCGTCGGCGCGTGTGAGTGTGCTTGAACCCGAGAGTGATGAGAAAGAAGCCGTCGCCCTGGCGGTTGAATCACAGAACGAGGATCACTTAGTCAAAATCGACGTCGATTCAGCGTTGGTGTTATCTGATAAACTCGGACAGGTAGCCGAGAGGGTGTCATCCAAAGTAGGTCGGTAGCCATAGTTGCGGTCGTGCTGAATACACTCTCTGTTTGTAGCACGCGGTTCGTATCAAGCTCTGAGTGTTTCGACAGATCCCAGTATCACCTTGACTGTCTCAGAACGCTCACTTCGTACGTAGCCCATGGCGGTTCAACCATCTTGACTGGTATTCAACTCACATATCATTCCCACGGGTGATCTCCACGTGGCTGGATTCTACTGCCCCGCACTGACGTCAGCCACGTGACGAACTGTGTTAGAATGACGAGACAGACAAGACAACATATGGGCTATCTCTTGAACCTGTTCTACACCCCTATCCAAGCAGCACACCGACGGTCATGTGGGTGAGGACGACACACGGTGAACGTGTGTGGCGCTACCCACGTAGCAGCCCGACTTGACACGTTTCTTCGGTGTCGACGGATGGCCTCCCCCGTGTCTCTGACTGCTCCTCTTCGTTTCTAATCTTGACGGGTGGAATCGATAGTCATTCACCAGAGTCGATTCTGAGGCCAGCAGTAGGTCATGTGACTACATCCTACGAACTCCACAGACTGATGAGTGGTATCTCCCGTCTGAGGAGAGAGTTCACACAATAGCACGTATTGTAGCGTCACTGAATCTGTAAGACGAACAGAGGACTATAGGATGTGTAGAGGTGTTCCAGGTGGCAGCCCAAGCAGCACGCTGATTGTCACGTGGATGAGGACGACACATGGTGAAGGTGTGTGAGGCTACCCACGTGACGACCAATCTGTGATGACTGAGGGTTCACATGGAGCAATAGCTTCGTATTGACTGCCACTAAACAGTCGGTTCATGCCGACACATCTGTGGAAATACGCCCGTCAACGATGCTGTGTCTGTGGAAAAAGTACGGAGAGAGATGGCATCGACCGTGTGAACCGCCACTACATAAATCGGGAACGAGATGAGTGGATACCAGTCTGCCAGGGTTGTCAAACTCGAATATATCACGAGTCTGGTTACTATGATGAACTTCAGTTGACCGAGGCATCTTCAGAGGACTGTGCATGATAGTCGTGATTCTCATCCACAGGCTGTGTTGAGGTACCAGTCTCTTCCGAGGGGTGCCGATCCAGTACGTGATTCAAGCACGTGAAGGCCACATACGTATATTCACTTGTATGAAAGATACTCACCTCTCAATCTACCTAAGTGACCGTCACTTAGTCTATTCGCGCCGCTTCACGTGGATATACGTGAAGACGGTACTTCCACCTCCGTGCTCGGCACGCGGTTAATTCCACGTGCATGGGATCCATCCCCTTGCTCACAATCGCGGGAGTGCCATCAGGCACGTCACACAACCAACCGCCTTGAAGCGGTACCATGCCACTGTACATGTTTTCGAGAGCATGGCGTTGCGAGATCACGTCTCGGGTGGCTAATCCTTCGTAGTTGTGAGAATGTCACGAGTGTATATAAACTCTCTCTTGAAGAGTCAGTCAGTTGTCCGTAAGGTCCTAACTCGTGGAATCAGTGGGGTCGGTATGGACTGCTCACCTGAAAAGTGCCTCAGACTGTTCGAGCAGTTCGATCTAACGGATTTCTACGAGAGTCGCCTCGCAACGTATGCTTTGGAGGATTACTACACGAGTGTACTTTCTAACGTCGGTGGGGAATACCTGGACTTCGACACGGATCTTCAGGATCAAAACATCGGCCCACAGTGGAATGTAGCAAAGAGACGACTGACGTCAGTCGAGGTGGTCAACGACATACCCTCAAACTACAGTCGGGCCATCCATCAGTTGTCTCGAACTCGTCAGTCAGTGGCTCACGGCTATGACCATCGACCAGACAACAGACATCTGATGGAAGCGTATGAGATTGCCGTGGACTGGCGGGAATGGCTTACTGAGAAGGCTAAACAGTATCACAGGCTCGAATCAGATACAGTCAGCAGGGAAGTTCTGATTACAGATACGATCAATGCTCTGAATGCATCGTTAGTAGACCCAGAGAAGTACGACTACGATTTCATCCGTGTAAAACAAAGAGAAATTAATGATGAGATACGAGACAAACTGGAGTACGAATTTACTCCCTTCACCGTTGACGACATGGCCATTCAACTCAGGAGCAGCGTGGATGAAGTGGATGAGTTCTATCCTCACGAAGATTCACGTGAGGTGCAGCGTGAGCTGTGGCATCTGTTTGAATGGGCCATGGAGATGAAACGTTCTGTTGACAATCTGTACTATACTGATGTGAATCGAATCGAGCGTAAGGTTGCCGTCAAGACTGCGACACACGGGGGAATGTGTTCTGTCGTCCACGAGTACGACGAGTCTACGGGAGAAATCCAGTTGATGGTACATGAGGCCGAGAACAAGAAGGAACACACGTGGTGTGAAGTAGATCTTCTTCCCGAGGACGATCGAACGATACTCCTACAGAAAAGCGTGGGTGAAACAGTAGAGGCGATTCTCGGTGTTGGTGAGTCTGGTGAATGGTACGTCCGCCATGTGGTTAGCTAATACCTCAAACACTCACTCATATGAACGTGTTCAGCGGTCAGTGGTCGTTGAGGTGGAATGAGCGTTTCGCGCTCATCTCCACCGAAACGCAGCCACGACCGCAACACGCCCAACTACTACATACAACTATGTAAAATAATTCTCATCAGATGAGTTAGATGTTCGAAAGATACTGTCGTCGTTGTTCTGTCTTTTCGTCCTCTGAACGTCGGTCGTAGTGCTCTGAAAGTACGTCTTGAGATACGTTCATACGATCACTGACGACCTTTTCTGGAACATCTTTTCGGAGGTGGTGTGTGATTGCTCCACGACGCACTGGATGACCTGAGACGCTACTCGGACAATCACTTGCATCTACTGACCGCTGAGCCGCATCACATTCTGCAGGAATACGATTGTGCGGACACTCAATTCCATAGGCACATGGGCGTGTAGCGGTCTGGAACCAGCGTCGGAGTGTCTTTACAGGTGCTCGCCCATTCTTGGTTGTAAACAGAGGCTTTCGTCCGTATTCATCGTTTACCTTAGTGCGGTTCTGTTTGATGTAGTCGTGAAGAATTTCGACCACCTCGCCAGAAAGTGCTATGTATCGCTCTGCATATTCGCCATTTTTCAGTGGTGTTCCTTCGTCTGGACGATGTCTAATTCTGAGACGATTCTTCGTCATCTCAACGTCATCAACATCCAAACCACGAAGCGTACCTGAACGAATTCCAGCGTGCCATGTAAGCGATAGCAACGCATGTTCACGGCTTGCGTATGCGAATCTCCGAAGATAATTGAGAACCTCGTTAGCTGCCTCCGTCTCCAGTATCTCTTCCCGTGCTTGTGGATCTCGTTTTGGGAGTTCCACTCTCTCTGGAACAGACGGATTAATTGCATCGATGGACGCACAGAACTGGAGAAAGCGACGTACTGTGCTCACACGCTGTGCAAGTGTACTTTGTGCGATGTCGGCTTTAATTTGGAGACGGAAACTGTGGACCGTTCTCGCAGTCACGTCTCGCATGTCTGTTATGTTCTCTTCTTCAAGCCAGGTAGTGAACTGATCCACGTGGAAGCGTTGCAGCTTGAGGGTAGCTGCCGCCAATTCGTCCATTCGGCTCTCCACCCAGAGTCGTGCTGCATCCTCTGGTGTGAGTGCTTCTAAGCCTGATCTCGATGTAGCCTTGGTGTGTTGTTCCCCGTTCATTGGTTTCTCTGAACCACCACGATTGGGCAGAACGCGGTGGCAGGCGTACGCGTGACGACAACCGCAGCCTGCCCACCGATATCGAGACATACGGGGTCTACGGCGGTATCTCAAGGAGTCGCGGTTTGACTCCTTGATGGCGGAGTCGGGGGCGTAAGCCTCCGACGCGTCGTCTTCTTCGACGCCGAGAACCCCTTAGCGTGGGTCGAGGCGACGCGTACGGTGCGACTCACCGACGTGGCCTGACCCTCCGGTCACGACACCGGTCACGACGCGCCGCCTCGATGCCGAACTGTTTTGCTCTCGGGCCCGCTTTTCACACCTGTGTTCGAGCCGTGGCCCGACGAACCCGACGAACCCAACGCGGAGTCGCGCTGGGGCAATCCCGAGCGTGACCTGCCACGGATCCCCGAGGTGTCGACCGACGAGAGCGACGTCGACCCCCACACGTTCAAGACGTTCTGGGTCAGCGTCGTCTTCACCAACGTCGCCGTCTTCGGGGTGAGCCTCGGCGCCATGCTGTGGTACTTCCGCGGCCAGGCGCTCCTCGGCGGCGTCCTCTGTCTCGCCGGCGTCCTCGCCGGCATCCGGACGTACGCCTCGTATCGCGCGTTCAAGAGCACAGACTCGGAGGAGACAGCAGACGACGGGGCGGACGGGGATACCCGCGACGGAGCGGACGGAGATGACTCCGGCACTGACGCCCCCGCGGACACCGCGGCCGAGGAAACGACCGAGACGGGGGACGGCCTCGCCGACGGAGACGAACCCGCTCCCGACACGGACGAGCGGAACGGCTAAACACGCCGCCGGACTCCCCCTATTCATGCGCACGGTCCGCGACACAGACGGGACGCGATACCTCCTCGTGAAGCGGTCGAGCGACGCCACGCTCGTCCGCGACCCCGAGACCGGGGAGGAGACGTACCTCCCGAACGACGAACTCACCGAAGTCGAGGGGCTGTCGGCGCTCGCGGTGGCGGCGAGCGGCGTTCCCGACCCGGTTCGGAGAGTCGTGACGGCGGCCCACACCGAGGACGCGCTCGGCCTCCTCGTCGAACTGACCGACCGCGGCCCGCTTCCCATCCGTGACCTCCTCTCGGCGTACGACCTCTGTGAGTCCGACCTGCACGGCTTGCTCGCGGAGTTCCGCGCGGCCGGACTCGTCCGCGAGTGCGACGTGGCCGGCGAACGGGGGTACGACGCCACCGAGACGACCCGCGAGGCCGTCGCTGCCCTGCGTTCTTAACCCGGACCTACTCGCCGGAGACCGCCGCGAGCGTCGGGTCGTCGACGCGCTCGACCGTCGACCGGTTCGACGTGGGCTCTTTTTCCACCCTGACGAGGTCGTCCGCCGCGCCGACGAGTTCGTCGTCGTGGCTCACGATGACGATCTGTCGGACGCCGAGCGAGCGCATCTCGTCGACGAGGTCCACGAGGCGGGAGACGTGTCCCGAGTCGAGGAACACCGTCGGCTCGTCGAGGATGAGCGGCGGCATCGGTGCGGCCCCGTCGATGCCCTCCGCGAGCAGCCGGTAGATGGCACACCGTAGCGAGAGGTTGAACAGGGCGCGCTCACCCCCGGATAGCTGGTCGGGCGCGAGCGCCGTCCCGTCCTTCTGGAACACGGTGAGTTCGTACTCGCCGTCGAGGCGGATGTGCGAGTACGCGTCGTTGCCGTAGACGAGGTCGAACGTCTCGTTCAGCATCCGCCCGAGCGTCTCGACGTTCTGCTTTCGAAGTTCCGCCCGGAGGTCGCCGTACATCGTCTCCAGCGACTCGGTCTCGTCGTGAAGCGACTCCAGCGCGTCGACCCGTGCGACGAGCGCGTCGCGCTTTTCGCGGAGCCGTTCGAGTTGATCGAGGTCGCCCTCGACGCTCCCGATGCGGCTCTGGAGGTCGTCGCGCTCCGTCGTCAGGTCGTCGAGCGCGTCGCCGACTTTTTCGAGGTAGTCCGCGGCGCGCTCCTCGTCCTCGCGCGCCTTCTCGACTCGGTCCTCGTCGACCGCGTCGGCCAGTTCGCGCCGTCGCTCCCGCTTCTCCGTCAGGCGGTCGTTCCGCTCCGCGTTCAGTTCGGCGAGCTGCTCGCGTCGGTCCTGGAGCCGTTCGACGGTCGCCTCGGCGTCCGCACGCGCGTCGAGCCTGTCGTCGAGTGCCGCCAGCCGGTCGAGACGCGCTTCGAGCGCCTCCACTTCATCCGCTCGCTCGGACGCCTCCTCGCGGACCGTTTCCGCGCGGTCGGCCTGCGTCGCGGCCGCGTCGCGGGTCGACTCGGCCTGGTCGTCGAGTTCAGCGGCTTCCGCTCTGAGCCGCTCGGCCCGTTCGCGCGTCTCCCGGGCGCTCTCGGCGCGGTCGTCGACCAGTTGCGTGAGCGTCGCGAGCCGGTCCTCGACGGACTCGACGCGCTGTTCGCGCTCGACGAGCGCCTCCGCCTCCTCCAGTTTCGCCCCGTACGCCTCGCGTTCCGCTTCGAGGTCGGCGAGTTCCGATTCGAGCTCCTCGACCCGTTCTCGGTCGTCCGCGAGCCGTTCGACGTGCGGGGAGCCCTCGACGGGCTGACCGCACTCGGGGCACTTCCCCTCCGCTCTGAGCCGCTCGGCCTCCTCGACGCGGCTCCGTGCGGCGTCGAGCGCGCCGGCCACCTCACCGTGGCGGTCGCGGACCTCGTCGAGACGCTCTCGCAGGGTCTCGACGCGTTCGGCAGCGTCACCGAACGCGACCGGCGCGTCCTCGAACGTCTCCCGGAGCGTCTCGGCCTCCGATTCGAGCTCCGAGACGCGCTCGCGTCGCTCTTCGAGCTCCTCCGTCGCCGCCTCGACCTTCTCGTCGAGTTCCGACGCCTCCTCTCGTTTCTCGCCGGCGCGTGAGGAGAGGTCCTCGGCCTTCGTCCGGAGGTTCTCTGCCTGGGTTTCCAGCGCCTTCGCCTTCGTCCGTTTGTCCGCGGCCGTCTCTCGCGTCTCCTCGACCCGCGTCGAGAGCGTCTGCTTCCGCTCTTCGATGGCTTCCGGGGTCGCCTCGTCGAGGTCGGTCTCCGTCCGTCGGGCCTCGACCTCCTCGTCGAGTTCCTCGATTCGGTCCCGTTCGCCGCCGAGTTCTCGTCTGAGGTCGTCCCGTTCGGCCTCCGTCTCGCGGACCTTCGATTCGAGGTCGGCGATTTCGGCGTCGAGCCGCTCCAGTTCCTCGCGGGTCTCCTCGTACTCTTCGAGGACGGTCCTCGCCTCTTCGAGCGTCTCCCGCGCCCGCTCGCGCTGGTCTTCGTACCGCTCGATTTTCGCGTCGAGCTCCTCCCGTTCGGTCGTGAGCGCGTTCAACGTCGCGTGGAGGTCGCGCGACTCGTACTCCTCGATGGTGGACTCGAGTTGGTCGAGCGCGCCGCGCTTCTCGCTCCTGACGTCCTCCACGCCGAGGCGGGCCTGTCCCGCACGCTCGCGGTACTCCTCGAGCTTCCCCAGTTGGAGGAGGTCGTCGAGCATCGTCTGCCGCTCCGTCGGGGTGGCGTTGATAAGCTTGTTCACCTCCCCCTGGCGGACGTACGCGCAGTTGACGAACGCCTCGGCGTCCATCCGGAGCATCCGCGTGATCCTGTCGCGTACGTCGCGCGCGCCGTCGTACGTCGCGTCGGGTCCCTCCAGCGTGCAGTCGGCGGTCTGGATGCGCTCGCCCGACCGGCGGAGGCGACGGTGGACGTGATAGGCGGTGTCGTCGTGGGTGAACCACAGGTCGATCTCGGCCTCGTCCTCTCCCGTCGTGACGAGGTCGTCGAGCGTCTCGTCGAGCGCCCGCGCGCCGTAGAGCGCGAAGAAACACGCGTCGAGCAGCGACGACTTCCCGCTCCCGTTCAGCCCGTGGATGACCGTCACGCCGTCGTCGAGGTCGAGGTCGGCGTCGGCGTACGGCTTGAAGTTCGTGAGCCGGATGCGGTCGAACCTCACAGGTAGTCCTCCATCGACACCTGGCCGTCGCCGTTTCGCCGTTCGACCTCCGTTTCGTCCGGAGTCGGCTCCGTGGTCGGTTCGTCCTCCATCTCGTCCGATTCGTCGTTCGCCCCGTCGTCCGGTTCGCCCGTCTCGCCCGGTTCGCCCGTCTCGCCCGGTTCGTCGTCCGGTTCGGTGGCGACGTCGACTCCGCTTTCGGCGGCGTCCGTCGCGCCCACCGCTTCGGCCGTCTCGGCCTCCGGCGTCGACGTGGACGCCTCGTTTTCATCACTCCCTCCAGTGGTGGCCGCTGCGCCACCGTCTGCCGGTTCGAACCCGGAGACGTCCTCGTCGAGACGCTCGCGGACCCGGCGTTTCACCGTCTCGCGGACGTTCGCGTCGGCGACGTCCCCCCTGACCGCGTCGTCGACATCGAGCGCCGCCGGCGAGAGGCCGAGTTCGCTCACCCGCTCGCGGACCGCGGCGTCGGGATCGGCGAAGTCGACGCTGGCCTCCGAACCCTCCGTGGCCTCGAACTCCCGACGGTCGGTGACGCGCGCGACGAGCGCACCGTTCTCGGTGGCGAGCGTCTCGATGGCCGCCGGGGTGACGGGGTCGCCGTCGCCGGTGATTTCGACGATGACGACCGCTTCCGCCACGTCGTACTGCCGCACCTGCTCGCGGACGCGCTCCTCGCCTTCGTCCTCGGCGAGGGTGACCTCGACGAAGACGAACGGGCGCGTCTCGACCGCGCGCCGACGGATGTCGACCGTCCCCGCCCCGAAGGAGACGAGGTTGTAGCCGCGGCCGTCGCGTTCGGCGGCGGAGACGCGCTCCGTCGACCCGCAGTACGTCACGGGCGTGTCGGCGACGCGCTCGGTCCCCGGGGCGTGGTTGTCGCCGAGGAGGACCACGTCGAAGTCGACCGTCGCCTCCTCCAGCACGGTCTCTGTCTCCCAGTCGGCGTGGGCGAAGGGCGTGAAGAGGCCGTGCGCGACGAGCGCCGCGAAGTCGGCGTCGTGTGGCTCGAACGCGTAGTCGAGGTCCGCGCGTTTCGACGTCGGCACGTGGTCCAGGCCGTAGAAGGCGACGTCGTCGACGACGACGGGGTCGGCGCCCAAGCGGGTGGCCAGTCCCAACTGTTCGAAGAGGTCGAGCCACTGGCCGCCCCGGGTCGACTCGTGGTTGCCGACGACGGCGAGGAACGGAATCTCGGCGCTCGCCAGCCGACGGAGCACCGAGAGCGTCCCGAGGAGGTCCGGAAGCGCCGGGCGACGGTCGTGAAAGAGGTCACCGGCGTGGACGACGGCGCTCACCTCGTCGTCGATGGCGTCGTCGACGACGCGCTCGAACGCGTCGAGGAAGTCCTGCCGACGCGTCGGCGAGTGATACTGCTGGTACCCGAGGTGCGTGTCGCCTGTGTGGATGACTCGGGTCATCGGTCACCTCGTCTCATCTGCACCCACGTTTGCCACCGCCGCCTAAAACCGTTCCGCGAGCGGGGTGAAAGTGGAAGACGCGAACGGGACGCTCTGGACCGCGGGCGGTTCACGACTGTCCGCGCGGGCAGTCACGCGCGCCTTCGGAACCGTCGTCGACGGATTCGCCCGCGAGTGCCGCGTCTAGCGCCCGGAGCCTCCCCAGGACGTGTCGTCCGCGACGGACGCTCTCGGACTCGCCGTCGCGGACGGCCCGGACGACCGCCTCGGTCAGTCGAACCTCGCCGCCCTCGGCGAGAAACCGCGTAGCCGACTCGACGGAGTCGAGCGTGGCGGCCGCCTCCTCGACGACCCGTTCGGGGTCTTTCCGCCGGGTTCCGTCCGCGAACGCGCGGAGGGTGCGTTTCGTCCGCGCCGGTGGCGTGTTCATGAGTCCACGTGGCCGCGGTCCCGTATTTGAAGCTAGGTGCCGGAGACGGTTCTCTCAGCAATCACCGAGGGGCACACGACTCCACTGCCCGACACGCCCGAATCGCCCGAATCGCCCGAATCGCAGACCGACGCTCAGATAGTCAGCCGGTAGATCCGCTTTCGCGCGTCCGCGAAGGAGAAGCGCGAGGTGACGGCGCCTTCCTCTTCGAGTCGCGTCAGCGCGTACCGAACGGTCCGCGCGGGCAGGAGCGTCTCCTCTGCGATTCCCTTCTGGGTGAGCGAGTCCTCGTAGTCGAGCACCTTCGCGACCAGTTTCGCGCTGGGCGGGAGGTCCCGGACCGGCGCCCAGCGGTCCGCCTCTGTGCTCTGCTTCGTGACGGCCTTCGACGTACTCATTCGTATCTATCGTAGGGAGATACAGAGTGATAATATTTGTTAATCTATTCTATAACCCACAAGCATCTCGCGTGCCGGAGGAACGCCGTGTCTCACCCGGGGAAAACGCCCGCGAAACCGGTCCTATCGGCCGTCTGCCGGGTTCGAGATGTACCCAACCCGAAGCCTCTTAACGCCTTGCGCCTTATGCCGTGTGATGACCGATACGGTCGACGACGTCGACCTCCCGTACGACGAGGAGGCTGCGTCGCAACAGGAGATGATCGAGGCGCTCGAAGAACGCCTCGAAGTACTCGAACGGCAGAACGAGGAGATGCGGGACAAGCTCCTCGACGCGAACGCGGAGAACAACAAGTACCAGCAGAAGCTCGAACGGCTCACGCACGAGAACAAGAAGCTGAAGCAGTCGCCGCTGTTCGTCGCCACCGTTCAGGAGATCAACGACGACGGCGTCGTGATCAAACAGCACGGGAACAACCAGGAGGCGCTCACCGAAGTGACGGAGGAGATGCGGGAGGAGCTCGAACCCGACGCCCGCGTCGCCGTCAACAACTCTCTCTCTATCGTCAAGCGGCTGGACAACGAGACGGACGTCCGCGCCCGCGTGATGCAGGTCGAACACAGCCCGGACGTCACCTACGAGGACATCGGCGGCCTCGACGCCCAGCTTCAGGAGGTCCGCGAGACCGTCGAGATGCCGCTCGAACGCCCCGACATGTTCCGGGAAGTCGGTATCGACCCGCCGTCGGGCGTGTTGCTCTACGGGCCACCGGGGACCGGCAAGACGATGCTCGCGAAGGCCGTCGCCAACCAGACCGACGCGACGTTCATCAAGATGGCCGGCTCCGAACTCGTCCACAAGTTCATCGGCGAGGGGGCGAAGCTGGTGCGTGACCTCTTCGAGGTCGCCCGCGAGAACGAACCCGCCGTGCTCTTCATCGACGAGATCGACGCCATCGCCTCGAAGCGCACCGACTCGAAGACCTCCGGAGACGCGGAGGTCCAGCGGACGATGATGCAGCTTCTGTCCGAAATGGACGGCTTCGACGAGCGCGGCGAGATCAGAATCATCGCCGCGACCAACCGCTTCGACATGCTCGACTCCGCCATCCTCCGCCCCGGGCGGTTCGACCGCCTCATCGAGGTGCCGAAGCCCGACGTCGAGGGACGGGAACTCATCTTCAAGATCCATACCCGCAACATGAACGTCTCCGACGACGTCGACTTCGCGGAACTCGCGGAACTCTCCGAGGACGCCTCCGGAGCGGACATCAAAGCCGTCTGCACCGAGGCCGGCATGTTCGCCATCCGCGACGACCGCACGGAGATTTACATGGAGGACCTCATCGGTGCCTGGGAGAAGGTCCAGGCCGAGTCCGACGAGGACAGCGACGTCTCCCGCGCGTTCGCGTAGCGCGGCCGTTTTACTTTGCTAAGAGACGGCGAAGCCGTCTCTGCATCCCGAAAATCTCCGATTTTCAGAGACCTCGGGTGCGCTCGCTTCGCTCGCGCACCGCTCGTCGCAAAAAGCTCGGACAAAAACCCCCGCGAACGAGCGCCGCAGCGCTCGCTCGCGGTCGGTACGAGGTATCTCACCCCAACAACTACTGTTCGCCTCGTGCCGCCTCGTGCCCTGCGAGCGACTCCTCGACGGCCCGGATCAGATCGAGCGCGTCGACGCCGCAGACCACGAAGTCGAAGCCCGTCCCGGCGACGAGTTCCGGGACTACCGGGTCCGCGAACGTCGTCCAGTAGCCGACGACCGGGTCGCCGGCGGCGTATAACTGTCCGCGCCCCGACTGTCGGTGGAACCGACCGCGACGCCACCGACGGGGAGCCACGTTCGGCCCGATCGCCGGATGGGTTTTTGACGGACGGTTGTATAGTACAATGTGGTGACACGGCTATGCCAGCAAAAGACATTCTCGTGATCGTCGGCGATTTCAGCGAAGACTACGAAGTGATGGTCGCCTACCAGGCGTTGCAGATGGTCGGCCACGACGTCGACGTCGCGTGTCCAGACAAGGAAGCCGGTGACACGATCAAGACCGCGATCCACGACTTCCGGGGCGACCAGACGTACATCGAGACACGGGGCCACGACTTCGAGTTGACCGCCTCGCTGAACGACGTCGACCCGAACGAGTACGACGTCCTACTCCTCCCCGGCGGGCGCGCGCCGGAATACCTCCGCACCCGCGAGGTCGTCCTTGAGACGGTCCGGCACTTCTTCGAGGAGGACAAACCCGTCGCCGCGATCTGTCACGGTCCGCAGATCCTCGCGGCCGCGGGCGTCCTTGACGGGTACGAACTGACGTCGCTTCCGGACGTCCGGACGGACGTCGAACACGCCGGTGCGGGCTGTACCTGGGTCGACGAGGTGACCCGCGACGGCAACCTCGTCACCGGTCAGACCTGGGAAGACCTCTCGGAGTGGCTCGCGGAACTCCTCGACCTGCTCGGGACCGAGATCAGCCACGAGGAGCCGATTACGGCCGACGACTGATCGGGGCTGTTGGACCCCGTCACCGGTCGGTCGACCGACGGAACGCGGCCGATCCCACCGCGACTCGCGACAGTTCCCGCGATCCGCTTGGACCCGGCCCCGCCGGTTCGCTCTCGACGGTGAACCGCCGGCGTGGAGTCGATCGCCGGGCGCTGGATGTCACGTTCGCGGCTGCTAGCGGCCGCGCTCGCGATCCTGACAGCGACGCCACCTCGCGCGTCCCCCGATCAGAGGAGCAGGAAGACGAGGAACGGGAGGACGAACAGCGCGACGAACATGGCAACGAGGACGATTCCGTAGCCGACGCCGGTGCTCGCGAGCGTCAGCCAGGCGTCGTGGTCGAAGCCCTCCGTCTCCTCCGCGGATTCGGTCATACGCGTGCGTCGGCGGCGGGCGAGAAAACGCTATCCCTCACCCGAACCACACCACTCATGTCTCCGCCATCGAACGTTCCCCCATGGGCACCCCACGCGACTCCAGGGAGGAACAGGTCACGGTCGTCCTCGACCGTCTGTACGAGGCGTACCCCGACACGACCATCTCGCTGAACTTCTCGAATCGACTCGAACTGCTCGTCGCCGTCGTCCTCTCCGCGCAGTGTACGGACGAGCGGGTCAACGACGTCACGGAGACACTGTTCGAGAAGTACCAGACGGCCGAGGACTACGCGAACGCCGACGAGGCGGAACTCGCCGACGACATCTACGGCATCACGTTCCACAACAACAAGGCGGGCTACCTCACGTCGATGGGCGAGACGCTGGTCGAAGAACACGACGGCGAGGTGCCCGACACCATGTCCGCCCTGACCGACCTCTCGGGGGTCGGCCGCAAGACGGCGAACGTCGTCCTCCAGCACGGCCACGACGTCGTCGAGGGCATCGTCGTCGACACCCACGTGAGGCGGCTCTCGCGCCGACTCGGACTCACCGCCGAGGAGACCCCCGAAAAGATCGAACGCGACCTCATGGGCGTCGTCCCCGAGTCGGACTGGCAGCAGTTCACCCACCTGCTCATCAGCCACGGCCGGGCGGTGTGTGACGCCCGCAACCCCTCCTGCGACGACTGTGTGCTGGAGGACGTCTGTCCGTCGTCGAAACTCGACCACGACGTCGACCTCGCGAGCGGCGAGGCGTGGTGAGGACGGTTCGTCTTCGCTGCGGGTCCAGTTTGCATCCACCACGGTGAGAGCGGTGACCGGTCAGAGCGTGAGCGGAGAGTGTCTTGTGAGGACGTGAGCGGAGCGAGCGACCGGGCGGTACACGGACGCGGTGAGCCGTAGCCTCATCCCTCGCCCGAGTCGTTCACTCCCGCGCGCCGGCCGTACCCACACCCACAACTCGGCGGTGGCGCGTGACGGTCACGGCTCCGTCCGTGACCGACACGCGCGAGGGATGAGCCCCGGAGCCGCGAACGGATGTGAGCGGCGAGGAGCGCAGTCGGTTGGGGAGGGCGTGGTTGCGGGTCATCGCGCCCGTGTGTCGTGCGGTGTCCTCTCGTCTCTCGCGTTTTCCCATACCGTCCCATAGCTTATCTCTCGCATTTTCCATATCGACCCATAGCTGCGCCTCACCTGCGCCTCTCACCGCTCGCTCCACTGTTCTGTCTCACACAGAGCAGTTACGGTCGGACTCGGCAACGCAGATCAACGCCGCTAGAGCCCCGACCCGAGCACGTACCCCGTGGCGAACCGGTACAGCCCCAGCAGCCACGCACCGAACCAGAACAGGACGTAGCCGAAGACGCCGACCCGCAGCCGCCCGCGCCACGCGCTCATGTTCTCGTGGAGTTCGTCGAGGTCGACGTCCGGGTCGGGGTCGCGGTAGAGGTTCGCCTGGTGTTTGGCCTGGAAGATGCGGACGATGCCGGTGAGCGCGAAGACGAGCATCGCGTACGCCTGCAGGCCGAGGATGGCGTGTAAGGCCGAGAGGCCGTTCAACTGTTGGAGCAACCGGGGTATCATCCACGTCACGACGGGGACGGTGTTGAGAACCAGACCGGGGAAGATGTACGAGAGGTGATGAACGAGGACGTTCCACGTCACCGTCTCGGCGTCGATCATGATCTTCGCCCCGTAGAGGTAGAAGGGCAGACTCGACGTGACGAGGAGGGCCGCGACGGTCGCGTACGTCGACTCGCTCACCATTGCTATCGAGCGGGCTAGGGAGGGGAGGGGTGTAAAGGGCCCGACTTCGCCGTCGGGGAGGACGTCGTCACCCCTGCGGGCGGTTCTTCGGCCCGCGGCCGAGTTCGCGTCCCACGTCGGCGGAGACGCGGACCGTCCGGGACAGGTAGTACAGCGGGTGGAGTCGTCGGGGAGCGGTCGCCACTCGTAGTCGCCCTCGGTGGGTCTGAAGGCGAGGCCGAGCGACATCCGCGCCAGCGTGGACGCGTCGGTACACAGGAGGAGGTCGAACAGGAACCGCTCGTGTACCGACACCTCGTAGCACGGCATCGCCGGGTTCGCCGCGAGACGGCGCTCGATGCGTCCGCAGAGCCAGTCGACTCGGCGGCTCGCCCGCGCCCGCCCGAGCAGCGACGCCGGCACCTCGACGTCGGTCAACTCGGCGACGAGACGCAGTCCGAGCAGGAGGTCACGCTCTGCCCCGGCGTCCCGTGCCCGGTCGAGGGTGACGCCCCAGTCGACTGCACAGGAGTGGACGAGCCTGGCGACGTCCGACACCCAGCCGAGGCGTCCCCACGCGTGTTTCGCGCCGTGTCTCACGAGGGCGACGAGGCTGTCCTCGGGCGAGAGCGTCCGCACCGTCTCGCCGAAGAGCGACACCGGGTGACGCCGTGCCCAGAGCGACTCGAAGCCGTAGTCGACGGGGCGGTGCTTGCTCCCGAACAGCCAGCGCACCTCGACGCTTGTCCCGTCCGACGCCCGGTGAAAGGAGAACTCGCTGGGCGGCCGGATGACCGACGTGTCGTCCCTGATCTCCTCGACGCTCATCGACCAGTTCCGCTCCAGCGCGTACCCCATCGTCTCAAACGTCTCGACGACCGCTGGGAGGTCCGCCCGCCGAACGACGAAGTCGAGGTCGCCGTACTGCCGCGCGGTGACGTCGCCGTAGGCCATCTGCGCGAGGGCGGGTCCCTTGAACGGGACGATCGGCACCGCGGCGCGCTCGAACGCCTCGACGATTCGCGCCAGTTCGGTGGCGAGGTAGAGCCGCTCTCTCACCGCCGCCCGGTGGTCGTCGTCGAGTCGGTCCCGAACCCACGACGGCACCGAGACGTCGTCGCCGCTCACGAGCAGTCGGTGGAGGTGTGGCTCGACCGAGTGGGTCCACGCGATGTCACAGAGTGCTTCCCAGTCGGAGACCGAACCGACGAGCGATTCGATTGTCCCGCTCCGCTCCCGGGCGTGTGTGCCGGCCGCGGCCGCGACCACCCGGAGTTCGGGAGAGGCCGACCGCAGCATCAGTCCACCGCCACGTCGTCGAGGACAGCGTCCACCACTGCGGGGAGGTCGCTCCGACAGCGTCGTCGTCGCAGCGTCTTCACGGGGACCGACTGGGCGAGTCGGCCACACCGTTCGAGGTTGGCCCCCGCGCTGTCGACCCCTTCGATCTCCAGGTC
This sequence comes from Salinigranum rubrum, assembly GCF_002906575.1. Classification (NCBI taxonomy): domain Archaea; kingdom Methanobacteriati; phylum Methanobacteriota; class Halobacteria; order Halobacteriales; family Haloferacaceae; genus Salinigranum; species Salinigranum rubrum. The sequence goes on from NZ_CP026309.1 coordinate 1,060,910, forward strand.
GGTGTACGTGTCCCGGATGAGCATCATGAGCGCCTCGCCCGACTGTAACGGCTCCAGTTCGATCCGCGAACCGGTCGCGAGGCTGTACAACCGGCTGATGGGCAGCGGTTCCATCGACTCGCCGGGCACGCGGTAGAAGTGTCTGTCCAGCGTCGGCGACTGCGCCGGCAGCGGCTCCAGCGGAACCGACAGACCGGACACCGTCGCCGCGTCGAGCTTCAGGGCGGGAAAGCCCGGCTGAACGAGCGGCTTGTCGCCGTCGAACGTGATCGCCGCGACGTCGTCCGCGAGGACGCGGTAGCCCGCCCCGAGAAGCGCCAGTGCCGTCGTCGACTTCCCCGCCGTCGACTCGCCGAGGAAACACACCGCCCCGTCGCCGACCTGAACCGTACTGGCGTGGAGGACCAGAAAGCCGCGCTGGTAGAGGAGGTGGTTGAACACCGAGCCGACCAGGTACCACCGCACCAGTTCGTCGTCGACGTCGGGTGCGCGGTCGAAGACGACCTCCGATCCGTTGCGAACGACGACGTCACCGACCTCCAGCGACAGGTAGAACTCCTCCCGGGACGCCACGGCGAGCCCGCGGTGGTCGTCTCCGGTCGGCCCCGGATGTGAGACGCTTCCCCGGCGAATCGTGACGTCCGCCGGCCCGTCGCTCGGCTCTCCCGGGAGGAACTCGGGGAGTTCGACGTCGGACCGAACCGACAGGCCGAACGCGACGTACCAGTGGGCGCCCGTCGTCGGCTCCGCTCGTGGTCCGACCGCCGTTTCGCGCTGCCCCCGAGAGGCGTGAGATGATATGTATTTGGACATAGCTGACTCGTCCACGACCACCGGACGCGAGTTCGACACATAGTAATTCGACCGCTACTCCGACTGGCGGAGGCTCTCCTTCCGGTCGTCGGCCCACCGGAGCCGTGACGTGTCGAAACATCGGCCGACTCGGGTCGGGCCCGTCGGGTGTTCTCCTCGCTCAGCGTGGCAAAGTTCACAGCGTCCGACAGTAGTCGCGTTCTCCCGTCCACCCCTCTTCACTCGGAAACGTCTCTCATCCGTCTGTTCGAGGTCAAAGAGACGGGTTTTCGGTCGTAGTGTGAGTGGTTAACTGCGATTGTACTTCCAGCCCCCTCCCCAGCGGCGGCGACGGCCCCACTGGGTGGCGTCCGCGACGGTTCCGTAGTGGTTCAGCTTCGGTTGTGTGTAGCTTTTCTGAGCCATGTCGCTCGGCTCCGACGACGCCTGTTTCGTACATAGTTATGTATCCGAGTACGTCCGGTTAGCGAGGACGTGCGGACCGCCGCTGTCAGGTTACCCCGTCCGAAAATCCGACGCCCGGCGGTTATGCACACCACCCAGGTCAGCTCTGACGCGTTAGTGAGGACACATAACCCTGAATATTCCTGCCACCACCCGAAACAGTTCGACGACGGGCGGTTATGCGCACCCAACGCATCGCATGTGTCCGCCGTCGTGTCGAAACTCCGTCACGACTCGGTCGCTCCCGTCGATGCACCGTCTCGACGTCCACTCGGGCGGCCGACACCGACGTCCGCGGCCTCTCGCTCCGCCGGGAGCGTCTTCGCCCCGAGCGGGGTCGGACGGGTGCTCGCGTTCTGACTCCCCTCACGGCCCGTTTCACAGCACCGTTCGCCGCCGGAGTCCCGTCTCGTCGGTCGGGAGCGGCGTGTACTGCGAGAGGTCGTCCAGGTCGCCCAGCAGGACGCGCCCCTCGTGTTCGACCCACGCGTGTGCCCGGAACTCCGACCCGGCCTTCCTGACGCCGATGCGGACGCGGGCGGGGTAGCCGTGGGAGGCGAGCATCGCCTGGGCCACGATGGCGCGTCTGAGACACGTCACCGACGCGGGGAGGTACGGCGACAGGACGTTGATCGACCACGTGACGTCGTCGCGGGTCGCGGTCGAGTCGGGGTCGGCCAGGAACCGACTCGCCCGTCCGACCGCGCTCTGTACGCTCCCGACGGGAACGAACGGGACGGCGAGCATGCCGTGGGTGACGAGCAGGAGGAGGTACGCCGACGCCAGCAGGCGCTGTCTCGTCCGCGAGTGGCGGGCGAACCGTCGAACCGAGCGGACGAATCGCCGCACCGAATCGATCATTCGACCGTCGCGAGCCGTGCTGTCACCAGTTCGTCGACGAAGGCGACCAGGTCCCGGCGACACTCCTCGGCGCCGACGTCGTACTCTTCGAGGAGCAGTCTGTGAATCTCGGCGACCGACGCCGGTTCCTGGATGTGGGTCCAGATGGCGTACGCGACGTCCGACAGCCCGTGGTACTGGCCAGTCTCGGGGTGGAGGACGACCTGCTCGCCCCCGACGTCGGCCGAAACGTGGTTCTGGGTCGCCACGACGACGGAACGGTCCGTGATGCTCATGACGATAGTCAGGGAGGCCCCTGTTCGACATAGTTACTCAGTCGCTATCGGCCCACGCCGGTCCGTTCGTCCCCGCGTTCGCGCCGCTCGCGTCACTCTCGAAAACGCACACACTGCTCACCACGACGCCCACGCCACGACGACCCAACCCTGCGTTCAGGCCGTCGCCGCGTGCGCCGCGAACAGCGCGGCGTACGCCCCCTCGTTCCTCACGAGTTCCCCGTGTGTCCCCGATTCGACGACCTCCCCGTGGGACATCACGTGGATGCGGTCCGCGTCCGCGATTGTCGACAGCCGGTGGGCGATGACGACGGTCGCCCGGTCGCGGTCAGAGGCGGCGAGCGCGTCGTACACCGCCGCTTCGAGCGACGCGTCAAGATTGCTCGTCGCCTCGTCGAGCACGAGCACGTCGGCGTCCGTGAGCAGCGCCCGTGCCAGCGCGACCCGCTGTCGCTGGCCTCCCGAGAGGCGGACGCCGTCGTCGCCCAGGACCGTTTCGAGTCCGCTGGGGAGGTGCGGCAGGAACTCGGTTATCTGTGCCACCTCGCACGCGCGTTCGAGTTCTCTCTCCCCGACGTCGGGGTTCCCGACGGTGAGGTTGAACCGCAGGGTGTCGTTGAACAGGAAGGGGTCCTGCCGCACGACGGCGACCCGTGCGCGCCACGAGTCGACGTCGAACGACGTCACGTCGCGGCCGTCGGCGCGGACCGTCCCCTCGGTCGGGTCGAACAGCCCGGTCAGAAGGGAGACGATGGTCGACTTCCCAGCCCCCGACTGACCGACGAACGCGACGGTCTCGCCGCGGTCGACCGAAAACGAGAGGTCGCGGACGCCGACCGTCCCGTCCGGGTACGCGTACGTCACGCGGTCGAAGTCGACGCGGTCGACTCGACGGGGTGCGGGGACGTCGACGTCCACGCGCTCTCTGTCCCGTTCGAGCGCGGTGATCGTTCGCTCGGTGTTGACGAGGTGCGGTAGCTCGCCGTCGAGCCCGTACGCCACGTTGTTCAGCGAACTCACGACCGGTGCGAGTCGGAACATCGAGAACAGGAAGACCGCGAACGAACCGACCGAGAGCGCGTACACCTCGATGGAGAGGTAGACGAGCGCGAACACCGTCACGGCGCTCGCGAACAGGTAGGCGTTGCCGAGAAGCGAGTTGTTCCGCTGGAGGCGAACGTACGAGTCCGCGTGGCTGTCGACCGCGTCGGCGAACCGGTCGCGTATCCGCTGACGCATCGTGAACAGGCGCACGTCGCGCGCGCCCATGATTCCCGACTGTGCCGTCTCCTGGATGCGCGCGTTCGCATCGGCGACCGCCTCTCCGGTGGCGTACGCCGGCTGGATTACCCGGTGGAGCAGGACGGTCACCGCACCCATCACGACGACCGCCACCACGGTCAACTGGGGGGCGAGCACCAGCGCCACGGCGAGATACACCGAGCCGAGGAACAGCCGCTGGGCGAACTGGACGGCCCCCCGACGACCGCGGAGTGGTACTCCGTCTGCGTGATGATCGCGTTCAGCAGTTCGTCCGAGCCGAGTTCGTCCAGCCGCTCGACACGGGCGTCGAGCGCGGCGTCGAACACCCGGGTCCGGAGGTCGCGCACGTACCTCGTCTCGAGGACCGCGAGCAGCCACGCGACGAGGAACTGCACGCCGAACCGCGCGCCGACGACGAGGGTGATGCCGGCGAGAACGGTGCCGAGGGTAAAGGGCACGCCGAGCAGGTCGGAGGCGGCGACGAACGCGGAGAGGACCCGGTCCCCGTCGGTCGGGGGCACCCCGCCGCTCGTCGCCATCTCGATGATCGGGAGCATGAAGCTCAGTCCGATGCCCTCCAGCACGGCGGCGAGCAGGCTGAGCAGGAGGACGGCCGTCGCCAGCGCCGTGTTCGTCCGAACGGCCGCCCACACGAGACGGAGTTTTCGCCGCGGCGAGAGCGGCGCCCCCGTCGGCTCCATCACCGCTCTCGCCTCCCGGTCCGCGCGCTCGTCTGCCCGTCGCGCGGGCGTACGGGCGTCGACTTCACGCGGCTCATGACGCCTTGGCTGAGGCGAGAACGGGGTATAGTTATACAGTGCGTGCCACCGACGGCGACCGCCCGGTCGGCGAACCGGTCGTGGTTAGTTCGGCGTTTGTCTCCTCCGAGTTTCAGCCGACGTACACACACGTAAGACCGGAAGAATCGGCGCTGCGACGACGGCTCCCCAGCCGTCAGTTGACCGAGAGGACGCCGACTTCGTACAGTTCCCCCCGGTAGCTGACCGCGCGGTGGTCGGTCCACACCTCGGTGCTGACTCCTGTCACCTCGGCCCGGTTGTCCTCGTCCGCGAGGGCAGCCTCGAACGCGCGCTGTTGCGCCGGGGTCATCGACTCGAACGCGACCACCTCCTCGTGGGGGTAGATGGTGTCCGTCTCCTCGACGGAGAGGTACTTCGCGCTCTGGGACGTCAGTGTGAGGTACGCCAACGCGCCGCCCACACAGAGAACGACGACGAGGACTCCGAGACCGACCAGGGCGAGGTCACGCTGGTAGGGCTCTTCGAACTCGAACATGGGGACCGGTCGATGTGTCCTGTGCCGGGAAAGTAACGCTGTTGATTCGCAGGGCCGTGAACCCGCTCGTTTTCGGAGCGAACCGCTTAACGGGACCGAGACCTAATCTGCGACGATGACCGACGCCTCGGACGAGCAGGTGGGTGAGGAACCGCCCGGACCGCCGACCGCTGACGGGTCGGTCCCGGCCGGCGACACCGACGACGCGGCCACGACCGCGACCGAGCGCGGAACCGAGGACGGTGCCGACACCGCCGCGGACGCGGAACTCGAAGCCCTCCGGCAGGAGGTCGAAGAGAAGTACGACTTCGAGAACTTCGGCCCGAAGGACATGGCCGAGATGACCGTCGAGGAGTGGGAAGCGGCGTTCGACCCCGACTCGTGGGTCGTCGGTCCCGAACTGCTCGACAGGGTGGAGAAGGAACTGCACAACCGCGTCGCGATGCGGGAGGTGTTCGCCATCGTCGAGCGGTACACGAGCGAGGGCGAACCGCGGCTCGTCGCCTACTCCGACGAGGGGTACGCCATCGTCTACGCCGACGGGAGCGTCGAGGGCGAGGGGACGGTCCTCCGCGACGTCACCCCGACCGTCGCGCTCTGTTCGATGGACGACTACGACGTCGCAGAGCCGCCGCAGAACGTCGGCCTTCCCTCGCCGGACGAGGTTCCCGAGGGCTCGGGCGAGTTCGGCAACCTGATGCTGCAGGTGGTCGCGTTCGTCCAGGTCCTCGGCGGACTGGCGCTCCTCGTGGCGTGGCTCGTCACCGACCTGAACACCATCGTCGCGCCCGTAGCAGCGCTGTTCTTTCTGCTCATCGGCGTCTTCCTCTTCTTCGTCGTCGCCAACGCTCGGCTCTCGGACCGGTTCCGCTCCGAGGAGTACCGCAACCGGCTCCGGGCGGTCGGCATCGAGGACGGCCAGCGCCCCGACTTCCTCCCGCCGCTCGACGAGGACGCCGAACTCCTCGGTGGGGGGGTCGAGGGCGAACTCGACCCGGACGGGGAGACGGGCGAGACTGCGACCGAACCGGGGAGCGAAGACCCCGGCGAGGCCGGCGCACAGGGCGCCTGAGTCCGGGGGATAAACCGACACGAGGCGGGTGAGTCGGTGGGTTTAAGCGCGTTCCATCCTGAGCCCAATCTGTATGAACAGGCGGGACTTTCTCCGGACGGCCGGGGGTGCGTCCGTCGCCGCGACAGCCGCTTCGGGCACCGCCGCCGCGCAGGAAGAAGGCGGTGGTGGTGGCGGGAACGTCCGCCCCGACTGGGGCGGTCACCTCGACGGCGTCGACGGCGGCTATCAGGACCTCCGTGGCTCCAGCGAGGTGACCGTGGAGGTCGGCGCCAGCGGCAACGGCGGCGCGCTCGCGTTCGCACCGGCAGGCATCTGGGTCGACCCCGGAACGACAGTCACGTGGGAGTGGACCGGCGAGGGCGGCGGCCACAACGTTGTCTCCAGCGAGGGCCCGGCGTCGCTCGACAGTGGCGCCGCCGTCGCCGAGGCGGGCGCGACGTACGAACACACCTTCGGCGAGGACCAGACCGGCATCACGAAGTACCACTGCGCCCCGCACGAATCGCTCGGGATGCTCGGCGCCGTCGCCGTCGGTGGCGACGTCGCGACGGTGTCGACGGGCGGCGGTGGCGAGAAGGAACTCGAGGAACTCGGTGTCGCCATCCAGGCGCACTGGGTCGGCTCGGCGACCATCCTCGGCATCATCGTCACCATCATCTACACCTTCTACATCCTGAAGTACGGCGAGTCGCCGAACACGGGCAACACGGGGGGTGGTGAGTGATGTCCTCGTCGGGAAGTACCTACGGTGACATCCACCGCTACGAGTCCGCGCGGGAGTCGACCTCCGCCGCCATCGGCATCGTCCTCCTCACCGTGATCGAGGTGGTGTTCGTGTTCCTCTTCACGTACGGGCTGGTCTCCGGTTGGGGCCTGACCGACCTGGGGAACATGTTCCTCGGCGGCGTCTTGGCCGTGATATTCATCGACCTGGCGTTCATCCTCGCGCTCTATCGGAAGGAGTTCCTCCCGGACGTGATGATCGTCAAGAAGCGCCGGCGCAAGTGGGAGGACCTCTACATCCGCGAGGACCAGGTCGAGGGCGAGACGCTCGGTGACGGCGCCTGGGACACGGTGAAACGCGCGATTTACCCATACTACAAGCGATAACCATGAGTTTAGAAAAGAAAGACGAGTACGACCACAAGGCCTGGTTGAAGTCCAAGGAGGACCTCACGAAGGTCGAGCAGTTCTTCCTGCTCGGTCTCATCTACGTCGACAAGCGGCTGCGAATCGTCGACTACCTGGAGCTGATGGAGACGCTGTACTACCGGGTCAACCTCCAGATGCCGAAGAGCCACACCGAGCAGTACAACCTCGACAACAAGTTCTGGTACTGGTACCCCCTCTACACGCTGGGGCTGTTCTCGACGCTGGCGTACGTCGTCGCGGCCATCTCGGGGGCGCTCCTGGGCTTTTACTACAGCCCCGCGACGACGGGCGACCCCTCGACGGCGTACAACAGCATCGCGTTCATCATGCGTGACCTGCAGTTCGGGTTCATGCTCCGTTCCATCCACCGGTGGTCCGCACAGGTGATGGTCGCGGCCGTCTTCCTCCACATGCTCCGCGTGTACTTCACCGGGGCGTACAAGGAGCCGCGCGAACTCAACTGGATCCTCGGCATCGTCCTCATCAGCCTGACGATGGTGTTCGGGTACACCGGGTACCTGCTGCCGTGGGACCAGCTAGCGTTCTGGGCCGGTCAGATCGGCGTCGAGATGTCGCTGTCCATCCCGCTCGCGGGTGAGTGGGTCGCCCAGCTGTTGTTCGGCGGCTTCACGCTGAGCCAGGCCACGCTCCAGCGGATGTACATCCTCCACGTGTTCCTGTTACCCTTCGTCGTGACGACCCTCATCGCCATCCACATCGGCATCGTCTGGGTGCAGGGCATCGCGGAGCCACACTGATACAGAACAATGAGCGACAACGACACCACGAACGAGGACGCACAGGACGCGATGACGGACGGCTCCGGCAGCCTCGCCGTCCCGCCGGACGACGAGACGCCCACGTGGGGCGAGCGCAAGGCCCGAAAGACGGGCCTCTCGCGGCTCACCTACGAGTACTTCGAGCGCGCCCGGCGTGAGGACCAGGACCTCCGCCAGGAGTCGACGTACGTCGAGCGCGACGTGCTCGGCTTCCCGACGTGGCCCCACGAAGTGATTCGAAACCTCTCTATCGCGTCGTTCTTCACCGGGATGATCCTGTTCCTCTCGGCGACGATGCCGCCGCACATCGGCCCGCCGGCCAACCCCTCTTCCACCCCGGCGGTCATCCTGCCCGACTGGTATCTGTACTGGTCGTTCGGCCTGCTCAAGCTGAACCCGCTGAACCCGAGCTCGCCATCCTCGGCGGGCAGAAGATCATGGCCGACCGGACGTACGGCGTGCTCGCGAACCTCGTCGTCGTCGGGTTCATCGCCATCGTCCCGTTCCTGAACAAGGGGTCGGCGCGTCGGCCCGTCGAGCAGCCGTTCTGGGCCGCCGTCGGCGTGCTCGGCATCGTCTTCGCCTTCACCATCTCGCTGCTGTCGGTGAAGAACCTCATCCCGATGAACGTCGACCTGCTGTTCGACCTGACGTTCCTCCTGCCCATCGTCGCCGGCGTCGTCACCTACGCGGTGTTGAAGACGATGCGCGAGGGGTACACCTACGACCTCAACCGCCGGTACTACCGGCTCAGGCCGCCGAAGTAACTGCGCGCGGCCCCACCGTCCCGCCTGTCACCGACTCCACGAACCGTTCACGTTCTCACCGGCCTCGTTCACCACACGACGATGACGACAGACACAGACACCACCCGCTCGACCAGTGACGCCACCACGACGGCCACACAGACGGATGCCCAGTCCTCGCCCCAGTCGGCGGGTCGGCGCGGTCGGCGCGACGTCGAGGTGCCGATGCGGCTGTACAAGACCGTCACGGTGTTCTCGACGCTCATCGCCGTCGTCACGGTCGTCGCCGGCTTCTTCCTCCTCGACGCCGCGACGCTGCAGGTGAGCTTCCTCAGGGCGATCATCGCGGGCGTCCTGCGTGCGGTGGGGCTGGCGGTCCCGACGGGTGTGCTGAGCACCGTCCTCGCCGTCTGTGGGCTGCTCGTCATCGCGTTCGGTGCCGGGGTCTACACCGTCTCCACCCGGTTCCGCGCGGAAGGGATGGGAAAGTCTCAAGAGGGCGCCGACGAAGAGTCAGACAATGGCTGACGAATTCATCAAGGGGCTCGGCATCTTCACGGGCGGTGGTCTCGCCTGGCTGACCCTCGCGAGCTGGTACCGGACCCCTGGCTTCGAGAGCACCCAGCAGCTCGTCGCGCCGATCACCGTCTCCGGGGACAACCTGTTCAACGCGCTCGGGATCGTGCTGATGGACGTCTTCTTCTGGTTCACCCTCATCGGCGCGCTGACGTTCTGGGTGCTCATCCCGGGGACCCGAGAGCTGCGTAAGGCTATCGAGAACCGCCGCACCGAGTAGCTCGCCCGCGCTCTTTTCATCCCGTTCTCCTCTTCGGACCGGACCGTCTGTCGCCTCTCGCGCACCGAAGAGTGACGCCTCGGACGCACGGTCTCTCGTGAACGGGCACGGTCTCTCCCGAACGAGTCCGAGTTCACCCGTCTGCGGCATCCCCGGCACCTACTGCGAGTGTCTCCCGGCGCGAGTTCGTCGCCGGCGAGAGTCGGCGTGAACAGCGGCGGTGCACGGACGCGGCTGACCGTTGTCTCGTCCGCTCTCGGCCGGCGCCTCGCGCCGGCGCTGATGCGAGCGGGCCACGCTGTGTCTCGCTGGCCACGCGAGCGACTCGTGGGGTCCGCAGACGCAGACGAATCGGCCAGGGGCGCTTGTGGTCTCAGCGCGTCCGTACACCACACGGTCGCTGCAGTACGCCCGTACACCACGCGGTCGCCGTCGCTGTTCGTATCCTCCCCGTCTTTCCCTCCCCTCGGTTCGCCGAATACACCCATTCCACGCCGAACACGCCACGCTCTCGCGTCAGCAAACCCTGACCGCGAAATCGCGCGTCGAGCCGTCTCAGACGATGGCCGTCCAGATGGGCTCGATGATGAAAAAGAGGCTCTGGAAGCCGGCGTACAGCAGCGCGACGAGCGACGCCGTGAGGGCCGCCTTCGGTCGTTCCATCTGCATCTCGTTGCGGGCTTCGACCCTGCGGGCTTCGAACTCGAAGAAGTCCGCGAGGAACACCCCGAGGACGAGGACGGACATGACCATGCCGCCGTGCGGCGCGACGACGAGGAAGGCGAACGACGCGAGGACGAGGAGCACCGTCGTGACCGAGTGTGGGGTGTACCGTTCTATCTCGGCGTCGTCCTCAGCGTCCTCCGCCTGCTCGACGTGCTTTCGGTGCGCGAGGAGGCGCGTCACCATGTTCGCCAGCACCAGCACCAGCACGACGAACGGGATCACCGACGCCGCCGCGACCAGTGGGTCGAGCGGGACGAGGAACTGAAGCGGTTGCATACCCGACGTTCGGGCAGGTACTCATTAGAGTTTTTCCAATCTCCGCGCCCCGTCGGCGGGTGTCGGAGGCCGGAGGAGGTCGACCGTCCGGCCGACGGTCAACCGGACCGGGTCGTCGACCGTCACCCGTCGTCTGACTTGGCCGTCGACGACGAGCGAGACGGGCGACTCGTCGCGCTCGACGTCGAGGGCGACCGGGGCATCGACCACCCAGGTGCGCGGCTTCGTCGTGTACGGCGAGATGGGGACGACCGCGAGTCCCGCCCCGGCGGCGAGGAGCGGACCGCCGGTGGCGTGGCCGTAGCCGGCGCTTCCGGCAGGGGTGGCGACGACGACGCCGTCGGCGCGGAACGACCCCAGCACGCCCGACCCGTCGGCGACCGTGTACTCGGAGATGTGGGCGGGTTCGCTCGTCACGAGCGCGACGTCGAGGAGGCCCCGCACCTCGCGTCCGCTGACGTCGACCGACAGGACCGGGTGCGGGACGGTCCGCGCGTCGAGTTCGGTCGGGCTGAGGGCGGTGAGCGCCTCGTCGACCTGCTCCCGCGCGACGCCGTGTCGACCGACGCTCGTCGCGACGGGGAGCACCGGCACCGGGGCGGGGTCGTCGACCAGCGAGCGGAGCGCCTCGTCGCCAACCGCGAGGACGAGGTCGGCCGCCCCCTCGCGGTCGGTCAGCGTGACGTCGGGTTCGTCGTCGGAGAGGTCGGCCGCCCCCGGGGCGCGGACGGCAACCGTCACCGACATCGGCGTCCCTCCCGCGTCACACGCATCACGGTCACCGCTTCGCCTGCACGGATAAAAGTCCCCGCGGTTCACGCCGGTTGGGACGACGCGGAGGACGCGTGCCGGCCGCCCGTCGACCCCTCGTCGATTCGTTCTCCCGCCGGCGGTCGGTTCGTCGTCCGGTCGTGGCTCGCCGGCGTCCACCCGTCGACACCAGCGTCACCGCTCGGAGTCAGAACGGCCAGTCGCCCGTCGCTCGCATCCCCGCCGCCTCGCCCTGATCTTCGAGCGCGTCGGCGATTCGCTCGCGGGGGTGGGATTCGAGGTCGGCGTCCGCGCGCGCGAGTTCGACGACCACCTCGGCGAGTAGCACGGCCTGCTCGCGGAACGTCCGCATCTCGAGTTTGTCCAGCGTGTCCGCCTCGGTGTGGCCCCAGCCGCGTCCGCGTTCGCCGGTCTCCGCCGACACCATACAGCCCGGGAGGCCGCGGGCGACGAACGGCCAGTGGTCCGAGTGCGGGAGGTGTTCGGGGACGACCGTGATGGGGTGGTCGTACCGCTCGCCCACGCGCTCGAACGCGTCCCCGAGGCCGTCGAAGCCGCCCACGTGCGTCTGGAGCGTGCGGCCCCCGCACACCCCGTCGAGGTTGCAGACGGCGCGAACGTCGTCCGCGCGTTCGGCGTGATACCCCGACCCGACGAGGCCGACCTCCTCGCTGCCGAAACACGCGAGGTGAACCCGCGTGTCGAGTTCGTCTTCGCGCTCGGCGAGGACGCGCGCGACTTCGACCACCATCGCCGTCCCCGCGCCGTTGTCGAGCGCGCCCTCGGCGACGTCGTGAGCGTCGACGTGGCTCGTCAGGTAGACCGCCTCGTCGGTGTCGGGGCCGACGTCGGCGTGGACGTTTCCGCTCTCGGCGTCGGGCGTCTCACATCGGGTGCGGACGGTCACGTCCTCGTCGACGTGCCGTCGGGCCAGTTGCGCGCCGACCTCCTTCGAGACACCCACCGCGGGAATCTCGCCGATCGGTGCGTCCTCGGTGCCGACACTCCCCGTCGGTGGAAGCTGACCCGGAACGTGGTTGCGGAAGACGAAGCCCGCGGCCCCCGCCTCGACGGCCCGGTAGTACTTCTCGCGACGGTGGATGAAACGGTCGACGTGGTCGGGGACGGTCGAGGAGACGAGGACGACCGTCCCGGAGAGGTCGCGGTCGAACGCCTCGGGGAGTCCGTCGCCTACGTCGACGAGCCGTCCCGTCGCGCTCCCGCTCGGACTCCGCGGGAGCGCGATGCACGAGAGCGTGCGTTCGCCGGCGTCGACCGCGCTGTCGCCGCGAACCCACCCCTGGATGGGGAACGGGTCGACGGTCGCGTCGCGCGCGCCGACCGCCGAGAGCGCCTCCCGGGTCGCCGCCAGCGCCTCGTCTTCGCCGGGCGTGCCGGCCATCCGGTTCCCGATGTCGACCAGCCGTTCGAGGTGTGACCACCCGACGTCGCTCGTGAAGGTGTCTCCGATCCACGCGGTCATGCCCCCACGTGGCGGGGCCATGCGGAAACCGTTTCGGTCACCTTCCGACCGCCCGTCGTGTCATGCGCGTCACTCGTCCGAAGAAACACCACTGAGCGGGGCTCGGTGGGCGAGAGGCCCCCGGAGTTCCGGCGGTCCGACGGCGACACGACTTCGATTTACGAACCATAGTAGTTCACCATTTGAATCCCTGATTATCCTTTCGATGGTCTGAAATTACTTCCTGTGTCGTCTGCTGCCATCGACAGGGTTTTATTCACAACCCCATGTATATTTGTGTATGACAACTGTTCGCATCGCGGGCGCAACACTCACTCACTTCGGGAGTCACCCCGACCGGACGGGGCGCGACCTGTTCGCCGAGGCCGCGCTCGGCGCCCGTGAGCAGGCCGGCGTCCCACGGGACGACATCGACGAGGTCGCCTACGGCAACTTCATGGGTGAACTCGCCGAGCGGCAGGGACACCAGGGTCCCATCATGGCCGAGGCGGCGGGCCTGAACTGCCCCGCGACCAGATACGAGGACGCCTGTGCCTCCGCGGGGGTCGCGGTCCGGGCCGGGGTGTCCGCGATTCGGTCGGGACGGGCCGACGTCGTCCTCGCCGGCGGGATGGAGCGAATGACGAACCAGGAGACGGAGAACACGACGGAGTTCCTCGCCATCGCCGCCGACGAACTGTACGAGGTCCGCGCCGGCATGACGTTCCCCGGCGCGTACGCGCTGATGCAGCGCGCCTACATGAACGAGTTCGGCGGCGAGCGCGAGGACTTCGCGCACATCGCCGTGAAGAACCACGACCACGCGCTCCCGAACGAGTACGCACAGTACCGGAGCGCCATCTCGGTCGAGGACCACCTCGACGCGCCGATGATCTCCGACCCGGTCGGCCTGTACGACTCCTGTCCCATCACCGACGGCGCCGCGGCCGTGATTCTCGTGTCCGAGGAGTACGCCGCCGAACACGCTCTCGACGCCCCGGTCGCCATCACGGGGACCGGTCAGGGCGGGGACAACATCGCGCTCCAGGATCGAACACACCTCAACCGGACGCCCGCGACGGCGCGCGCGGCCGACGAGGCGTTCGCCGACGCCGGAATCACCCCCGACGACGTGGCCGCCGTCGAGGTCCACGACTGTTTCACCGTCGCCGAGGTGCTCGCGCTCGAAGGGCTCGGCTTCTACGACCCCGGCGAGGCGGTCACGGCCGCCCGCGACGGCGAGACGACGAAACACGGCTCGCTCCCCGTAAACCTCTCCGGGGGGCTGAAGGCGAAGGGCCACCCCGTCGGCGCGACGGGCGCCTCGCAGATCACCGAGATGTACCGCCTCCTCACGGGCGAGCACCCGAACAGCGAGTACGTCGACGGCCGCGTCGGCGTGACGCACAACGCCGGCGGGACGGTCGCGAGTGCGGTCGTCCACGTCCTGGAGGTGGACGCGTGAACCCGAAGGTCCGCGACGAGGGCTACGACGACCTCCTCGACGCCGCCGAGGAGGGGGAGGCGTACTACCTCGCGTGTGCGAACGGTCACGGGTCGCTCCCGCCGCGACGGACCTGTCCGCACTGTGGCTCTGTCGACCTCTCGGAGGAGTCGCTCCCCGACTCGGGCACCGTCGAGACCTACACCACGACACAGGTCGCCGCGCCGTCGTTCGCGTCGAAGACGCCGTACACGACCGCCGTCGTCGACTTCGGTCCCGTCCGCCTGACCGGCATCGTCCGCGCCGACGCCGAAGACGTCGAGGTGGGGATGCGCGTCGGCCTCGCCGTCGGGCGGAACACGATGACGGGCAACCGGATGCTGACGTTCCACCCGCGGTAGCGTCACGGCGCGCGCCGGGTGGGACCGTTCGCGTTAGGCCGGGGCCGAAAGCGCCTCCCGAACCGTCCCGAGGAACGCCGACGGGTGCTCGACGTGCGGCAGGAGTTTCGCGTCGTCGATGACGACCAGCCGTGCGTCCGCCTCCTCCGCGAGTTCCCGTCCGTCAGAGAGCGGCGTGATGTCGGCCTCCCGCCCCCAGATGAAGGTGACGGGGACGTCGAGCCCCGCGAGCGCCTCGCCGAGGTCGACCTCCGAGTTCAAGAACCCCGAGATGAACGACGCGGGGGCGAACCGGGCGTTCGGCTGGTGGGCCGTCCGCCACTCGTACGCCATCCACTCCTCGGAGACCGACCCCATGTCGTAGTAGCCGTGGTCGGCGTTGAAGTACCGGATGGAGGGCTTCGAGGCGAGGAGGTTGAACAGCGCCGTCCCCACGACCGGCGCTCGAACGAGTTCACGCAGCCACGTCAGCCGGTCCGGGCCACCCGTGGCGGTGGGACAGACGGCGACGAGACGGGAGACGGAGACGTCGGTGTACGGGTCCGACAGCGCCGCCGCCACGTACGCCGTGGTGAGCGAGGAGACCACCACTGACGGCCGGTCGTACTCCGCGAGGAAGTCGGCGACGAAATCCTCGTACAGCGCCGCGGAGTACTGCAGCGACGGACGGTCCGAACAGCCGAACCCGGGGAGGTCGGGGGCGACGACGTGGTAGTCGTCCGCGAGTTCGTCGAACACCGTCCGGAACTCACCCGACGACCCCGCGGCGTTGATACCGTGCAAGAGCACGACCGTCGGGGCGTCCTCCGGGCCGGCCTCGGTGTAAGCGACGTCCATCCCGCGCCAGCGATACGTCCGATGGTCACCGGAGAGTGGCGGTTCGAGCGAGTCGGCGGACCCGGCGAGGAGTCGATTGAGTGCCGTGAGGCTTCCGACGGCGGCGAGACCGACGCCGGCGGCCTTCGCGAGGCTTCGCGCGTTCATACACCCTCCTGCGGACGCGACCGACTTGACCCCCACGGCTGCACGCTCGGTCCGCTGTCGGTTCCGAGGGGTCGAACCGGTCTTCAGTCGCGTCCGCGCGCGGCCGCCCCGACCGCTGGTCGCCACACCAGCAGGCCGACCGAGACGACGTACGCCAGCGTGGAGAGGTCGTACGACCACGCGCCCGCCGTCACGCCGACGGCCCCGACCGTCCCGCCGAGGAGCCCCGAGAGCGCGGCGGCGGCGACGGGTAGCGTACACGACACGCAAGAGAAGAAGCCGACGGCCCCGCCGACGACGCCAGCCCCCGCGCTCGCGACGTCGGCGACGAGGCGGTAGACGAGGTACGCGAGGACGGCGTAGCCGACGGTCTTGAACGGCAACAGCACCACGCGCACCGTATCGTCGTATAGGAGCGCCGGGCCCCACCCGGGCGGGAGGTCGAGCACGCGAAGCGTTCCCGCCCCCGTTCCCGCCCCGAGCGTCCCGTCGAGCCACGTCAACACGAGCAGGTAGCCGACGCCCACCCCGAGCGCGAGGAGGCGACGCCGGCCCGTCACGCGGGGACGGTCGACGACGAGCAGCGCGAGGAGAGCGACGTTCACCCAGACGAACGGGTAGAGGACGTACCGCGGGGCCACCACGCTGTACGACGAGCGCGAGAAGTACGCGCCGAGGACGAGCAGTTCGCACGCGACGAGCGCGCCGGCGACGAGCACCAGTCGCCGCGCGTCGAGGTCGCTGTCGCGGCCGAGGAGGGCGAAGGGCGCGCTCACGCCGGTTCGCCCCCCGTTTCTTCGGTCGAGTCATACGCCCGCCGGGAGTTCACGACGACGACGAGACTGCTCGTGGCCATCGCGACGGCGGCGAACAGCGGATTCAGGAGGCCGACCGCCGCGAGCGGGACGGCGACGACGTTGTAGAGGAACGCCCAGCCGAGGTTCTCCCTGATGCGCCGCCGGGTGGCCCGCGTCACGTCGAAGACGGTTTCGACGGTGCGGAGGTCGTCGGTCGTGACGACGGCGTCGGCGGCGTCGACGGCGAGCGGCGTCCCCGATTCGAGGGCGATGCCGAGGTCCGCGGCGGCGAGCGCCGGGGCGTCGTTGCTCCCGTCGCCGACGAACACCACGCCTCCCTCATCTCGGAGGCGCTCGACGAGCGCGACCTTCGCCTCGGGTCGGGTGTCCGCGAACACCTCGCTGACCCCGTCGTGGGCCGCGAACGGGGCCGTCGCCGCCTCGCCGTCGCCCGTGACGACGACGACACGGTGGTCGCGGGAGAGCGCGTCGACGACGGCTTCCCACTCGGGTCTGGGCTCGTCGCCCGCGACGACGAGTCCCCGCGCGTCCCCGTCCCAGCCGACGAGCGCCGGCACCGCCCCCGCCTCGCGTGTCTCTGTTGCTCGTCGGCCGAGTTCCTCGGGGACGCCCCATCCCCGGGCCGCGAAGAGGTCGGCGCTCCCGACGAGCGCCTCGCGTCCGCCGACGGTGCCCGAGACGCCCCGCCCGGGGTGGGTCTCGACGTCGGTGACCGTCCCCCGGCCGCCGTCCGGTGTTGCCGCCTGCTGCTCGCTCGGGGGTTCGGCCCGGTTCGCTCGTCCGTCGCGCTCCGCCCGCGCGACGATGGCGTCCGCGACGGGATGGTCCGCGAACCGTTCGAGCGCCGCCGCCACCGCGAGCGTCCCGTCGTCGCCCTCGACCGCGTGGACCGCCATCCGGCCGGTCGTCAGCGTCCCCGTCTTGTCGAATGCGACGGTCTCGGTCTCGTCGGCCCGCTCGAACAGTTCGCCCGAGCGGACGACGACGCCCCGCGAGAGCGCCTCTCGAACCCCTCCGGCAACGGCCATCGGCGTCGCCAGCCCGAGCGCGCAGGGACAGGAGACGACGAGGACGGTGAGGCCGGTCAAAAGCGCGTTCGTGGGCGTGGCCCCGAGCGCGAGGTGTGCGCCCGCGGCGACGACGGCGAGCGCGAAGACCAGCGGGACGAACACGCCCGCGAGCCGGTCGGCGAGCCGCTGTGCGCCCGACCGAGTCCGGAGGCTCCACTGGAGTTCGACGAGACGGTCGAGCGTCCGGGTCGCCTCGGCGTCCGCGGCGACGACCAGTCCCCCCTCTCTGAGGCGCGACCCCCCGAGGACGCTGTCACCGACCTCCCGGCGAACGGGGCGAGACTCGCCGGTGACGAGCGACTCGTCGACCGCGCCCGACCCCTCGCTGACGACGCCGTCGACCGGAACGGTCTCGCCCGCCCGGACGACCACCTCGTCGCCCTCTCCGATGCCGTCGAGCGACACCGTCTCGGTTCCCGTCGCCGTCCGCACCCGGGCTTCGGAAACGCGGCGCTCGGAGAGGTCCGCCAGGCTCCCCGCCGCGGCCTCGCGCAGTCGCTCCTCGTAGTAGCCGCCGATGGAGACGGCGAGCACGACCACGACGGTGATGTCGAAGTACAGTTCGTTCGCGCCGGTGAGCGCGAGAAGCGTCGAGTAGACGTAGGCGGTCGTGGCCGCGGTGGCGACGAGGAGGTCCATGTTCGGCGACGCCGCTCGGAGACTGACGTACGCACCCCGAAGGATGGGAAAGCCCGTGTAGACCAACACGATCGTCGCCATCACCCAGACGTTGGCGACGAGGTACGCTCCCGCCGGGGAAGAGACGTCGAACAGGAGGAGCGAGGCGTCGACGCCCAGGTAGGTCGGGTAGAGGAAGAGGACGTACCACAGCATCGTCATCATGCCGAAGAAGCCGCCGACGAGGAGGCGACCGACCTGGTCGGAGCTGTCCCGCTCGCGCTCGTCGTCGACGTTCCGGGCGCGGTAGCCGAGGCCGTCGATTCGCTCGACGAGGTCGTCCGTGTCCGCTCCCGGTTCGTGCGTCACCTTCACCAGCCCCGAGGCGTAACTGGCGTCGGCGTCGTACACGCCGCCGCCTCGGAGCCGCGATTCGACGAACGCCTCGCAGGTGGCACAGTGCATCCCGTCCACGGCGAGGTACGACTCGACGGCGTCCGACGGCGTTCGCTCGTCGCCGCCCGCCCCGTCGGCGTCGTCGATTGCTGTGTCGACCTCCTCGGGGGCGAGGTCGGCCGCCGCGGCGTCGTCGAGCGTGCGGGCGACGACGAGACAGCCCTGACAGCAGAACGCGCCGTCGACGTCCGGTCCGGTGACGGGTGGGTCGGGCGTCGGCAGGTCACAGAGGGTACAGCGGTCCGTCATGGGTCATCCGAGCGGCTGGTAGACGGGAATCTCGACGTGCGGGAGCACGTCGACCCCGAGCAGCATCAGTCCGTGTGCGAGCGGCACGTAGCCCAACAGGATGAACGCGACGCCGAGCACGCGGTGGAGCCGCGCGCGGTTCGCGGGCGCGACGTCGCCGAGCGCGCCCACGGCGAGTCCCGAGGCGAACAGCGTCGGGAACGTCCCGATGCCGACCAGACCGAGCGAGACCGCACCGGCGACCGGCGACCCCCGAGCGAGCGCGTACAGGTAGACGGGGTAGAGGATGGGACAGGGGAGGAGGGCGTGGACCATCCCGAGCCCGACGATGCGCGGCCCGCCCACCCAGCGGTCGACCCGGGCGGTCAGCGCCGCCGACACGTGGGAGAAGACGCCGGTGAGGCCGGGAATCGAGGGCGTGTGCCCCCGGCCGGTGCGTCCGGAGACGTAGGTCGCGCCGGTGACGAGGATGAACGCGCCGGCGGCGACGCCGACGACGCCCCGGACCGGGGTGGCGACGCGCGCGAACGAGGCGGCGTCGAAGACGACCACCCCGACGCCGCCGAGGAGGAAGCCCGCGAGGGCGTAGCCGGCCGTCCGGCCCAGGTTGAACAGCGCGTGCTGGCGGACCTCTCTCCTCTTCGTCGACGAGTCCATCCGGTCGGCGTACAGCCCGACGAGCGGGCCGCACATCCCGAGACAGTGCGCCCCGCCGAGCAGACCGATGAGGAGGAAGATGACCAGTTCGGGGGCGGCGACGCCAGTCACGGCGACGAACTCACCGGCGAGGCTCCCACCGAGCGCGACCACCGAGCGTCACCCCTGTGACGGGCGGACGGTGTCCTCTGAGGGCGAGAACATCAAGAAGAGCGCGAGGCCGATGATGAGGACGCTCACCAGCGACAGCGCGACGACGAGCGTGTCGTTGAGGAGAATGAACACGGCCACGGGCAACAGCGCGAGCAGTGCGAGCACGACCGCGGTGCGAAGGTCCCAGTTCGTCGGGAGGCTCATACCCGTCGGTAACCCGCCACGGGCTAATAAAAGCCGCTCCGATTCCCAGCGCTCGGGAGCATCGTGGAGGAATTCCGACGACGGCAGCCCGCTTAAGCTCTTTGTCGGTTGTAGGGTGTTGGTAACCCCGGAAACACTTTAGGGGATTGTCTGTGGACTGCACGACTATGGCACAGAACGCTGTCGATGTGTCGGGACCGTTCCTTCGGGGAGGTGGCAAGCGATGAGTGGACAGACGCGCCGCGACGTGCTCCGCGGCGGCCTCGCCGCGGGCGCGACGGCGCTTGGAGCCGGTGCCGCATCGACTCCCGCGGCCGCACAGGGAGGCGACTACGACGGCTGGCTCTCCGACGTCGACAACTACGACGGGACGACGGAGGACCTCACGGGGCAGGAGTCGGTCGAAATCGAGGTGGGCGCACAGGGCAACGGCGGCACCTTCGCGTTCGCTCCGCCGGCGGTGCGGGTGAGTCCGGGGACGACGGTGACGTTCAACTGGACGTCGAACACCCACAACGTCCTCCTCGAAGAGCAACCCGAGGCGTCCGGCTGGGAGGGGCACGCGCCCATCGAGAACACGGGCTTCACGCTCGAACACACGTTCGAGGTCGAAGGCGTCTACAAGTACTACTGCGAGCCACACCTCTCGCTCGGGATGAAGGGCGTCGTCGTCGTCGAAGAGAGCGCCGACGGCCCCGTGGTCGAAGCCGAGTACGGCGACTGGTTCGCCGACGTCGACAACTTCGACGGCACGACGGAGAACCTCACGGGCGAGGAGTCGGTCGAAGTCGAGGTGGGCGCACAGGGCAACGGCGGCACCTTCGCGTTCGCTCCGCCGGCGGTGCGGGTGAGTCCGGGGACGACGGTGACGTTCAACTGGACGTCGAACACCCACAACGTCCTCGTCGAGCAACAGCCCGACGGCGGGGGCTGGGAGGGGCACGCGCCCATCGAGAACACGGGCTTCACGTACGAGCACACGTTCGAGACGCCCGGCGTCTACACCTACTACTGCGAGCCGCACCTCTCGCTCGGGATGAAGGGCGCTGTCGTCGTCGGTGCCGCCCCGGGCGGCGGCGCGGAGGGCGAGGGCGAGGCTTCAGCGGGCGCTATTCGGCTGCTGCAGATCACGCAGGGCCTCCTCAGCGTGGTCTTCCTCGCCATCCTCGGCGTGGTCGCGTACGTCGCCATCAACCAGAACCGGTACCCGACGGCCGAACCCGACGTTCCCGACCGCGAACCGGTCGCGGAGGCGGCGTTCGAGGAGCCACAGGTCGAACTCGAACACGACGACTTCGACCCCGTCGGGACGTTCACGGTCATCCTGGGGTACTTCGCCATCCTCGTCCTGATGTGGGTGTTCATGTACTTCGTGGAGTTCCTCGGCAACGGTCCAACGGTGGTGGGATAAGATGGAGATACACCGATTCGAGAAGCTCTGGGTCGCACTGGCACTCCTGCTCATCGTCGGCTTCATCGGCACCGTCACGTACGGCGCCGTCGGGGCCGGGGTGAAGATGGTCGACGAGAGCGGCGGAACCGTCGACGCCAACGCGCTGAACGACCACCCGCGCTTCGGCGAGCCCGGAACGTATCAGGTGGGAGAGAACGAGTACGAGGTGTACGTCGTCGCCCGGCAGTTCCTCTTCGAGCCCGGAACGAACGAGCCGATCCGCGTGCCGGCGGGGTCGACGGTGACGTTCCACATCACGTCGAGCGACGTCATCCACGGCTTCGAGGTCGCCGGAACGAACATCAACACGATGGTGATTCCCGGGCAGGTGACGCAGATCACTGTCCGGTTCGAAGAGTCGAGAAGCTACGGGATCATCTGCCACGAGTACTGCGGGGCGGCCCACCACACGATGGAGGGACAGCTCCAGGTCGTACCGCCGTCGGACTTCTCCAGCGCCGACCTGCAGAACCCCGCGGTCGCCGACCGGGACGCCCCCGTGAACGATGCGGACACCGAGGAGGAAGACGAATAATGGCTTTCGCAGACGAGTACAAAGAGACGGCCGGTGAAGCGATTCCGATAGACAGAGAGGCGTTCGTCGACCAGTACCCCCACGACGCGTTCATCGTCCGGCTGAACCTCGCGGTGGCGTTCGGCGCGCTCGGCGTCGGTGGCCTCTTCGGCCTCATCCAGGCGCTCCACCGGACGGGCATCTACCGCGGGTTCGTCTCGTCGGCGGACTACTACACCCTCTTGACGGGCCACGGCGTCCTGCTCGCGCTGGTGTTCACGACGTTCTTCATCACCGGTATCTTCTCGTGGGCGGTCGTCGCGAGCCTCGACGAGAAACTGAGCGAGCGGCTGTCGAAACTGTGGTTCGGCACGATGTTCGTCGGCACGCTCCTGGCCGGGTTCGCCATCGTCGGCGGACTGACGGGAGGGCCGGTGAGCGCCGACGTCCTCTTCACGTTCTACGCGCCGATGGCGGCGAGCCCGATTTTCTACCTCGGGGCGGCGCTGCTCATCGTCGGCTCGTGGGTCGCCGGGGTCGACTGGTTCCTCGCCTACCGCAGGTGGCGCGCGGAACACCCCGACGAGCGCATCCCGCTCCGGACGTTCATGGTGCTGTCCACGATGCTCATGTGGTACATCTCCACCCTGGGGGTGGCCATCGAGGTGGTCGTCTTCCTCCTGCCGTGGTCGCTCGGGCTCATCCCCGCCGTCGACCCCCTCCTGACGAGAACGCTGTTCTGGTACTTCGGCCACCCGGTCGTGTACTTCTGGCTGATGCCCGCGTACCTGGTGTGGTACACTATTCTCCCCAAACTCTCGGGCGGGCGGCTCTTCTCGGACCCGCTCGCGCGGGTGGTGTTCATCCTCTTCGTCATCCTCTCGACGCCGGTCGGCTTCCACCACCAGTACGTCGACCCCGGCATCGCCGAGGGCTTCAAGTTCATCGCGATGACGAACACGATGTTCCTGCTTCTCCCCTCGTTGCTGACCGCGTTCACCGTCGTCGCCTCCATGGAACACGGCGCGAGACAGCGCGGCGGGACCGGTCGGCTGGGCTGGCTCCGCGCGCTCCCGTGGGACAACCCCGCGTTTTCGGGCTGTGCGCTCGCGGGGCTGATGTTCGCCGCCGGCGGCTTCTCCGGGATGATCAACGCCGGGATGAACATCAATTACCTCATCCACAACACGCTGTGGGTGCCCGGCCACTTCCACCTCACCGTGGGGACGGCCGCGGCGCTGACGTTCATGGCCATCACCTACTGGCTCCTCCCACAGGTGACGGGCAAGAACCTCAAACTGAAGACGGTCGCGATGGTCCAGCCGTTCACCTGGTTCGTCGGCATGACGCTCATGTCGAACGCGATGCACCGCGCGGGGCTCGCGGGCGTCCCCCGGCGCACCGCCGAACCGCAGTACGCGAACGTCGAGTTCGAGAACGTCATCGGCGGTATCGCGGAGATGCGCCTCCAGATCGCCATCGGCGGGACCATCCTCTTCATCGCCCTCCTGATGTTCCTCGCCGTCGTCGTCGCGACGTGGTTCGGCGAGCGGAGCGCGAAACTGGAGGTCAACAGCGAACTCCCGAAGCCGCTGTCGGGGCCCGAACACAGCCCGGTCGTCCTCGACGACCTGCGCATCTGGGCGCTCATCGCCATCGTCCTCGTCGCCATCGCCTACGGCCCGCCGCTGTGGTCGATGGTCGCTGACGGCCTCTTCGCGCCGGGGAGCCCGCCGATACCGGTCTGAGGTGCTCTCCGGCCTGACGAACCGTTTCCGAACGACGCTGACGCCGCACGTGTCCGTGCGGACGTGACTTCACCCGTGTCAGACGACGTGACCACAGAGACGACCGACGCCGACGCCGCCACCGACACCAGCGCCGCCACCGAGGAGGCCGAGGCTCACCGTCGACGGACCATCATCCGACTCCTCGTCGGTTTCGGCATCGGCATCCCCGTCCTCATCGAACTGGCGACGTTCGCCGGCCTCATCGAGCAGTCGCTGCTCGGCGGCGACGACGGCGACGGTGACGAAAACGGGAGCGACAGCGAGGCGGCGGACGGGTCGGCCGACGGTGGCTCCGGGACGGCGGCGCCCGGCGAGACGGGCGTCGGCGTCGGCGACGAACTCCTCCCCGAGACCTCCCAGCGGGAGACGCTGACCGTCGCGTCGTTCCGCGCTGGCGACGACCGGTGGGTGCTCACGCTCGCCGCCGAAGTCGAGAACACCGGGTCGGAGCCGTACACCGTTCAGTTCGCGTCGCTCCGCTCCCGAGAGGGCCGGCGCGTCGAGGGGGCGCACCAACCCGTGACGGTCCCGTCGGGCGAGACGGGGCAGGTCACCGGCACCTGGCAGCTTCAGCCCGGGACCCGTCCGGACCGCGTCGTCGTCCGGACGGCGGTCGGCGACGCCGACGCGACCGACCACGAGGTCGACCTCGGCCGCATCCCGCTGGAGGGGACCAGGCCGTGACACCGTTCGACTCGACGCGCCGTCGCGTTCACCCGTCGTCCGTCTCTTCGAGGCAGGCGCGCACGGGGGCGACCACCTCGTCAGCGACGGTGTAGGGGTCGGTCTCGCGGTCGGCGACTGCGGCCGCAAAGGCATCGACGCCGCCGCGGGCGTCGAACTCCCGCTCGACGAGGTCCGAGAGGTCCGACTGGACGAGCCGGCGGATCTCCTCGGCGTAGCGGGTCTGTGCCTTCTCGCGGAGGCGACCCGACTCCTCCAGGAAGGTGCGGTGGGCCGCGAGCGACTCGGCGAGGTCGTCGATGCCGTCGCCGGAGGTGGCGACCGTCTCGACGACCTCGGGCGTCCAGGTCGCCGCTTCTTCCTCCTGCTCGCCGTTCACGACCGACGCGCCCTGCGCCTCGTCGACACGGTGGTGGCCGGTGTCGAGGTTCTTCCTCGGGTTGCTGCGGAGGTGGATCATCTCCTCCAGTTCGGCGACCGTCCGGGCGGTCCCGTCCATGTCGGCCTTGTTGACGACGAAGACGTCGCCGATTTCGAGGATGCCCGCCTTGAGCATCTGGACGTCGTCGCCCGACCCCGGCTGGACGAGGACGACGACGGAGTCGGCGGTGCGGACGATGTCTATCTCGTTCTGCCCCGCCCCGACCGTCTCGATGACGACCCTGTCCTTGCCGAAGGCGTCGAGGGCGGTCACCGCGTCGGAGGTGGCCGTCGAGAGGCCGCCGAGTCGACCGCGGGCGGACATCGACCGGAAGAACACGTCCATGTCGCCGACGTTCGACGCCATCCGGATGCGGTCGCCGAGGACGGCACCGCCCGTGTACGGCGAGGAGGGGTCGACGGCGATGACGCCGACCGTCTCTCCGCGGTCGCGGTACCGCTTCACGAGTTTGTCGACGAGCGTCGACTTCCCCGCGCCGGGGCTACCCGTGATACCGATGACCTCGGCGCTCCCGGCGTGTTCGTGCAGCGCCGAGACGATGTCGCGGTAGCCCGGCGAGCGGTTCTCGATCTTCGTGATGGCCCGCGCCAGTGCGCGGTGTGAACCGCCGAGGAGGTCCTCGACGAGGTCGAGTTCGGCCTGGCTCATCGTTATCGTTCGGGCGCGTTCTCGCGGACGAAGTCGATGGTCTCCTGCATCGGCGTGCCCGGGCCGAACACCTCGGCGACGCCCATCTCTTTCAACTGCTCGCGGTCCTCGTCGGGGATGATACCCCCCACGAGGATGAGGGTGTCCTCGAACGCGTCGTACTCCTTCAGACCGTCGACGATCTTCGGCACCAGCGTGTTGTGCGCTCCCGAGAGGATAGAGATGCCGATGACGTCGACGTCCTCCTGGACGGCGGCCTGGACGATTTCGGCCGGCGCGCGGTGGAGTCCCGAGTAGATGACCTCGAAACCGGCGTCGCGGAACGCCCGGGCGATGACGTGTGCGCCCCGGTCGTGGCCGTCGAGACCGACCTTGGCGATGAGACACCGGATGGTCCGCTGCTCTGCGTCTGCGCTCATACCCCCTTCTTTGCTTGGGGGTCGTTTGACTCTAACGACTCTCACGGACGACCGTGAGAGACGCGCGGCCGGCGGTATGCTTATTCCGGTCTCCGGTGTGATGCGAAACAGACCAATGGAACGTCCACGGCCGCAGTTGGGAACGGAGAACAGTGTCGTCGTCAAACGGGTGCTCGCGTTCGTCATCGACGTGGTCCTGCTCGCGGTCGTCGTCGGGATCGCCGGCGCGATCTTCGGGGCCCTACTCGGGCGACTGGGGGGGATACTCACGCCGCTTCTCAGTCTCGTCGGCGTCGTCTACTTCATCTACATGGAGGGGACGTACGGGCAGACGCTCGGCAAGCGCCTCGTGGGTATCGTCGTCGTCGACGAGGACGGCGGTGCGTGCGACATGACGGCTTCCGCGATCCGAAACGTCCTCCGCCTCGTCGACGCCCTCCCCACGCTCTACATCGTCGGATTCGCCGTGATGTACCTGGTATCGGACCGGAAGCAGCGGGTCGGTGACCTCGTCGGCGACACCGTCGTGGTCGAGGCCGCCTGAGTCGAGAGGCCCGTCGAACCTCTCGGTGTATTTATTGTTTGTGGCCATGATGTCCGAACGCTCATGGCTCTCGACATCGAGGCGACAGCGAAGTACCCGCTCGCGTCGGACGACTGGATAAAAACCATCGGAATCGGGGGGGTGCTGACCCTCTTTGCGGTCCTGTTCGTCCCGCTCCTCCTCGTCTACGGCTACCTCGTGCGCGTCCTCCGAGCGGGGATGCGCGACAGCCCCGAGCCACCCGTTTTCGACGAGTGGGGGTCGCTCCTTCGCGAAGGCGTCATGGCGTTCGTCGTCATCTTCGTCTACCAGTTGATTCCCCTCATCGTCTTCGCGGTGACCGTCGGTGGCTCCATCGCGGCGATGGCGACCGGGTCGCGCGCCGGGGCGGGCCTCGGTCTCGCCGGTCTGTTCGGCGGGATGATGATCTCGGGCCTGCTCGCGCTCGTCTTCGGTTACTTCGGGCTCGTGGGACTCGCCAACTTCGCCCACGAGGGAACGCTCGGTTCGGCCTTCGACGTGGCCGTCATCAAGGACGTCGCGCTCAGCCGGGAGTACGCGATCCCGTGGCTCTACGGCGTCGGGTTCGTCTTCGTCGCGGGGGTCGTGACGAGCGTCCTCAACGTCGTCCCGGTCCTGGGTGCGATCGTCGGGGTGTTCGTGGTCTTCTACGCCCAGATCTGCGCGTTCAAGCTCTGGGGCATGGGGTTTTCGGCCGCCACCGGCGTGGGCGACACTCCGGAAACGGGCGCGACAGTGGCCGTGTAGGGATTGCACGCCACGTTCGCGCTGCCCTCGACCGCGGCCGCGACCGTGGCCGTGGCGGTTCGTCACGCACGCTGAGTCACGCGTTCCTCGGTACGTTCGGCGACGCTCGGACCCACTCCACGAACGCACTCAGACGTGCTCGTCGAGGAACTCCACGATCGCGCGGTAGGCTTCGATTCGGTTCTCCAGCTTCGAGAAGCCGTGGCCCTCGTCCTCGAAGACGAGTTCGCGGACGGGGACGCCCTGTTCGCGGGCCTCCTCGACGATCTGGTGGGCCTCGCTCACCGGGACGCGCGGGTCGTTCTCCCCGTGGAGGACGAACAGCGGGGCCGCGATGCGTTCGATGTTGTTGGTGGGCGAGATGGACTGGAGAAAGTCGCGGTCGTCCTCTAAGGAACCGTACTCCGCCTCCCTCAGTTTCCGGCGCCAGTCGCCCGTGTTTTCGAGGAACGTGACGAAGTTGGCGATGCCGACGATGTCGACGCCGGCGGCCCACCGGTCGGGGTACTCCGTGAGCGCGGCGAGCACCATGAACCCGCCGTAGGAGCCGCCCATCGCGACGACCCGGTCGGGGTCGACGGCGGGGTGGTCACAGAGCCAGTCGACGGCGGCCTCGATATCTCGGACCGAGTCCATGCGGTTCTCGACGTCGTCGAGGTGGCCGTAGGCCTTGCCGTACCCCGACGACCCGCGGACGTTCGGCTCGAAGACGGCGTAGCCGTGGTTGAGGAAGTACTGCTTCGTCGCCGAGAAGGAGGGGCGGCGCTGGGACTCGGGGCCGCCGTGGATGTCGACGATGACGGGGACTTCCCCCTCGACTTCGGGCACCGAGAAGTACGCGGGGATCTCCCTCCCGTCGAAGGTCGGGTAGTGGACGAGTTCGGGCGCGACGAACGTGTCGCGGGGGATACCCGCCGTCGCCGCTTTCGTCCACCGCTCCGTCTCGCCCGTCTTGACGTCGACGACGTGGACGTTCGTGTTGTCCGCGGCCGCGGACGCCGAGAGGGCAAAGCGGTCGCCGTCGTCGTCGAAGCTCACGCCGCCGGCCGTCCCGCGAGGGAGGTCGGGGGTCGTGAGCGGGTCGACCCGGCCGGGGGCGGTGAGTTCACCCACGGTGAGTTCGGTGTAGCCGTCGACGTTGCGCGAGAACACCAGCCGTCGCGACTCCTGGTCGACCGCGACCCCGTCGACCTCCCAGCCGCCGTCGGGCGAGTTGCGGTTCTCCGGCGTGTCGGACTCGCCCTCGACCGCGACGGGTTCGAGGTCGCCCGTCGCGAGGTCGATTCGCGCGAGATACAGCGTGTCCGCGTCGCCCGCGTCGGTGACGAGGTAGACGTTCTTACCGTCGGGTCCCCACGAGGCGCTCTGGTAGCGGACGGTGCCCTCGTGGGGGGTGAGGTGTCGGAGTTCCCCCGACTCGACGTCGAGCACGGAGACGTCCTGGTCGAAGTTCGAATACGCCTCGTTCACCAGGAGTCGAGAGTCGTCGGGCGACCACCCCCGAGGGTGAGCCAGCCGTCTCCCTCGACGACCATCCGGGCGTCGTCGCCCCGTTCGTCGCGCCCCTGGACGTACACGTCGAACACCGACTCGTCCCTCCGATTAGAGGTGAACGCCACGCGCTCGCCGTCGTGGCTCCAGCCGCCCCAGCGGTGTTTCGCGTCGGGCATCGCCGTCAGGTCCCGTATCTCACCCGTACCGGGAGTGAGCAAGAACAGTTGCTGGCGCTCGTTGCCGCCTTCGTCCATGCCGAAGACGAGTTCGGGCCGTTCGGGCGACCACGAAAGGAACGTGACGCGCTCGTCGTAGAAGGTGTGTTGGTCGGGCCAGCTACCCGGAGAATCGAGCGTCCACACCTGTGGGACGCCCGTCGTGTCCATCAGGAACGCGAGCGTCCCGTCGGCGGAGAGAGAGGCGCCGTACGCGCTCCGGATGTTCAGGTACCGTTCGATGTCGAACGCGGGGACGGGAGACGTCTGTCCGTCGGGGTCGGTCATTATCCCCCGTTGACCCGGTGGGGGTATACCCCTTTCCACGGGAGGGAGTGGTGTTCGGCGAGGAGGTGCGTCGCGGTGGGAGTGGTCACACCGCCCTGGCGACGCCGCGGTCTCCTCTTCTCGACGCCGACGCTGACGACGACGGGTCGGATCCCAGCCACCGCTACGCACACGCTTCGTAAACACACGACGCCACAGCCGGACACCCGAGTTGAAATGCGAAGACGCGGCCAGCCCGGACCGTGACGTGACCGTCGCCGCGCGGCGTGAGCGGGTGTCCGGCACGACGCCGCGCGGACGAGGAGTTGCCGGTGCCGGCTGTCCGCAGTGCGTGAGCCACGGCTGCCGCCGTCGAGTGTTACGTGTCGCAGAATCGGCCGCGTCGAACCGTCAGTTCGCGTCGCCCCGGGGTCAGCCTGGTCGGCTCAGAGCATCCCTTCGCTCTTCAGCGCGGCCATCACGTCGTCGACGAGTTCGTCGAGCGAGTGGTAGGGGAACTCCTGGTGGCCGCTGAGCTTCGTCGCGAGCTCCATCGCCGAGAAGGAGACGTCGCCTGCCTCGAACGTCGTCCCCGGGCCGTTGGGCAGCGCGGGGACGAGGTCCATCTGGTTCTCTACGGGGAAATCGGCGGCGCCGAACGCGTCTTCGAACTGTGCGCGGAGTTCGGCCTCAACGTCGGTCATGGGTTGACACAGCCCGAAGAAGTGCAAAAGCGTTCCGGAACCGCTATTCGCTCAGAGCGGCGTCCACGCAGGCGTTTGGCCGGGGACCCCGTCGACACGGACCTCCCGCTGACCGCGCTCCCCGACTCGCACGTCGACTGCCGCGTCGAACGGTCGGGAGGTGACCCTCGCGACGCGCGGGTCGTGCACCTCGGGGTTGAACACGAAGACACCGAGCCGTCCGCTCGTCCGGATACGCCCGGTGAACGCGTGGAGGAAGCGGTACACGGCCTGGACGTCGTCACAGTACAGCAGGAGCGTCGAGACGGAGTCGAGGCCGACGCGCAGCCGACCGCGCGGCCCGTCGACGAACGAGCGCGCGACCTCCGCGCACTTGATCCCGATGCCGGTCAGGTCGCTCGGCCGTGAGACGTAGCCGGCCCCTCCGAGGCCGTCTGGTGAATCGCGCCGCTCACCGTTACAGTCGACGACAGCCAGCCGCGAGCGGGGGACGTTCGTCCCCGCGGCCCATCGGGCAGTGACGCCCCGCTGTGTGTCGTCCGTCTCGACGAGCAACGCGCCGACGTCCCGCTCTGTGACCGGTGCGAGGAGCCGCATCGCCAGCGCGCTCGGGTCGGCTTCGGCGCTTCCCCGCACGACGAGCGAGGTGCCACGCGCGACCGGACTGACCGGGAGGTTCGGTGCGAACCCGTAGCCGTCGACGGGCGCTCCGCCGTCCGGGTGAGGTTCGACGCTCACGTGCAGCCCCCCGTGGCCGAGAGTCGACGTCGGAGTTCGAGCTGTTCGGCCGCCTCCGCCGCGAACAGTCGGAGCGACTCGCGCTCGTCCTCGGTGTAGCTCCGCGGCTCGTCGTCGAGCACGCAGAACATCCCGACCGGCTCGCCCGCCGGCGTTTCGAGCGTCGCTCCGGCGTACGAGCGGATGCCGCGCGACGAGAGCACCTCGTTCGCGGCGAACCGGGGGTCGTCCGCGACGTCCTCGACCACCGTCACGTCGTCTTCGAGGATGGCGTACGTGCAGATGGTGTCCTCCCGAGAGAGGGCGTCCCACTCGGCGCCGTAACAGGCGAGGAACCGCTCCTCGTGGGCGTCGACGAGGC
Organism: Salinigranum rubrum; assembly: GCF_002906575.1. Lineage (NCBI taxonomy): Archaea > Methanobacteriati > Methanobacteriota > Halobacteria > Halobacteriales > Haloferacaceae > Salinigranum > Salinigranum rubrum. The sequence goes on from NZ_CP026309.1 coordinate 1,091,740, forward strand.
CGACGAAGGCGAACGAGACTTCGAACTGCCGTGACGCGAGCGCGGTCAGGCGGTCGAACGAGTCGATTGCGGTGAGGCCGTCGAGGTCGTACGCGGCGAGCGCAGCCACCCGCTCGCTCTCGTTGGACGGGAGGGGGTACGACGCGTGCGTCCGCGCGGTGGCCACGTGTTGGACGAGCCGTGGCAGATACTCGTAGTCGGCCTCGCTCTCTCTCGTGAGATGGTCGACGACGGCGTGTGGCGTCTCACCCGTGTCGATGTCGGCGAAGGGCGTGTCGGTGAAGAGGACACAGCCGATGTCGGGACGAACCTCGCGTGCCGCCGCGACCACGTCGAGACCGGTCCCGTCCGGGAGAGCGTAGTCCGTGACGAGACAGTCGAACGGTTCGCTGGCGAGCAACCGGACGGCCACCTCGACGGAACCGCACGGCGTCGGGACCAGTCCTTCGACGGCCGAGAGCGCCGCAGTCGTTCGCTCTCGTTCCCTCTCGTCGGCGTCGACACAGAGCACGGCCGTCTCCGTCACGTCGGCCCCCTCCGTTTCTCGACGCCGAACCGTCGGTCGCCGAGCGGCGGACCGCTTCGCCCGCCCGACGCCCACCATCGCCCCTGCTCGGTCATGTACGGCTCAGGAGAGAGCGGTCGAGCCGATAAACGTTCGGTGCTCGCTATCAGCGTCGAAACCTCAGTAGCCGCATCGAACCGGGCGCTCCGGGAGGAAGTGAGAGTTATACACGGCGCGGTCCATCCGACGGACATGGGCGACTCTGATCTCGAATTCGACTTCGAACTCCTCCGCGAACTCACCGAGACCGACGGGGTTCCCGGGTACGAGGAGGACGTCCGTGCCGCGGTTCGACGCGAACTGACGGCGGCGACGGACGAGGTACGGACGGACGCGATGGGGAACGTCGTCGGGACCGTCGAGGGAGGCGACTACGAAGTCGTCGTCGCGGCGCACATGGACGAGATCGGCTTCATGGTGCGGCACGTCACCGACGAGGGGTTCCTTCGGCTGGACGCGCTCGGCGGGTGGGATCCGCGAATCCTGCGGGCTCAGCGGGTCCGCATCCACACGCGGGAAGAGTCGCTCACGGGTGTCATCGGCTCCGTCCCGCCGCACACACTGACCGACGAACAGAAAGAGAAAGAACAGCAGGTCTCCGACGTCCACGTCGACCTCGGCCTCCCGTCGGAGACGGTCGAGGAACGGGTCGACGTCGGCGACCTCGTGACGATGCAGCAGACGACGGTGCGGATGGGCGACCTCGTCACCGGAAAGGCGCTCGACGACCGCGTCTGCCTGTTCGCGATGCTCGAAGCCGCACACAGACTCGACGACCCCGCCGTGACGGTTCACTTCGTCGCGACGGTCCAAGAGGAGGTCGGCCTCCGCGGTGCCCAGGCCGTCGGCGTCGACCTCGACCCGGACCTCGCGCTGGCGCTCGACGTCACCGTCGCGAACGACGTCCCGGGGTTCGACGCGGCCGACCACGTGACGGAACTGGGCGAGGGCGTCGCGGTGAAGCTGAAGGATTCGAGCGTCATCACGACGCCGAAGGTGAACCGTCGCCTCCGCGACGTGGCCGATTCCGAGGGAATCTCTCACCAGCTAGAGGTCCTGCCCGCCGGCGGGACGGACACGGCGAACCTCCAGCGTGCCGGCGGTGCCGTCCCGGTCGGGGCGCTGTCGGTTCCGACGCGGTACCTCCACACACCGACCGAGTGCGCGCACGTCACCGACGTGGCCGCGATGGTCGACCTGCTCTCGGCGTTCGTCGAGAGCGAAACCGGCGAGCACGACTACTCTCTGTAGCCCGCTGAGGGACGGGCAGAGTCGTCGTCGAAACGGCGACCCGGCGGACACGAACCAAAGTATTCACTACAGGCGACCCCCAAGGCGCGAGCATGAGCGACACGCAGATGTCGCGGCGGGCGTTCCTGACAGCCGCGGGTGGGACGGCGGCCGTCGCGGCCGGGTCAGGGAACGCCGCGGCACAGACGACGGAGCCGGACTGGGGCGGCCACCTCGATGGCGTCGACGGCGGTTACCAGGACATGCGCGGACAGAGCGAAGTGACCGTGGAGGTCGGTGCAGAGGGCAACGGCGGCGCGCTCGCGTTCGCCCCGGCGGGCATCTGGGTCGACCCCGGAACGACAGTCACGTGGGAGTGGACCGGCGAGGGCGGCGGTCACAACGTCGTCTCCAGCGAGGGACCGGCGTCGCTCGACAGCGGCGCTCCCGTCTCCGAGGCCGGCACGACGTACGAGCATACGTTCGGAGAAGATCAGGTGGGAATCACGAAGTACCACTGTGCCCCGCACGAGGCACTCGGGATGCTCGGCGCAGTCGCCGTCGGGAGCGACATCCCCACCGTCGAAGTCGGCGGTGGTGGCGGCGGGAGCAGTGCGCCACAGGTCCCCGAGAGCGCCAAGACGCTCGGCGTCGCAACCACGTTCGCGATGGTCGCCACGCTCGGCCTCGCGTTCTTCTTCATGAAGTACGGCGGCGACTACGAGACGCCCGAGGAGTAGCGGCAGCGTCTCACCCTCCGTTTTCGCGTCGACCGCTCAGAACAGCCCGAGCGAGAAGCCGCGCTCGTCGATGGCTTCCCGATAGACGTCGAGGTAGCGGTCGAGGACGGCGTCGTGGTCGTACGCCGCGTAGTTCTCGCTCCGGGTGCGGGGCGGTTCGTCGGCGGCGTCCGAGATGGCCGTCGCCAGTTCCTGCGGCGAGGTGACCCGCCGCCCCCGCCCCGTACCGGTGACGAGTTCGTGCGCGCTCGACCCGGCCTGGTACTCGACGAGGCCGATACAGCCACACGCGAGCGCCCAGAGGAGTTCCGTCGCGAACGGCTCGTGTTCGGCCGTCTGAGCGAACACTCGCGCTCCCTTCAGGATCGGAACGAACTCCTCGGGAGGGAGGTCGCCGAGGAACGCGACCCGGTCGTCGATACGGAGGTCCGCCGCGGTTTCCTCTGTCGTCTCGCGCAGCGGCCCGTCCCCGATGACGGCCGCGCGCCACGTCTGCGTCCGCAGTTCGGCGAGCGCGAGGAGGAACGACTCCACGTTGCAGCCCTCGTCGAGGTCGTTGGCGTAGACGATGTCCGCCCGCCGGTCGACCGGAGCGTCGCGGACGAGGTCGACGTCGATGCTCTCGGGGACCGTCTCGATTCGCTCCTCGGCCGCGCCGTGTTCGCGAACCTGCGTCCGGACGAGTTCCGAGGGGACGAGGACCCGATTCGCCGCCCGGGCGGCGCGTTTGTACCCGACCCAGTCGTCGCCAGCGTCCTGCCACCAGTCGACGACGAGCGGGACGCGGAGGAGCCGACAGGCTCGCTTCGCCGCGACGACGTGCCCCGGCGGGCTGTTGACCGCCTGAACGACGTCGGGTTTCGTCTTCAGGAGGCGAAACGGGAGCTTCGAACCGAACGAGCCCGCTGCCGGCTCGTCGGTGACCGCGCGGTAGGTGACGTCGTTCTGGTCGAACGCCGGGAGGGTGCCGCCCCACCACCGCGCACAGCAGACCGTCACCTCGTGACCGCGGGCCGCGAGCGCCTCGGCGACCCGTCGTGTTCGTTCGGTCGCGCCGGTCTCGTGGTGCTGTGCCGTCCGCATCGAGACGAACGCGACGTGCATGCTCGCGGAGCGTGCGGCCGGCGTAATAAATCCTGCTAGAGCCCGAAGGCGGGCGGTTCGTACTGTCGGTCGTCCCCGTGTGCGGGACCGAGGACGGCCACACGCGTTATGTCTGCGCACTCGAAGACGGTGGTATGGACACCGACGCCGAGAGCGCCGCGACGGAGGCCGACACCAGACGACGGTTCGTCGCCTGGTACGAGGCGTGGTATCTGCGCGTCTACGCCGCCCTCGCCGTCGTCATCGTCGTCGCCGCCGGCTACGGCTACGCGACGGGTGCGCTCAGTTGGTGGAACGCGGGGGCATGGTCGCGACGCTCGCGGCGCTCTCTGGTTTCATCGCGTGGCGAGCGAGGGTCGACCCCGGATTCGGGGGAGGGTGACCACGAGTCAGGGGACGACCGGGAGGAGGAGCGCCTCGACGAACTGCCAGTCGTAGACGTGGTTGAGGAGCACGTAGGCGACGACGCCGAGCGACAGGGAGAGAATCCACGCGCTGGCGGCGACGCGCCCGACCTTTCGGTGGGTCCCCCCGGCGCGGAGTTCCTCGGGCGTGTGAGTGATTCCGAGGACGAGCGCGTGCAACACGACGGGGACGGAGACCACGGAGAGGACGATGTGAACCGCGAGCATCGCGAGGTACGCGTAGTACGGGAGGGTGGGGCCGACGAACTCCTTGGTGCCACCGCCGCCGATCTTCGTCAGGTAGAGCACGAGGAAGACGAGGATGAGGGCGAACGCGCCGACCATCGACGCGGCGTGTCTGCGAACCTCGCCGCGCCGGATGAAGCGCCAGCCGGCGACGAGGAGGAGGGTCGCTGCCGTGTTGATGACGGCGATGGCATCGGCGATGCGGTTGACCTCCGAGAGCGTGAGTTCCGGGAACACCGAGTCGGGGACGTACCCCAGAAAGGTCCCGATGACGAGCGCGTACCCCACCACGGAGAGCACGGCCGTCACGGCGGCCGGGTGTTCTTTGAGTGGACCACGCACGCTGGCTGTTGCCATATTCGTCCGTTGGGAGCGGGTGGATATCCGTGTTCGGGTTTATCGATAGAGGTCGCCCACGAGGTACCTCAGCCCCGTGTCGCACGCGACGGTGGCTACGGCGTCGTCGGGGGATGTCACCGTCGGCACCCCCTACAAGGGTTCATGTACGAAGACGCGGCCAGCGCGACCGATGCGCTGACCGAGACCGCACGGCGTTCCGCGGGTGTCCGGCACGTCGCCGTGTGGACGAGTCGTGCCGGCTGTTCGCCACTCCCCGCCGTTACCCCTCAATGACGCCGGTCACCCGTGCGACTTCGCGCGCCGCGTCCTCGCTCATCCCGTCGCCCAGGATGGTGTAGCGGTCGCGGATCGTGTGTGCCGTGGTGAGCGCCTCGATCACCACCTCGTCGTCGACGCCGAGTTCCCGCGCGGTCGTCGGTGCGTCGATGCGTTCGAGCGCGTCGCGGATGTTCCGCCACCGGCCCTTCTCGCCGCTGTGGAGGTACTCGGTCATGATGGAGCCGACGCCGACCTGATGGCCGTGCAGTGCGGTGTTCGGGATGAGTCGGTCGAGTTGATGCGAGAAGAGGTGTTCCGCCCCCGACGCGGGTCGTGAGGAGCCGGCGATGCTCATCGCCACCCCGGAGGAGACGAGCGCCTTCACGACGATCCAGGCGGCCTCCTCCAGCCCAGGCTTGATCGAGTCGGCGCTGTCCACGAGCATCTCGGCCGTCATCTCCGAGAGCGCCCCGGCGTACTCGGAGTACTCGACGTTCTTGAGCCGATGGGCCAGTTGCCAGTCCTTGACGGCGGTGTAGTTCGAGATGATGTCCGCACAGCCGGCCGTGGTGAGTTCCCACGGCGCCTGCGCGAGGAGTTCAGTGTCGGCAACGACCGCGAGCGGCGGGTCCGCCGCGACCGAGTGACGGGTGTCGCCCTCGGGGATGGACGACCGACCCGAGACGATGCCGTCGTGGCTCGCCACTGTCGGAACGGAGACGAAGCCGCAGTCGACTCGCTCGGCGGCCATCTTCGCGATGTCGATGGCCTTCCCGCCGCCGAGGGCGATGATGTAGTCGGTCCCCTCCGCCTGAGCGGTTTCGGCGACCGCCTCGACGGAGGCGAAGCTCGCCCGCTCGACGGTCACCGTGTGCGGTTCGACGGGGAACTGCGCGCGGAGCCGATCGCCGGCCAGCCGCTCGGGCGTCGGGCTCGTCACCAGCAGGGGCTGCCCCGAGAGGTAGAGGTCGTCGACGGCCGCCCCGACCTGGCCGAGGACGCCGTGACCGATGACGACGTTTCGCGGGAGCCTGATCCACGTCGACTTGTCGAACATGCTCAGCTATCGACGGGGGCGGGTCATATGGCTTCGCACTGCGTTTTCGCTCCCCAGTGCGGTCGACGACCGCGCGCCCGTCGCTCAGAGGAACGTCCCGGCGGCGTCCGCGAGGAACAGCAGACCGAATCCGACGAGCACGAGCGCCGAGAGCGCCGTCACCGCCGGGGCGAACGCCTCGACCCGCCGTTCGGCAGTGACGAGCGCCGCCGGGAACCCGGTGACCCACACGAGGATACCGCCGAAGAAGCCGACGATGAGCGCCGGGCTCCCCTTTTCGACGACGAGGAGCCCCGCGAGGTCGCCACCCACGTACGGCGTCTGTGCGAGCACGTCGAACTGCCCCGATTCGAGCAGGGCGACGCCGATGGTGAGCCAAAAGAGGATCTGGTAGGGATTCGCGATGGCGAGGAGGAACGCCTTCCGGAAGCCCGCGCCGGTCTCCCCGCCGTCGGCGGCCGCCTCCTCGGCCGGCGTGAACGACTCGCCGATCTCCCGAGCGGCGCCGTACGCGAAGTACAGCATGAGCAGGCCGCCCGCGCCGATCATCGCCCCACGAACCGTCGGGAACCGGTCGACGAACGCGACGACACCCAGCAGGGAGAGGACGAAGAACACCGCGTCAGCCGTCATCGCACCGAGGCCGGTCCGGAACCCGGCCGTCCAGCCGCGAAGGACGCTCTCCTCTGCGATGACGGCGTTCATCGGGCCAGGCGGGGCGGCGAGTGCGAGCCCGAACACCACGCCGGCACCGAGCGAGACGAGCGCGTCCTGCATCGCTCCTGCGTAGTGGCACCGAAGATAAAAACGCTCCCTTGTCTTGCGCCCCGAGGCCCGTTCAGATCAGCGCGAGAATCGCCTGGGAGACCGTCGAGACGACCGTCTCCCACACCGAGAAGCCGGTGACGAGTGCGAGGACCGTGTCGGCGGCGAAGAACGCGAAGAGCGCCGCGCCCGCGAGATGAGCCTTCCGCACGTCGAAGCGGTGAGAGAACCGGTGGAAGACGTACGCGTTCGCGATGCTCACCGGCAGGATGGCGAGCATCTCGCCGGCCCAGATACCCGGGTGGGCACCGTACTGGACGGCGAGGCCGATAGTCACGAGTTGGGTCTTGTCGCCGAACTCGCCGGCGGCCATCATCGCGAAGATGGGGACGAAGCTCCCGAACCGGTCGACGTCGAGACCGAAGTCGCGTTCGAACACCGACGGGGCGTCGACGTCGAGCGTCAGCCCCCCGTCGGTTTCCATCGACGCGCTCTCATCGGGTCCGACGCTCGTTTCACCCGGTTCGGGTGCCGCGCGGACGAGCAACACGGCGAAGAGCGCGAAGAGGACGGCGGTGATGCCGTCGAGAATCGCCGGGGGGAGGGCGCCCCTCAGCGCCGCCCCGAACCAGATTTCGAGGGCGGTCCAGCCGGCGAACGCCGTTCCGGCGGCCGCGACGACCACCTTCGGGTCGTACCGCGTCGAGAGCCCGGCGATGATGAACTGGACCTTCTCTCCGGGGAGGACGGCGAGCTGGGCGACGAACGCCACCGCGGCGACTTCGACCAGCCCGACCATCAGCCCTCGACCTCCGTTCCGTACTCGGTACCGTCCTCGGTGGCGGGGACGACCCGGATGGAGCGGGCGACCGCTTCGGGGAGCGACTGCTCACGGTCCCCCTCTCCCACCCGGACAGTCACCATCCCGAACGGCGCGACGTCGACGATTTCCAGACGGGTTCCGGGCGTGATGCCCGCGTCGGAGAGGTACTGCAGTTCCTCCTCGTCGCGGTCAGAGACGCGCGTGACGACGACCTGCTCGCCGACGGCGTGGTCGTCGAGCCGCGTCGAGTCGTCGACGTCGAGCGGGGTGAGGTCGGCGCTCGGGATGGGGTCGCCGTGGGGGTCGACCTCCGGGTCGCCGAGCGCCTCGGCGACGCGACGCTCGAACTCCTCGGAGATGTGGTGTTCGAGCGCGTCGGCCTCGTCGTGGACCTCGCTCCAGTCGTAGTCGAGGTGTTCTGCGAGGTACGCCTCCAGGAGTCGATGGTGCCGGATGACTTCGAGCGCGACCGTCTCTCCTTCGGGGGTGAGTTCGACGCCCTTGTACTTCTCGCGCGCGACGAGCCCGCGCTCTTCGAGCTTGCCGAGCATGCTCGTCACTGTCGGCGGCGTCTTCGCCAGCGCGTCGGCGATAGCCGACGTCGACACCGGCGGTCCCTGCTCCGTCTGCAGCGTGTAGATGGCCTTCAAGTAGTCTTCCATCACGTCGCTGAGCACGTCGGACTTCGCCATCTCATCGGTGGATACTGTCCCGACGAGAAAGAAGTTTGGGGTATCTAAACTTCGATGTGTACGCTTCGAAACGTGGGGCCGAACTCAGATACCCTGGCCCATCAGATGCGACCGGAGGATGTCCGCCGTCTTCACGCCCGCCTCCGTGTTGACGACGACGAGCCTCGCGTCGTCGTCGAACTCGTCCTGTAACCCGTCGGCGGCGGCGAATGCGGCGCCTCCGGCCGCGCCGACGTCGACCGCGGTGGTCTGTGCGGCGGCGACGGCACTCCCGAGAATCGCGTCGTCGTCGACAGTCACGACCCTCCCATCCGTCCCCTCGACCGCCTCTCTCACGAGGTCGCCGCCCCTCGGGTCGGGAATCTCCAGTTCGCCGACGATGGTGTCCGGCTGGTTCCACGCTTCGACCTCCCGTCCGGATTCGAACGCCGTCGCGATAGGCGCACAACCGGTCGGCTGGACCGCGATTATTCGCGGCAGGTCGTCGACGAGTCCTAATTCGTGGAGTTCGCGGAAGCCCTTCGTCAAGCCGTAGACGACCTCGCCGGTGCTCGCGGGGACGAACACCGCGTCCGGGACTCCGGCTTGTCCGACGAGTTCGTACGCGACGGTCTTGTACCCCTCGTGGCGAACGGGGTTGTCGAACTCCTGGAGGGTGAACCACTCCGATTTCAGTTGTGTGTGGAGCGCCTCGACCGCGTCGGGGTACCGGCCGCCAGCGACCCGCATGTCGCCACCGTGGACGTTGGTCATCGCCTTGTTGGGGAACGGCGCCCGCGAGGGGACGAACGCGTACGACCGAATGTCGGCACGTCCGGCGTACGCCGCCCCCGACTGTCCGCTGTTACCCGGTGAGGCGTGCGCGAGGAGGTCGGCGTCGGCAGCGCTGGCGGCCGTGACCGCGAGCGAGAGGCCGCGGTCGAGCACCGTCCCGGTGGGGTTCCGCCCCTCGTCCTTGATGTGGAGCGAGTCGACACCGAGTTCGTCGGCGAGCGCCGGAGCGTCGACGAGCGGCGTCCCACCCTCGTCGGCGCTCACGCCCGACTCGAAGGGGAGGAGGGCGGCGAAGTCCCACATCGAGCGGGCGTCGGCGAGGTCGGCGTGGTCCCAGTCGACGTGGGCGAGGTCGTAGACGGGGTCGACCGGCGCCCCGGCCTCGCTCGGTCCGGTCCGCGTCGGGTCGGCGGGGAGTTCCTCGCCAGTCGCCGTACAGCGCAACGCACAGAACGCGTCGCTCGGGTTCATACCCGAGGGTACGACCCGACGGGGGTATCCCTTCCGGTCCCGTGGTGACGTTCCGCTGGTGTCCCCGCGTCGCCAGCGACGTGACACGAGACGACGGGTCGTGAGAGGGCGTGACGCGTGGCACCCGTACCCGCCAGTCGTGGTATCACCTCTCGCGCAAGCGTTATCCGGCGGTGTCGTCTGTGTTCGAGCACAATGGCGAAAGGGAAGGTCGACTTCTTCAACGACACGGGCGGTTACGGTTTCATCGAGACTGACGACGCTGACGACGACGTCTTCTTCCACATGGAAGACGTCGGCGGGCCGGACCTCGAAGAGGGCCAGGAGGTCGAGTTCGAGATTCAGGACTCGCCGAAGGGTCCCCGCGCGGCGAACCTCGTCCGCCTCTAAGGCGGTCGTTCTTCAGCGTTTCTCACATTCTTTCACCGGCGAGCGACGCGTCCGCGCACCGACCCTGCCGCGTCGAACGCACAGTCTCTTTGTAACCGCCACCCCAAGCCGCGTCCATGAACGAGGAGCGATCCGTCGTGGTGTGCGGTGCGGGGCTGGCCGGACTCGTGGCCGCCCGACGACTCGCCGCCGCCGGCGCCGACGTCACGGTGTACGAACAGCGCGAGACCGTCGGGGGCAGGGTCCGGTCACGAGAGCGGGAGGGGTTCACGCTCGACCGTGGCTTCCAGGTGCTGTTCACCGCCTACCCGGCGGTCCGTCGGGAACTCGACCTCGACGCGCTCGACCTCCGACCCTTCTCCCCGGGAGCAGTCATCGCCCGCGAGGGGGAGCGTTCGGTCCTCTCGGACCCGCTCAGAGACCCGTTCTCGGTCTTCGAGTCGCTGTTCAACCGCGAGGTGACGACGAGCGACAAACTCCGCACGCTGGCGCTGCGGCAGGACCTCGCGAGCAAGCCGCTCGACGCGCTCTTCAGGGGACCGGACACGACCATCGAGGAGTACCTCTCCGACTGGGGCTTCTCATCGCGGTTCGCCGAGAACTTCGTCGCGCCCTTCTACGGGGGCATCACCCTCGACCGGTCGCTCTCTACCTCCAAGCGCGTCTTCGAGTACACCTTTCGGATGCTGAGCGACGGGCGGACGGCGGTCCCCGCCGACGGCATGGGTGCCATCGCCGACCAGCTAGCGGACAGGGCCGAGGCCGTCGGCGTCGACATCCACACCGACTCGGTGGTCTACGAGGTTTCCGGGGACGCAGACGGTGCGACGCTCGACGTCGACGGGGCGACGGTCGAAGCCGACGCCGTCGTCGTCGGCACCGACCCGCGCACGGCCGCCGAGTTGACGGACGTCGACGCGATTCCGACCCGCGCCAGACCGTCGACGACACAGTACTATCGGCTCCCCGAGGGAACCGACCTCGGTACGAAGAAGCGTATCCTCCTCAACGCCGAGTCGGCGACGCCGAACGCCGTCGTCCCGCTCTCGGCAGTCGCGCCCGAGTACGCCCCCGACGACGCCGAACTGCTGAACGCGACGTTTCTGGGGGAGACACCGCTCTCGATGGACGACGAGGCGTTGGCGGACGCGACGCGCGACGCGCTGGCGGCGTGGTATCCCGAGCGCCAGTTCGGCGCGCTGGAACCGATTGCGACCGACCGCATCGAGTTCGCACAGTTCGACCAGCCACCGGGTATCCACGATAGCCTCCCCGACGTGCGAGCACCCGCGGGACGGGTGTACCTCGCGGGCGACTACACGCAGTGGTCGTCGATCCAGGGCGCGCTGGAGAGCGGGCGCGTCGCGGCGCAGGCGGTCGGAGACGACTTCTGAGCCCCCGTCTCCGTCGTCACACCGCAACCTCACTCCGTAGTTGTCACTCCCGAAGGAACGAGTCGCGGCCGTGCTTCTCCAGCGCGCGCTCGAACGATTCGCGCTGTGCCTCGATTCCGGACGTGGACTCGGCGAACGCGTGGTCGAACATCTCCGGGGGCGAGGGCTCGAACGCCTCCGCCTCGTCGATGACGGTCGCGACCGTCTCGCGCGCCTCGGCCTCGATCTCCTCGGCGACCGTGTCGTCGACGAGGTCTCGGTCGCGCAGGAACGCCTCGTACCGGTCGAGGGGGTCGCGTTCGCGCCACCGCTCGACCTCCTCCTCTTCCCGATAGGCCGTGGGGTCGTCCGCGGTGGTGTGGGCGCCGTAGCGGTACTGGACGGCCTCCACGAGCGTCGGTCCGTCGCCGCGGCGGGCGCGCTCCACAGCCTCCTGGGTGACTCGGTAGGTCGCCAGCGGGTCCATCCCGTCGACTCGAACGCCAGGAAAACCGTAGGCGTCGGCCTTCTGGGCGAACGTTTCGGCGGCGGTTTGCCGCTCGGCCGGGTGGGAGATGGCCCAGCCGTTGTTGTTGCAGAAGAGGACACACGGCGTCTCGAACACGCCGGCGAAGTTGGCCGCCTCGTGGAAGTCGCCCTCGGAGGTGGCGCCGTCGCCGAAGTGACAGACGACGACCGTGTCGTCGCCCTTCAGCTTCGCGCCCCACGCCATCCCGACCGCGTGGGGAATCTGGTCCGCGATGGTGATGTTGAGCGGGGCGATGTGCTGTTCGACGAGCGACGCGTTGCCGTGTTCGTGGCCCATCCAGTAGGTGAGGTAGTCGGACGAGAGGCCGCGGACGGCGACGGTCCCGTGTTCGCGGTACTGGTAGACGAGCCAGTCCTCGTCCTCCAGCGCGTGGGTCGACCCGACCTGCGAGGCTTCCTGTCCGACGGCGGGGGCGTACGTCCCCACCCGTCCCTGTCGCTGGAGGCTCACCATCCGCTCGTCGAAGTGCCTTGTTAACTTCATGTCGCGGTAGATGGCGAGCAGGCGGTCGTCGGAGAGGTCGGGGACGTCGCCGACCACGTTACCCTCGGCGTCGAGCGTCCGTACGAAGTCGGCCTCGTCGTAGTGGTCCACGCGCACGTGTGTGAGTGAGAGCCGTGGGTATTGAACGTTCGGCTCTCAGGCGATGTTCCCGCTGGCGGACGGGCCGAGACGGATTCAGAGTCGCTTTCGCATCTCGACGACCGTCCCGGTCACGCCCGTCTCCTCGTGGGCGGAGAATTCGTGGAACCGCTCTCCGAAGTGCTCGTACCCACGCGCTTCGTAGAACGGGACCGCGTTGAGCGACGACGAGAGCCCGAGCGACTGGGCTCCGTGCGCTCGTGCTCGCCTCTCTAGCTCGGCGTGTATCGCGGTTCCGACACCCTGCCGAACGACAGACGGGTGGACGTAGACGGCGGTGACTTCGGCGTCGGAGTCACTTTCGGATGTTTCGAAACGCAGTGATCCGAATCCCACGATCTGACCCTCTTTTTCTGCAACGATGAACGTCAGGTCGTCGCTTTCGATTGCCGACGCGTAGTCTGCCGACTCACACCCCTGCACCCACGCGTCGACCTGTTCTGGGCTGTACGCCTGTCGCCCGAGTTCGGTGATCGAACGAGCGTGGACCTCCCGGATGGCTTCGGCGTCGGACGGGTCCGCGTCGCGGACGTCCATGGTCTCGATGGGGGGTGACCCTCGATAAAACGGGGTGACTACTCGCGCCTCGGTGCGACGTGTATTCAGCCGAAAGAAGAGACGGACGCCCTGGCGACCGCTCTTCGTGTCCTCTCGTTCGCTCGTCCGTCGACGATTCTCCGCTCGGACTCTATCGACGACTCCCGCCACGTCCGACCCTGCACGGTTTACAACATCTTCCGAAACCGTCCCAGTGGCGGGAACGTCAGCGCCTCCTCCCTCCCGCGGTCCCACACGATTGGCCGGAGCGCGTTCGCATCCGAAACGAGCGGCGACTGGAAGTCCCGCGCGCGCATCCCGTTGACGCTGACGCCGCTCGCCACCCGTGAGAACGCGGGCAGCATCAGCAGGTCGCCTCCGTCGTACACCCCTTCGCCGGCGAGAAAGCAGGGTCGCTTCTGCCCCTCGATGGTAATCGTGGGGTGGTCGTGGCCGACGACGTAGCAGTCCGCCTCCGCTCTGGGCTCCTCGTGCCCGTGACAGACGAGCACCTCCCGGTCGCCGGCGTCGACCCGATACTGGTCGTGGACCTCCCCGTCCCACACGCTCTCTAACATCCGGTCGTGATTCCCGGCCACGAGCACCAGTTCGGCACCCGCCTCGCGGCACACCTCGTCGAGCAGAGCGAGCGTCTCCGCTGCCCGATGAGAGACCCGCCCGAACTCGTGGAGGACGTCGCCGGCGACGACGACCGTCTCGGGCGCGAGGCGGTCGACCGCCTCTCCCAAGCGCTCCGTGAGGTCCGCTCGCTCGCCCAGCGGGACCTCGACGTCGGAGGCCTCGGCGCGCCCGACGTGGAGGTCGGCGACGACGAGCGCCTTTGACCCGAACGAGACCGCTCGGTCGGCGAAGACGGCGTCGAACACGGCTTCTCGTTCGGCCACGAGGGTAAAAGCGGTACTCTCTCGTTCTCGCTCTCGACGACGTCGTCGCGCGACGGCACCGTTTTATCGCCGCCGTCCATCACTCCCTTCATGAGCAGGGCTCTGGAGGACAAGCGCACCGCGACGCGCCTCCGCGTGCTCGTCGAGATCGCCGACCGCCAGCCGGCGGTGAGCCAGGGCGAAATCGCCGAGGCCGTCGGCGTCACCTCCCAGGCGGTGAGCGAGTACATCAGAGAGCTCGTCGCCGACGGCTACGTCGAGAAGGAGGGTCGCTCGCGGTACCGAACGACCAAGGAAGGGGTCGACTGGCTCTTCCGCGAGGTCAAGTCCATCCGGCAGTTCACCGACCACGTCACCGAGGACGTCCTCCAGTCGGTGCAGGAGGACGCCGCGTTGGCCACGGACCGTATCGAGGCGGGCGACACGGTGTCGCTCTCGTTGCGCGAGGGACTCCTCCACGCGACGCCGGGCGAGGAGGGGCCGGCGACGGGCACCGCCACCACGACGGCCGAGGTCGGACAGGACGTTTCAGTCACCGGCTTCGAGGGCGTCATCGACATGTCTCCCGGGACCGTGACCGTCTGTCAGGTGCCGCGCGCCCGCAACGGGGGGAGCCGCGCCGTCGACGTCGAGGCGCTCTGCACCGCCCTCGACGCGGCCGACCTGGTCGTCGCCGTCGGCGTCGAGGCCGTCGCGGCGCTCCGCCGTCTCGACCGCGAACCGGCGGTGAGTCTCGCGGGCGGGGCCGTCGCGGCCGAAGCGGCGACGAAGGGACAGAACGCCGTCGTCGTCGCGAGCGTCGACGAGGCGGGCCGCGTTGCCGACACGCTCCGCGACCGGAACGTGACGTACGAACTGGCGCCCATCGGAACGAACGACGAGTGAACACAGAAGGCGAGCGAACGGGCGGACGACGAGGGACGAACGAACGGCGAGTGACGGACGGGCGAACGAGCGAACGAGGAAGGCGAGAGACGAACCAAAAAGGCGAGCGAACCGACGAACGAACGAGTGAGCGGTCTTCTCAGGCGGTCACCACGTCGGCTTTGGCCTCTGTGTACGCGGCGTGGTCTCGCGCCGTCGCGTACGCCTCCTGGAGCCGCTGGAACTCCTCGGTGTCGCCGCCGTGGTCGGGGTGAGCCTCCTTGATCTTCGAGCGATACGCCGACTTCACCTCGTCCGGGGAGGCCGCCGGGTCGAGTTCGAGCGCCGCGAAGGCCGTGCTGATGGGGTCCGGGGTGAGGTCGGGTTCGAGTTCGGGCACGTCGAACGGGAGGCGTCGACCCAGCCCACGCCCCGGCATCTCGTGTTCACACAGCACCGTGTACGTCCCCGCCTCCTCGATGCGGAAGTACGCCTTCGCGTCGAAGGTGATGGCGACGTCCCGTTCGGGGAGGTAGAAGGCGACCGTCTCGCCGTGGACGGTGAAGTCCTCACGGAAGCGTTCGTCGATGTCGACGAGATACTGCCGAATCTCCTGACGCCGGCGGACCGTCCCGTCGATGTGGCGGCTCCGGTCGACCGGGGCCGTCGGGAACAGACGGTCGCCGACGAAGAAGACGACGGCGACGCAGCACGAGGCGACGGACCCGAGGATAACTCCGGTCAGCAGCCACGGCGGGAGCAGAGACAGCCACTCCGGTAGCACACCTGAGGCTTGGTGCGCACGCTAAAGAACTTCTCGGCGTCGACAACCCGACCGCCTCAGCGTCGCGTCCCGACACCGACACCGGCGACCGCTCCCCTCGTACGTGAAGAGGAGAGCGAGAGTAACGAAGTCGGCGACCACAGCGGATTTGTCCGCTCGCGTCCAACGCCCGCCCGAGCACGTGACGATGTCACTCATCCGATTCGAGGCCGCGGACACGGCGACCCACACCCAGATCGGCGAGGGACTCACCCGGGTCGCCCGCGCGACCGGACGGCTGGAGACCGGCCACTCGGTCGGCAAGTACGCGTTACGGCACGACGACGGCTGTGCGGACTGCGGTCGGGACCTGGCGGCGGGCGACACGTTCTTCCTCGACACCGACGCCGGCGACGTCTACTGTGAGGCTCACGGCGCGCCGCGCCGCGACGAGGGGTAGTACTCGCCCCCGAGTGAATATCATATCAACCTTGACAGGTCCGGAACCTTCTTTACGCATACTCGGGACGCAAAAGACACTATGGCAGTGCTCTGGTTGGACGAGGTTCGGTCCGACGATCTAGAGACCGTTGGGGGGAAAGCGGCCTCGCTGGGCGAACTCACGGCGGCGGGGCTCCCGGTGCCGCCGGGCTTTGTCGTCACCGCCGGGACCTATCGGACCTTCATCGAGGAGGCCGAAATCGACGAGGAACTGTTCGAGGCGGTCGACGTCGATTCGGAGGACTCCAAGGCGCTCGCGGGCGCTCACGAGCGGGCGCACGAACTCATCATGGAGACGCCGTTCCCCGAGGACGTCGCCCAAGAGATCCTCGAAGCGTACCGCTCTATCGACGACGGCGAGGCGTTCGTCGCCGTTCGGTCGTCAGCGACCGCGGAAGACCTCCCCGACGCCTCCTTCGCCGGCCAGCAGGAGACGTTCCTCAACGTCCGCGAGGACGACCTCCTCCAGCGCGTCAAAGAGTGCTGGGCCTCGCTGTTCTCCCAGCGCGCCATCTACTACCGGAACCAGAAGGGGTTCGCCCACGACAAGGTCGACATCGCCGTCGTCGTCCAGCGGATGGTCGACGCCGAGAAGTCGGGCGTGATGTTCACCTCCCACCCTTCGACGGGCGAGCCACGAATCATCATCGAGGCCGCGTGGGGACTGGGTGAGGCGGTCGTCTCCGGTGCGGTGTCCCCGGACAACTACGTCGTGAACCGCGCGACCCAGCGGACGGAGGACGTCACGGTCGCGGACAAGAAGCTGATGCACGTGAAGGACGCCGAGACGGGCGAGACCGTCGAACGGGCGGTACCGGACGAACGCCGCGAGGAGCGCGTGCTCTCCGACGAGGAGATCGCCCGCCTCGTCGACCTCGGAGAGGAGGTCGAACGCCACTACGGCCAGCCACAGGACGTCGAGTGGGCCATCTACGACGGCGAGGTGTACATGCTCCAGTCGCGGCCGATCACGACCATCTCCGACACCGCCGTCTCGAACGTCGAGAACGTCTCGGGGTCGGGGACGAGCGACGCCGCGGTGGACGGCGAGGGGGGCAGCGGCAACGGCCAGGCGGCGGTCGGCGAGGTCGTCGTCCGCGGGTTGGGTGCGAGCCCCGGCATCGCCTCCGGTCCCGCCCGCGTCGTGACGAAACTCGACCACCTCGACCAGGTCGCCGAGGGCGACATCATCGTCACCGAGATGACGATGCCGGACATGGTGCCCGCGATGAAACGCGCCGCCGGCATCGTCACCGACGAAGGCGGGATGACCTCCCACGCGGCCATCGTCTCCCGGGAACTCGGCGTGCCCGCCGTCGTCGGCTGTGGGTCGGCCACCCGCCAGTTAGAGGACGGCCAGCCCATCACCATCGACGGCGACAAGGGCACCATCAGGGAGGGGGTCGAATCGAAGGAGAAACAGCGTCAGCCCGTCGAGGACGCCCGCCCGAAAACGCCGGTAAAACCGATGACCGCGACGGAGGTCAAGGTGAACGTCTCCATCCCCGAGGCGGCCGAACGGGCCGCGGCGACCGGCGCGGACGGCGTCGGCCTCCTGCGCATCGAGCACATGGTGCTCTCGTTGGGCAAGACGCCCGAGCGGTTCATCTCCGACAACGGCGAGCGCGCGTACGTCGACGAGATCATCGAGGGGGTTCGGACCGTCGCCGACGAGTTCTATCCCCGGCCGGTGCGGGTTCGAACGCTCGACGCGCCCTCCGACGAGTTCCGCCAGCTGCAGGGTGGGGAGGACGTCCCCCGCGAACACAATCCGATGCTCGGCTACCGGGGGATTCGGCGCTCGCTGGGGAACCCCTCGGTGTTCAAGCTCGAACTCGAAGCGTTCCGTCGGCTGTACGACATGGGCTACGACAACCTCGAAGTGATGTTCCCGCTCGTCAACGACGCCGAAGAGGTGATTCGCGCCCGCCAGCACATGAAGGAGGCGGGCATCGACCCCGAGAAGCGCGAGTGGGGCGTGATGATCGAGACGCCCGCCTCCGCGCTGCAGGTCGGGGCGATGGCGGAGGCCGGCATCGACTTCGCGTCGTTCGGCACCAACGACCTGACGCAGTACACGCTGGCGGTCGACCGGAACAACGAGAACGTCGCGAGCGTCTACGACGAACTCCACCCCGCCGTGTTGGAACTCATCGGCTCGACCATCGAGACCTGCCGCGAACACGGGGTGAAGACGAGCATCTGCGGGCAGGCGGGCTCGAAACCCAAGATGGTGCAGTACCTCGTCGAGTCGGGCGTCTCCTCGATATCGGCGAACATCGACGCCGTCCGCGACGTCCAACACGAGGTCAAACGCGTCGAACAGCGCCTGCTGTTGGACTCCGTCCGCTAGTCGCCGTCGGACTCGGGCGTCGCGCTCGGGAACGTCATCGTGACCACGCTCCCCCGCGGGGTGCGGGGTTCGACCGCCACGGTCCCGTTGAGAGAGGTGACGAGGCTGCTGACGACCCAGACGCCGAGCTGTGACCCGTGACGGATGGGGTGTTCCTCTAGCCCGCCGGTGAGGAGCCGTCGGTCCTCGGGGGGATGCCGGGGCCGTCGTCGGCGACGCGGATCGACACCCGTTCGTCGCCACCTTCGTGGACGCGGACCACCTCGACACGGACCCACGGCTGGGGGCGGTCGTTGTGGACGATGGCGTTCTCGATCACCTCGTGGACGACGAGCGAGAGCGACTGCGTGGCCTGGACGACCGCCGCCACGGGGAGGGAGGTCTCGATGACCGCCCGCGAGTGCTTCCGACTCAGCCGCTCTGCCACCTCCGAGACGACCGAGACGACGTCGATCGGTGTCGTCGGTCGGTCGTCGGTGCTGACCTCCCGGTAGCGGCGGGCCTGCTCGCTCAGGGAGAGCAGTTCGCGCGCGGCCGCGCCGATGGTCGTCGCCGCCGTCGCCGTCTCGTCGTCGCGGTCGCTCGCCAGCGCGGCCGCGTGGCCGAGGATGATGTTGGCCTTGTTCCGCAGGTTGTGTCGGAGCACCCGGTCGAGGACGTTGATGTGTTGTCGGTACTGGGAGATGTCCTGATGGACGAGCGCCACCTCGACGGGGCCGTCACCCCCCGCGGGGATGACGGCCATCGAGTACCACCGGCGCTCGCCCCCGCCGTGACAGGGGTACTCGACCCGTTCGCCGTCGATCTCGCCGGCGAGCACGCGTTCTATCGCCTTCGTCGCCGCGGACGCGAAGGCGTCGTCGAGCCCTTCACACACCTCGAAGTAGTTGACTCCGACGTCGCTTTCGATGCGATTTCGTCCGTTCTCGCGGCCGAACTCGACCCATGCCCGATTGACGAACCGGATCACCCCGTCGCCGTCGAGCAGGGCGACCGGGAACGGGATGACTGAGAGCGGTTCGAACGAGTCGTCGGCGTCGCCCTCACCCCCGCCCGACTCGGTCGCCGGAGACGGCCCGACAGAGCCGTCACGCACCGTCTCTCCGTAGTC
Organism: Salinigranum rubrum; assembly: GCF_002906575.1. NCBI lineage: Archaea > Methanobacteriati > Methanobacteriota > Halobacteria > Halobacteriales > Haloferacaceae > Salinigranum > Salinigranum rubrum. The sequence continues at coordinate 1,111,218 of NZ_CP026309.1, forward strand.
GCTCGCCGCGTCGCCGCCGTCGAACTGCGCGCCGTCCCAGGTGTCGGTGCGCACCTCGTCGTCGAGGTGCGTACCGCTTCGGCCCCCGACCGACCCCGTCAGAAGCGTCACCAGCGAGGGGTCCAGCACCGACAGGTCGGCGCTCGTCACCCAGTCGGGGAACTTGGTATCCGATGCTGCGAGCACGTAGACGTCTCCTGGGAAGGCGTCGAGCCACGTCGGTGGGTCGGGGTCGAGGACGGCGGCGTCGATGACAGCGCAGTCCGCGACGGGAACGTTCTCCGCCGTGAGCGCCTCCGCCGACCGTGTCAGGACCCGTGCGGCCCCACCGTCGAACGCCGTAGCCCGACCGTTCCGGTCGGAGACGTACAACAAGACGCCCTGGCGCGTCGACGGAAACATACCTGAATCGCCTCTCGGTAACTGACTTCCCCCGCAGACATAATGATGCCGGAAATAACACGAAATAAAGACAGTATTCTATGAATACACGTTTTCGGGCCGGACGAGCGTCGATGGGATTCCCCGAATCCAGTGGATTCGGCTTCGTTCGCTGGCTTCTACGACGACGCCGGTTCCGTCGTCGGCCTCTCGTCCGGGGTGAATCTCAAGATTTACGTCATCGGCTCACCCACCTTCACTCGTGTCACTCGCGGGTCCGGTGTCGGTCCTCGTCGACGTCCCCCTTGCCCTCCTGTTCACCGAGAGCGGGTGGTTCGCCTCGCTGGTGCGGACGGCGACCGGATGGCCCGGACTCGGTATCATCTTCGGGTACTCCTTCCTCATCGCCTTCGCGCTCCCGGGCGTGAGCGAGATCGTCCTCCTCGCGCCGCTGAACCTCGGCCTGCCCGGGTGGGCGCACACCGTGATCATCATCCTCACCTCCGGCCTCGGCAAGGCCGCCGGGAGCGTCTTCGCCTTCCACATCGGACAGGAGGCGAAGGAGTCGGGGCCCGTCATCCGCGCCCTCCGGCGCTCGCCGGTCGACGTCGTCGCCTGGTCCGAGAAGAAGACCGTCCAACTCGCCCAGCGCTACGGCTACGGCGGCCTCGCGCTCGCGCTCTGTGTCCCGGGCTTTCCCGACACGCTCTCCATCTACGCGTTCTCGGTGCTGGAGGAGGACTACGCGAAGTTCGCGCTGGCGACGTTCATCGGGAGCGTGGGCCGACTCGTCGTGACCATCGTCGGCGTCGAGGCGTTCTTCTATCTGTTTTGATACTGTGGGCGAAACACACATGTAAGCTCGTCACCGTTTTGCAGTGGAATGACGTGCTCTCGTCGCGTGGTACACCTCCACGACGACGACGCATTCGAGGGGTTCGGAACGACACTCGCCGACCGGGAGGGGTTCGAGGTCTTGTCCACGACGGACACGGACGCGGCGGTCGACCGGCTCGGCACTGAACCGGTCGACTGCGTCGTCGTGGCGTGCTCTGCCCCCGGCGAGTGGGCTCTCCGGGCCCTCCGGGACGTCCGGGGGACCGACCCCGACGTCCCCTGTCTCTTGCTCACTGCCGCGCCGACGGTTCCGGTCGAAGTCGTCGACTTCGACCTGACGACCGTCGTTCGGGTCGACGCCGACGCTGGCCCCGACGGGTCGACGGCGCTCGCCCGCCGGGTCGCGGAGGCGCTCGACGAGTCTCATCGGACGACCGGTCACGAACGCGAGCGACAGCGACTCCGGCAGTACGAGTCCATCGTCGAGGGCATGACCGACGTGGTCTACACGGTCGACGAGTCGCTCGTCGTCACCTACACGAACGACCGCGCGCTGGCGTACGCCGAGGTCCCGCGCGAGGCGGTCGTCGGACGATCCATTCGAGCACTGAGCGAGCAGATGCTCGTCGAGGAGCCGCAGGTCGACCGCTTCGTCGCCGCTCTCGAACGCGTCATCACGGGGGAGACGGACAGCGAGCGACTCGAACTCGAACTCGACCTCCCCTGTGGCCTGGTGGTCGCCGGCCTCCGGGTGACGCCGCTGTGGACCGACGGGGACGACGGTCCGGCCGGTGCGGTCGTCATCTCCCGTGACATCACCGACCGGGTCACCCGCGAGCGGACCCTGAAACGACAGAACGAACGGCTCGACACGTTCTCCAGCGTCGTCTCGCACGACCTCCGCGCGCCGCTCTCCGTCGCCCACGGGAACCTCGACCTGGCGCGTCTCGACTGCGCCGAGGGCGACTTCGACGCGGTCGAGGAGCGCCTCGACGCGGTCGAACGGGCACACGACCGGATGGACACGCTCATCGACGACCTCCTGACCGTCGCCCGACAGGGAACGCGCGCCGAGAACCGCTCCGTGGTCGATATCGACGCTCTCGCCACGGAGTCGTGGACGTTCGTCGGCAGCGACGCGGCGACCCTCGACGCCGACACTGGACTCGCCGTCCACGCGGACGAGTCGCGGCTCCGGCAGTTCTTCGAGAACCTCTTTCGGAATAGCGTGGAGCATGGCTCCACGAACAGCCGGCCGCAGGCCGGCGATTCGGTCGAACACGGCTCGACGGGCGACGGGGGCGACACGGCCGGTGACAGCAGCGCCGCACCGGATGCGAGCGTCCACGTCCGCGTCGGTGCGCTCGACGGCGGCGACGGCTTCTTCGTCGAGGACGACGGTCCGGGGATTCCGCCCGACGCGCGCGAGACGGTGTTCGAGGGCGGTTACTCGACGAAGTCCGGTGGGACGGGGTTCGGGCTCATGATCGTCCGCGAAATCGCCGACACGCACGGCTGGGACGTCACCGTCACCGACGGGTCGCGGGGCGGGGCACGCTTCGAGGTCAGGGGCGTGCAGGTCGAGTCGGCGTAGAGCGACGCGGACGAGGAAACCAGCGGCCTTTAGACGCCCACGCGACTGACTGTTCACACATGAGCCACGAGGACTTCCCCACGGACCGTCCCGCGGTGGTGACGTGTGGCCTGCCGTACGCCAACGGCGACCTCCACATCGGTCACCTGCGGACGTACGTCGGGGGCGACGTCTACGCACGGGCCCTCAGGAAACTCGGCCAGCAGACCGCCTTCGTCTCCGGGTCGGACATGCACGGCACCCCCGTGGCCGTCAACGCCGAGAAGGAGGGCGTCACGCCCGAGGAGTTCGCGCTCTCGTACCACGAAACGTACGAGGAGACGTTCCCGAAGTTCAACGTCGCGTTCGACAACTACGGACACACCCACGACGAGACCAACGCCGAGATGACGACCGAGATCGTCAGCCGGCTCATCGACGGCGGCCACGTCTACGAGAAGGAGATCAAGGTCGCGTTCGACCCGGTCGAAGAACAGCCCCTTCCGGATAGATACGTCGAGGGGACCTGCCCGTACTGCGGTGCACACGCCCGCGGCGACGAGTGCGACGAGGGCTGTGGTCGGCACCTCGAACCCGGCGAGATCGAAGAGCCGACCTCCACCCTGACGGGGAACCCCGCCGAGTACCGCGACCGGAAACACAAGTTCTTCCGCGTCTCGGACTTCCAGGAGTACCTCCAGTCGTTCATCTCCCGATTGGAGGGCACGTCGAACGCCCGCAACCAGCCGCGCGAGTGGATCGAAGGGGAGCTACAGGACTGGTGTATCACCCGCGACCTCGACTGGGGCATCGACTACCCCGAGGAGGAGACCGACCTCGTTCTCTACGTCTGGGTCGACGCGCCAATCGAGTACATCTCCTCGACGAAGCAGTACACCGAACGCGTCGGGAGCGAGGCGTTCGACTGGGAGGAGGCGTGGAAGGTCGACGGCGACATCGTCCACGTCATCGGACGGGACATCATCCAGCACCACACCGTCTTCTGGCCGGCGATGCTCCGCGGGGCCGACTTCGACGAACCGCGTGCGGTGATGGCGAGCGGGTTCATCACGCTCAACGGCAAGGGCTTCTCGACCTCCCGGGACCGCGCCGTGTGGGCCGACGAGTACCTCGACGAGGGCTTCCACCCCGACCTCCTCCGCTACTACCTGGCGACGAACGGCGGCTTCCAGCAGGACGTCGACTTCTCGTGGGAGCGCTTTCGGGAGCGAGTCAACAACGAACTCGTCGGTACCGTGGGCAACTTCCTCTACCGGTCGCTCCTCTTTGCGTACCGGGAGTTCGGCGGCACGCCCGACGCGGACCTCTCCAGCGAGGTCCGCGAGCGCATCGACGAGGCCATCGAGACCTTCGGGGCGGGCGTCAACGACTACTCCATCCGACAGGCGGGCGACGCGGCCGTCCGCCTCGCGGGGTTCGGCAACGAGTACATCCAGCGCAACGAGCCGTGGAAACTGGACGACGAGGACCCACAGAAGGCACAGGTCATCCGCGACTGCGTCCAGATCGCCAAGGCGGTCGGCGTGCTGTTCGAACCGGTCGCCCCCGAGAAGGCGGAACGGCTCTGGGAGAGCCTGGGCGAGAGCGGGTCGGTCCACGACGTCGAGGTCGCGGCCGCGCTCGAACCGCCCGAACGGGAGTTCGGCGAGCCCACCGAACTGTTCGAGAAGATCCCCGACGAGCGGGTCGAGGAACTGAACGCGAAGCTCCGGGCGCGGGTCGAAGAGAGCGAGGCGGACCGCGACGGGGACGACGAGTCGGGCGACGGGGACGAGGACGCCGCGGCCGAACTCGAACCGCTCGCCGACGAGCGCATCAGCTTCGAGGACTTTCAGGAACTGGACATCCGCGTCGGGCGCATCCTCGGCGCGGAGGGAATCGACGGCGCGGACAAACTCGCCCGCCTCGACGTGGACATCGGCGTCGAAGAGCGGCAGGTCGTCGCCGGCATCAAACAGTTACACGACCTCGACGCGCTCGTCGGGGAGAAGGTCATCATCCTCGCGAACCTCGAGAAGGCCGAACTGTTCGGCGTCGAGTCGAACGGGATGCTCCTCGCGGCGGGCGAGGAGGCGGACCTCCTGACGACGCTGGGCGACGCGGAACCCGGCGAGACGGTTCGGTAGGCTCCGCTGTCTCTACCGCGGGGGCCGCAGCCGGTAGTACCGGCGGTTGAGGTCGTAGGTGTACCCCTCGCGCATCGTCTTCAACACCGCGTAGGTGACGACGCCGGCGACGACGGGCAGGAGGAACGTCAGGTCGAACAGCAGGTCGACGTTCATCGGGACGAGGTTCTTCACCGACAGCAGCGAGATGGTGAAGGCGAAGACCACCCCGCCGACACCGACGGCGGCCCAGAACGGTTGCTCGACGGGACGGCGCGCCGACCCCTTGTTCAGGAACGGGACGATGGCGATGAACCCGACGACGACGAGGTTCGCGAGCACGCCGTACGTCCGGTCGGCCATGATCTTCTGTCCGCCGAGGATGGCGAGTTCCGGATTGAGGGGGTCGAGCTTGAGCAGGCCGAACGACCAGTACAGATACCAGTCGGGCAGGATGACCGCCGGGGTGGAAGAGGGGTTGGCCGGCGGGCCGATGTGCGGCGGCATCGTCGCCGAGAGGAACAGAATCATCCCGACGAAGAACGACGCGATGGAGGCGTTCCTGACCGTTTCGTGGGGCCACGTCGGGAAGCCGAGCACGTCGCGCTCGACGTACGTCGACTCGCTCCTGAGGACCTGGTCCTCGTAGCGTGCCCGCTCGAAGTACTCGTACGTGAGACGCGCGAGTCCGGTCGTTCGCGCCTTCCGTTCGCGCCACGTCGGAGTCGAGTCGCCGGGTGGGACCGCGGGGACTCCCGCCACGCTTCCGCCGTCGGACCGAGGCTCCGGGGACGAACCGTCCACATCCATACCAACCTGGAGGGCTCGGGCGGAGATAAGCCGCGCGCGGACGGGATATATAGACTCGCGAGCGGTACCGTGTGCCGTTTACTCGGTCGGGAGTTCCATCGCCGGTCTTTTTACCGCGTTCGGGCGTATCGACTTCGCATGAGAAACGCGAAGATCGTCTGTACGCTGGGGCCGGCGTCGGACGACAAGGAGACGATCGGCGCGCTCGCCGGGGCCGGGATGTCCGTCGCCCGACTCAACGCGAGTCACGGATCGGTCGAACACCGCTCGGAGATGATCGACCGAATCCGCACGGTCGACCGCGGGACGGACTCCCCGCTCGCGGCGATGCTCGACCTCAAGGGCCCCGAGGTACGCACCGCACCGCTCGACCACCCTATCGTCTTGGAGACGGGGAGCGAGGTCCGCTTCGTCCGCGGGGAGGAGGCGACGCCCGAGGAGATCGGCCTGTCGTACTCCATCGCGGCGGTCGGGGAAGGAGACACGGTCCTCCTCGACGACGGGCGCATCGAGGCGACCGTCCGCCGGGTGGAGGGCGACGCCGTCGTCGCCCGCATCGACTCCGGCGGCGAACTGGGCGGGCGGAAAGGGGTCAACGTCCCCGGCGTCAGCCTCGACATCGACCTCATCACCGAGAGCGACGACCGCAACCTCGAACTCGCCGCGGAGAAGGAGGTCGACTTCGTCGCCGCCTCCTTCATCCGGACGGCGGGCGACATCTACGCCATCTCCGACCGCTTGGAGGAGTACGGCGGCGACATCCCCGTCATCGCGAAGATCGAACGGGCGGGTGCGGTCGAGAACCTCGACGAGATCATCGACGCCGCGTACGGCGTGATGGTCGCCCGCGGCGACCTCGGGGTCGAGTGCCCGCTGGAGGACGTCCCGATGGTCCAGAAGCGGGTGATCCGGAAGTGCCAGGCCGCGGGCGTGCCGGTCATCACGGCGACCGAGATGCTCGACTCGATGGTCCACGCGCGCCGCCCGACGCGCGCGGAGGCGTCCGACGTGGCGAACGCGGTGCTCGACGGCACCGACGCGGTCATGCTCTCGGGCGAGACGGCCGTCGGCGACCATCCGGTGAGAGTCGTCGAGACGATGGCCCGCATCGTCCGCGAGGTCGAATCGACCGAGGAGTACGCCGAGAGCCAGGAGCAGCGCGTTCCCACCGCGAGCAGGGACTCCCGGACGGAGGCGCTGGCCCGCTCGGCGCGATATCTCGCCCGCGACGTCGGTGCCTCCGCGATCGTCGCCGCCTCCGAGTCGGGGTACACCGCACGGAAGACGGCGAAGTTCCGCCCGGGCGTCCCCATCGTCGCGACGACGCCGAACGACCGCGTCCGCCGCCAACTCGTCCTCTCGTGGGGGATCGACGCCCGCTACTCCGACTACCGCACGAGCGCCGCCGAGGTGATGGACGACGCCGTCTCCGCAGCGCTGGACGCCGGCGTCGCCGAGAGCGGCGACACCATCGTCATCCTCTCGGGGATGATGTCCGAACTCGAAGAGACCAACACGACGAACATGCTGAAGGTACACGTCGTCGCCGAATCCATCGCCAACGGCCGGAAGATCGTCGGCGGTCGCGTGGCCGGCCCCCTCTACCGGACGACGGACGGAGACCTCTCGGACGTTCCCGAGGGTGCCGTGCTGTATCTCGGCGCGGACTTCGACGGGGAGTTCGACGGCGACGCGGCGAAACTCGCGGCCATCATCGACGCCCGTCCGGGTCTCACCGGCTACCCCGCGATGGTCGCGCGCGAACTCGACATCCCGATGATATCGGGCGCGCCCGTCCTCGACACGGTCGAAGGCGGCACGACCGTCACGCTCCACGCCGAGCGCGGTATCGTCTACGAGGGCGACATCCGCGCCATCGAGGAGCGCGACCGTCACGCCATCGCGAACGGGGAGTCGTAACCCGCCGCTGGCTGCTCCGCTTCCGACACGTCCGCGGGCGGGAGGACTTTTGCCGCTCCATCTCGAAGCACGAGTAATGGTACAGTCCGGTCCCGACAGCGACTCCGTCGAGACGACCGACGACGAGGCGGTGGCCGACAGCCGCGACCACGAGGACGAGCGTGTGAACGAGCACGAAGGCGAGGGCGAGGACGACGAGTGGGAGTTCGGTCTCGACGAGGTGGGTCCCGACGGCGTCGTCGAGTCCGAGCCGGAACCGCTCGAACCCGGCCAGCCGACGCTCGAAAACACCGTCTTCGTCCTCCTCGGCGTCGTCGGCACGCTCCTGTTGTTGTCGACGGTCATCTGATCCCCTCGTCCCCCGGCGACCCCACCCCCGAACGCGGAGCGACCGCGTGCGCCCCCGAGCGCAGAGCGACCGCGGACGCCGTCCGAACGCGGGCGCCGACCCGATGCTTGATGTGTTCGGGTCGTCTGTGCCGAACTACGCGATGGTCCCCCACTCCACCTCCAGACGACGGCTCCTCCGCGCCACCGTGGGCGTCGCCGCCGTCGGCGTCGCCGGCTGTAACGAGTCGGTCACGGGCGGCGGCCCCGAGACGCCGTCGCCGACCGAGACCGTCCAGCCGACGCTCGACTACGACGCCGTGATCGTTCGGAACCCCGCCGCCGAACCGTTCGTCGGGTACGACCCGGCGGACTCGCTCGAAGACGAGACGGACGAACCCCTCCAGCGGACGCTCGTGACGGCCGACGAGGCCGACCGGGTCTCCTTTCGGACCGAGGTTGCGGGCGTCGAGGAGGCGCGGGCGCTCCTGCGCGAGACCGACTTCGAGCGGAGCGTCGTCCACGTCTCCGAGCATCGGGTCGGGGCGTGCCGAACGCTGGAGGTCGACTACGTGACCGTCGACGGCGACTCGTTCGACCTCGACTTCTGCTCGCCGCTCCGCCCCGCCGACGTCGCCTGCAGCCTCGACGACCGCGACGTCGTCGCCGCGTTCGTCCGGTTCCCGATGGCGACCGACGATATCGGGTCGTACACCCTCGGCCGCGGCGGGAGTTGTGAACGACCGCGACGACCGGAGGGGTCGTCGTGAGCGACGTCGATCCGACGCGCCGGGCGCTCATCCTCGCCGGCGCGATGGGCGTGGGGCTCGTTCCCCTGTTCGCCGTCGACGACGGCCCGGACGACCCCGACGTGTCGTACGACAGCGGTGCGCTCCGACGGGTCGTCGGCCTCGGCACGCCCACGGTTCCCCGGAGGTTTCCCGTCGAAATCGGGGCGGATCACGTCGCGGCTCACCGCGACCGCGCGCAGTCGCTGCTGTCGTCGGCACCCCAGTCGCCGGATATTCCGAACGAGGCCGTGGCCCGCGAGTACGCCGACCGGTACGAGCAGGCCGCCGAGGCGCTGGAGCGGGCCGGGGAGGCACGGACGCCGTACGAGCGCCTCGACGCACTCCAGTCGGCCCGGTGGTTCGCGGCCGACGTCAGCGCCGTCTACGCCGCGTTCGCGGACGACCTGACCCGCGAGGAGGTGCTCGCTCGCCGGGAGTCGATCCGCGAGCGACTGGCGCGACTCCGCGACCGCTGGCGCTACGTCGGCGACGACCTCGCGGTCGCGGTCGACGTCCACGGGACGGTCGAATCGCGCGTCGACTACGCCGAGGGAACGCTCGAACGGGCGGCCGAGCGCCGCGGGTCGGACGAGAGTCGCGTCCTCGGCGTCGGGTCGGCCGCCGGGACGGTCGAACTCGCCCGGACGGCGGCGGAGAACGCGGCGTACTACTACGACCGCTTCGTCGACTCGCTCGCCGACCCGCGCCCGCTCGGGGACGCCTTCGACCGGGCCGCCCGCGTGCTCGTGGCGGACGTCACCGCGCGGTGTCCCGACCCGCCCACGGACGAGTGGGAGTCGCGATTCGACCGCGACCTCGCGTACACCGTCGCCCACGACCTGCTCCGGGACGCCGTCTCGGATGCGACGTGGCGCTGTCGCACCGCGAACGAGGCCCGCGACAGCGAGGGCGTCGCGAGCGCGGTTCTCACGGCCGCGGGGGCCGACCGCGACCTCCGGGCGCTCGACCGCGTCCGGGCGGCCGTCGACCGCGGCGAGTACGGCGTCCCCCGGTCGGCGGAGGCGGCCCGCCGCGAGAAACTCGCCGCGCTCGAAGCGGTCGAGGCGGCACAGCGGGCGACGCCGACGGTGCTGGCGTCCGGGTGGACGCGAGGTGCTCTCGGGAACCTCGACCGCGGCGACCGGACGCTCTCCCGTGCGCTCGAACGCGACGGGGTCGAGGTAAGCGAGGTCGCACGAGCGGTCGCCGCCTACGCGTGGGGACGGACACGAGCGGCGGCGACGCCGGGGGCGCTCTCGCGGTTGACCGGCGTGCTCGACGCGGCCGCGACGCCGAGCACACGATGAGCGGGACCGGACCACCCCCGCTCGTGAACAACCCTTAATCGGCGTCCGCCCTAATCTCCACTCATGCCGGTACCGCCGCTCCCCCTGCAGTTCGAGTTTCTCGGCCCCGAGACGCTCCCGCTCCTCCTGGTACTCGCGGGGCTCGGGCTCTCGGTCGCCGAGGCGCTCGCTCCCGGCGCGAACTTCGTCGTTCTCGGGGTCGCGCTCCTCCTCGCCGGCGTCGTGGGCTTTCTCCTCGGCCCGCTCGCGTCGCCGCTGATCCTCGGCGTCCTCGTCCTCCTGTTCGGGGCGCTCTCGCTGTACGGATACAGGGAGTTCGACCTCTACGGCGGGAAGGGAACAGCGAAGACGAGCGACTCGGACGCGCTGACGGGCAAGTTCGGGCGCGTCACGGAGCGCGTCACGCCGACGTCGGGCGAGATAAAGCTCGACAGCGGGGGGTTCAACCCCTACTACTCCGCGCGCTCGATGGACGGCGACATCCCGGAGGGGACCGAGGTGATGGTCATCGACCCCGGCGGCGGGAACGTCGTCACCGTCACGGCCGCCTCCGAGTACGAGGACGAGATCGACCGCGAACTCGCCCGCGGGCGGGCGCAGGACTCGTCCCTCGCCGACGACGCCGAGACGGACGCCGACACCGACGTCGAGACGGACACCGAGACCGAGACCAACTAGCCCGTTTACGACTCCGACGTCGCGTCGGGCGCGTACTGCTCGTGGATGCGGTCCATGCGGGCGGCCATCACGAAGTCGGTCTTGTGGAGGCCGTCGATCTTGTGCGTCCACATCTCGACGCGCACCTCGCCCCACGCGAGGTGGAGGTCGGGGTGGTGCCACTCCTCCTCGGCGAGTTCGCCGATCTCGTAGGTGAACTCGAGGGCGTCGCGGAAGTCGTCGAACGCGTAGGTGCCTTCGAGGTGGTGGTCGTCGACGACCTCCCAGACCTCGCCGTCGATTTCGGCGAGGTACTCCGCGTACTCCGCCTCGGTCAACGGTTCGTCCTCTGAGGTGCACGCCTCACACGGCTCGTCCGCGAGTTGCGCTGCCATACACGCCCCAACGGGCTCCCGGCACCTATGTTCGGTGGTTTCCTCTCGTCACCCGCCTCAGCCGACGCTGAGGACCTCGACTTCGAACACCAGCGTCTTGCCCGCGAGTTCGTGGTTGAAGTCCACGACCACGGCGGCGTCGGTGATGGCGGTCACGTCACCGTGCAGGCCGTTCTCGGCGTGGACGTGCAGGCCGATTTCGGGCTCCTGCCCGACCATCCCCTCGAACGTCTCGGGGTCGTACTCGCGGACGCGCTCGTCGAGGAACTCGCCGTACGCCCGCTCCGGCGGGACCGTGATGGTCGCGGACTCGTCGACGGCGAGCCCTCTGACGCCCTCGTCGAGACCTTCGATGACCGACTCCGTTCCGACAGTGAACGAGAGGGGCGTGTACTCGTCTCGGTCACGGCCCTGCGCCTCGGCGAGACCGGCCGCCTCCGCGACTTCGTAGCGAGACGTGTCGAACACCTCACCCCCCTCGAACCGTCCGACGTAGTCCACGGTGACGATATCTCCAGGCTCGACGGTCGCTGTCATCGAACGGTGGTGAGTGGAGCGGGCGGATAAATCGTTCCGTCGGCCTCACGGCCGTCAACGATTAACGCACGCGACCCCAGCCAACGCCTATGCGCGCGCCACACTCACCCCCGGGAGAACCCGTCGTCGGCAACGCCATGCGCTTCGCCCGGTCGCCGTTCGACGTCCTCGACACGCTCGCGGCCTCGTATCGCGAGGGCGTCGTCCATCTGTCGGGGATGGTCGGTCCCGGCATCTACGTGGTGCTTGACCCCGCACTCGTCCAACGGGTCCTCGTCGACGACCACGCCCGCTACCGGAAGCCACAACTCCGCCCGGAACTCGTCGACCCGCTCATCGGCGAGGGGTTGTTGACGAGCGAGGGCGACCTGTGGAAGCGCCAGCGGACGACGCTCCAGCCGGCCTTCTTCACCTCCCGTCTCCGGGGGTTCGGCGACACTATCGTCGACTTCACGCGCGCGACGACCGACGGATGGGCCGACGGGAGCACGGTCGACGTCCACCGCGAACTCGGCGTGCTCACCGTCCGCATCATCGCCCGGTTGCTCCTCGGCGTCGACCTCTCCCGGGCCGACGCCGTCGACGTCGCGGAGGCGATGGAGCAGGTGGGAGAGACGCTGGCGCTCTCGCCCGGCAACGTCGTCCGGCCGCCGTGGCTCCAGACGCCGCCGCCACGCACGTACCGGCAGGCCATCCGCGAACTCGAAGACGTGACGGCGCGGGTCACCGCGATGCACGAACCGGAGGGGGACGACGTCCTCTCGCTGCTCCGGCGCGCGGTCGACGCCGACCCGGACGGCTTCCCCGACGACGAACTCCGCGACCAGGTGATGACGATGCTGCTGGCCGGCCACGAGACGACGGCGCTCACTCTCACGTACGCGCTGTTTCTCCTCTCGGAGAACCCCGACGCGCGGGCGGAACTCCACCGCGAAGTCGACGACGTCGTCGACGGCGCGCCCACGTGGGCGGACCTCGCCGCGCTCGACTACACCGAGCGAGTCGTCCACGAGACGCTCCGCGTCCTGCCGCCGGTGTGGGCGGTCTTCCGCGAACCGCTCGTCGACGCCCGACTGGGCGAGTACCGAATCCCCGAGGGCGCGCCGATGATGCTCCCGCAGTGGGCGCTCCATCGCTCGGGGAGACACTGGGACGCTCCCCGAACGTTCGACCCGGACCGCTGGCGGGGAACGAAGCCCGCCGAGACGCCGGCGTACTTCCCGTTCGGGGCGGGGCCGCGCGCGTGTATCGGCCGACAGCTAGCCATCGTCGAGGCGAAGCTCATCCTCGCAACCGTGTTCGCGGAGTGGGACGTCGAGGTGCTCGTCGACGACCTCCCGCGACGCGCGGCCATCACGATGCAGCCGACGGAGCCGGTTCCGGCGCGCGTGCACCGTCGGTGAGTGCGGCCGCTCACTCGCCTCCGTCGGGTTCGACGACGAGCGTGAAGACGAGGTCGGCCCCGTCCTGCAGCGCGGCGACCAGTTCCCGGTCGAAACCGGCGGCGGCGTGGTCGGCGTCGACCAGCACCGTCCGGTCGTCGACGTAGTCGCTCGTGCGTGCGACGGCCGAGCGGTCGCTCTCGAACGTCAGGTCGGGGTGTCCGCGTCCCTCGACGACGTGGACGCGCTCACCGACTCTGACCTCGCAGATGATGCGCGCGTCGTGTGACCGACACGCCTCGACGAACGCGGGGTCGAAGTCCGCGGGCGCCCGGTCGGCCTCGATGCCGAGAATGCAGTCGCCCGCGGGCGTGAGCCAGTCGTCGGTCGTCACCTCGAACGTGCTCGCGTGCTCGGCTCGGACGTTCTCGTGGCCCTCGGCGCGAATGACCTCTCTCATACCCGCGCCTGAGGGGCGACGGACAAGTCGGCGTCGGTTCGCGACCACCGCGTCGGCCGTTCCTGTCGCCGTATCGTCGCTTTCCGCCGACTCCGCTCCCGAGTTGTTTATATACTCAGTGGAATATGTGAGAACGACCCACACGGGCGTTTCGAGCGGTATGCCAGCGGTTTTCACACGTTCATCCACCGAAGTATTTATATATACTTGGCCTGTAGTCGTAGGTACCTGAACGCCACCGGCGTTCCGGCGGCACCGCACGCAGAATGATCGGGAGTTCTCTTACACGGCCGGTCGCACTCAACCGCACAGCCGCCGCGCTCGGCAGGGTGATGGTACAGAGGTTCGATTACGCATGGTAACAAAACAAGAAGTCCTCGAAGAATTCGACGTTAGCGAACTCGAAACAGCAAACAACGTCGAGCTCTCGGATGAGAAGCTCGAAAACGGTTCCAAAGGTCAGCTTATCAAGCTCGCAGGTCAGCTGCGAGACCGACGAAACGAGCTGAACCAGATGGCCTCCGAACGCGCCTCCAAGCGCGACGACCTGAACGCGAAGACGCGTGAGAAGGTCGACGAGGCCCAGAAACACCGCGAGAAGCGCGACGAGCTCAACGAACAGGTCCAAGAGCACAAGCAGCAGCGCAACGAGCTCAACGCGAAGGCCAACGAGCTGTTCGACCAGGTCGAGCAGATGAAGAGCGACCTGGAGCTCGACGACGGCACGGACATCGAGGAGCTCGAAGAGGAAATCGAGCAACTCGAGTTCCGCCAGCAGACCGAGGTCCTCTCGACCGAGGACGAGCGCGAACTCATCGAGAAGATCGAGAACAAGCGCAAGGAGCTCAAGCAGCGCAAGGAGAAGGTCGAAGACTCCGGCGAACTCGAGGAACTCATCGACGAGGCCGAGTCCGTCCGTTCCGACGCCTCCCAGCACCACCAGAAGGTGACCGAACTCGCCGACGAGGCCCAGGAACACCACAACCAGATGATCGAGGCCTACCGCGCGGCCGACGAGATTCGCGACAAGGCCGACGAGATGCACGAGCTCTTCGTCGAGGCCCAGGAGGCCGCCGACCGCCACCACGAGGACTTCGTCCGCGTCCAGAAGCGCCTGCGCGAACTGGACAAGGAAGAGGAAGAAGAGCGCAAGGACGAGCGCGCCGAACAGCGCGAGAAGGCGAAAGAAGAGGCCGAGGAGATCTACCAGCAGTTCAAAGAGGGCGAGACGCTGGACACCGAGGACCTCATGAAGCTGCAGAAGGCCGGCCTGCTCTAAGTCGCGGTCGAGTCTCACTCTCTCTCACGGTCTTTTTATTCGGCGCGTCCCCACGGAGTCGGTATGAGCGAACGCACACGGACAGTCGTCACCCTCGTGGTTGGCCTCGTCGCCGCGGCCGTCGCCGCCGTCGTCGGCTGGGCGCTCCTCGTTCGGTTCCCGGCCGACCTCGCGGACCTCCTCGGCGTCGTTCTGGTTGTTGGCCTCGTCGTGCTCGCGCTCCGCTTCGTCGCGCGCGCGATGCGCGCCCGATACCCCGCGTACGACGTGGCCGAAGTCGCCGTCACCGGTCCTATCTCCCGTGACGGCGGCCCCGGTCCGCTCCCCACGAGTCCGCGCGGCACCCCCGCCGACGACATCGTCGAACAGATCGAGCGCGCCGACGAGGACGACGCGGTCGAGGGCCTCCTCGTCAAACTGAACACCCCCGGGGGAGAGGTGGTTCCGAGCGACGACATCCGCCGTGCTATCGTCCGGTTCGACGGCCCGACGCTCGCGTACGCGACCGACACTTGCGCGAGCGGCGGCTACTGGATCGCCAGCGGCTGTGACGAACTGTGGGCGCGCGACGCCTCCATCGTGGGCAGCATCGGCGTCATCGGCTCGCGCGTGAACGTCTCGGACCTCGCCGAGCGCCTCGGCGTCTCCTACGAGCGCTTCGCCGCCGGACGGTACAAGGACGCCGGTATCCCGCTGAAAGAGATGGACGACGACGAGCGCGCCTATCTGCAAGGGATCATCGACGACTTCTACGACAACTTCGTCGAGCGGGTCGCCGAGGGGCGCGAGATGGACGAGGCGGCCATCCGCGACACCGAGGCTCGGGTGTTCGTCGGTCGGGACGCCCACGAGCGCGGCCTCGTCGACGACATCGGTGCGCGCGACGACGTGGAAGAGCGCCTCGCCGGCCTCCTCGAACGCGACGAGGTCGACGTCGAGGAGTTCACGCCCCAGCAGTCGCTCGCGGCTCGCCTGCGCGGCGGTGCGGAATCGGTCGCCTACGCGCTCGGTGCCGGTATCGCCGGGCGCGTCGTCGGCGACGGCGAGGAGCCGCTGAAGCTCCGGTTCTGAGCGCTCACCCGTCGCTCTCCGCTCCGTTCTCGTCGCCGCTCCCGACGACCGCTTCCGCTTCGACTTCGACGAGCAAATCGGGGTCGATGAGCCGCGACACTTCCACCATCGACGTGGCCGGACGCACGTCGCCGAACACCTCGGCGTGTGCGTCTCCCACCGCCTCCCAGTCGTCGATGTCGACGACGTACATGCGGGTCCGCACGACGTCTTCCACCGCTCCACCGGCTTCCTCGACGGCCGAGACGACGTTCTCCATCGCCCGCTTCGCCTGGCCGTGAGGGTCGCCGACGGCGACGACGCTTCCCTCATCGTCCGTGGCCGTCGTCCCGGAGACGCAGATTCGGTCGCCGACGCGCACTGCCCGGGAGTAGCCGACGCGCGGTTCCCACTCGGTGCCGCTCGTGACGGTTCGGCGGTTCATCGACGGTGAGGTGGTGCGCGAGCGACGTGACTGTTGTTCTCCGTGATTTTCACCGCTGGGGTGGTTCGCCCTGAGAGAGTGTGGTAGGACTCCTCGTCTCTTCAGACGTGACAGACCTCCCCCCGGCCGAGATTCGCGTGCGGATTACAGAGCGTCTCCCCCGAACGCGGACGGTCGCCAGTGCCCAGTGTCCCGACGGAACGAGGTGGGCGAGCACCGCTATCGACCGACAGGAGCCCCTCAGAACGGTCGGGGCCCAACACCGTTAATTGGCTCCTCGTCGTTCGCTCGTGCATGGACGAACACCGCGGCACGACGCCCGAGATAGAGGAGCGTCGCATCCGCCTCCGCCCGGAGAACGACGCGGTCGGCACCTGGCTCGAACGGCTGTTCGACGCCACCTCCGAACTCGTCGTCTTCGCCATCCCGGCGTTCGTCCTCGTCGTCCTGTTCAACAGCGCCACCCTGAGCGGGCGGACCATCGTCACCGCGACGGGCTTCATCCTCGTCGCGGCGGCCATCAAGCGTCGGACGCTCGCCGTCGGCGCACCCTGGCCGAAGACGAGCACGCGACTCAGCCTCGCACGCCTCGCGTACTTCAACACTGTTGTCGTCGTCGGCGTCGTCCTCCCCGGTCTCGTCGGGACAGCGACCGGCGCCGGCCCCGCACTCGTCCTCCCGACGGCGTTCGTGGTCGGCCTCGTCGGCGCGGGGCTGTTCCCGCCGCTCGTCGCGCTCATCGGACGCGGCGGCGACTGATCCGACCTTCCCCGGCGGACGCGAATCTTTTTGCGCGCGCCACCCACCCTCGGCGTATGGTGTCTGAGATTTTCGACGCGGACCGCTGGGAACCCGTCGACGTTGCGGCGGAGTTCACCGACGTCACCTACCACCGGGCCGTCGACACTCCCGCCGTTCGAATCGCGTTCGACCGACCCGAAGTGCGAAACGCCTTCCGACCCCGGACGGTCGACGAACTGTACGTCGCGCTCGACGACGCCCGACAGCGCGCGGATATCGGGTGTGTCCTCCTCACCGGCAACGGTCCCTCGGAGACGGATGGCGGCTGGGCCTTCTCGTCCGGTGGCGACCAGGCCATCAGGGGGAAGTCGGGCTACGAGTACGACGGCGACGGCGAGGAGGGCGAGGAGTCCGCCCCGCGCGTCGGCCGCCTCCACATCCTCGAAGTCCAGCGGCTCATCCGCTTCATGCCCAAACCCGTCATCGCCGTCGTTCCGGGGTGGGCCGTGGGCGGCGGCCACTCCCTGCACGTGGTCTGTGACCTCACGCTCGCCTCCGGAGAACACGCCACCTTCAAACAGACCGACGCCGACGTCGCCTCCTTCGACGGCGGGTTCGGTTCCGCCTATCTCGCGCATCAGGTCGGCCAGAAGAAGGCGCGGGAGATATTCTTCCTCGGGCGGAACTACGACGCCGAGGAGGCCGCGGAGATGGGTATGGTGAACGCAGTCGTCGACCACGAGAAACTGGAGACGACGGCGCTGGAGTGGGCCGACGAGATCACGCGGAAGTCGCCGACCGCGATCCGGATGCTCAAGTACGCGTTCAACCTCGACACCGACGGAATGGTCGGCCAGCAGGTGTTCGCGGGCGAGGCGACGCGCCTGGCGTACATGACCGACGAGGCCGAGGAAGGGAGGGACGCCTTCCTAGAGAAGCGCGAGCCCGAATTCCGGAAGTTCCCCTGGCACTACTGAACGACCGTTTTACTTGCCGGGTGCGCCGGAGGCGCACCACTCCTCGCGAAAAGCTCGGCCAAAAACCCCCGCGAGGCGAGCGAACGCGAGTGAGGGTGCGAACCGGCCGGGGAGGTTCGTGGCTTCAGCGCCCTGGCGTCCGGGCCCCGGTGTGCTTCACTGAACCACTCGGATTCGACACGCCAACCTCGCCGACAGGACCGGACCGTCTCCGCCGCACTTCACCGGGACGCGCGAACCCGGCACCGGCCGACACAGAACCGCCTCATTCCTCGTCCGATTTCCCGTTACTTCCCGCGAACAGCAACCGATTCGGTTCGAATTTGGGTGAGAACTTGGAAATCACTCATTTACCGACGCCGCCTCCCTGTCATCGGGGGAGAGGAGGCGGCCACCCCGCCACGCCCCACGCAGACCCATGCCCACCTGTGACCACTGCCGGCGACACGTCTCGGACCGCTTCGCCCGCGTCTTCGCGGACGCGTTCGGCGAGATACACGCCTGCCCCGGGTGTGCCCCGAACGAGGGCATCGCGGAGGTCGCGAGACGACGCGCACAGGGGTAGAGCGGAAGAAACGGGGGGTTTAGGCTTCTCGCGTCCCGAGTGAGAGGAAATGAGCGC
Organism: Salinigranum rubrum; assembly: GCF_002906575.1. NCBI lineage: Archaea > Methanobacteriati > Methanobacteriota > Halobacteria > Halobacteriales > Haloferacaceae > Salinigranum > Salinigranum rubrum. Next base: position 1,129,835 of record NZ_CP026309.1, read on the forward strand.
GACTTCGACCGACGTCTCCCGGACGAAAGCGTGGGTGATGGCCGCCCGGCCGCAGACGCTGCCCGCGGCCATCGCCCCCATCGTCGTCGGGACGGGACTGGCGGTCCACGACGGCGTGTTCGCCGCCCTGCCGGCGCTCTTCGCGCTCCTCGGCGCGGCGCTCATCCAGGTCGGCACGAACTTCGCGAACGACTACTACGACGCCGTCCAGGGCGCCGACACCGAGGAGAGGGAGGGGTTCACGCGCGTGACCGCCTCGGGGCTCATCTCCGCGCCCGAGGTGAAACGGGCGATGTACCTCACGTTCCTCGTCGCCGTCGTCGTCGGCACCTACCTGGTCTACGTCGGCGGCGTCCCCATCCTCGTCGTCGGCGTCCTCTCGGTGCTCTCGGGCATCGCCTACACCGGCGGCCCCTACCCGCTCGGCTACCACGGCCTCGGCGACGTGTTCGTCTTCGTCTTCTTCGGCTTCGTCGCCGTCGTCGGTACCTACTACGTACAGGCCGCTTCCGTCCTGAGCGGGGCGTTCCCCCTGTGGATTCCTCCCGGAACCCTGACGACGGCGGCCGTCGTCGCCTCCCTCCCCATCGCCGCCATCTCGACGAACATCCTCGTCGTCAACAACCTCCGGGACAGGAGAGAGGACGCCCGCACGGGGAAGCGGACGCTCGTCGTGCGCTTCGGTTCGCTGTTCGGGCGCGTGCAGTACGTCGCGCTCTTCGCGCTCGCGTACGCCGTCCCGCTCTACCTGTTCTCGACGCCGGCGTTCGGGCTTCCCGTCCTGCTCCCGCTCCTGTCGCTCCCGCTCGCCGCGCTCGTCACGCGGACCGTGTTGCAGGAGGAGTCCGGCGACGCGCTGAACCCCGCGCTCGAACAGAACGGCAAGACGCTCGCGCTGTACGCCGTCCTCGCGGCGGTCGGCTTCGCGCTCTGACGCCATGAGCGTCGACGTGACGCCCTTCGAACTCCCGCTCGCCCGTCCGCTGTCGACTGCCCGCGGCGACATCGAGGCGCGACGGGGGTTCGTCGTTCGCGGGTCCGTCGGCGACGAGTCGGGCGTCGGCGAGGCCACGCCCCTTCCGGGCTGGACCGAGTCGTACGACGACTGCCGACGCGCGCTCGACATCGTCGACGACCTCGGCGCGGCGCTCTCCTCGACCGTCCTCGACGACGCGCCCGCCGCCCGCCACGCGGTCTCGCTCGCGCTGTTCGACGCCCGTGCGCGCGGCGAAGGGGTGTCGCTCGCGCGCTTTCTCGCCGGGCCCGAGGGGCGCGTTTCCGACGCGGTCCCGGTCAACGCGACGGTGGGGGACGCGAGCGAGGACGAGACGGCCGACGCAGTCGAGGACGCTGTCGCGTCGGGTTACGACTGCGTGAAGCTGAAAGTCGGCGTCGGCGGGGTCGAGCGGGACGTCGAGCGCCTCGTCGCCGCCCGCGACGCGTCGTCCGAGGCCACGTTGCGCGTCGACGCCAACGGAGCCTGGACCACGGAGGAGGCGACGCGGTTCGTCGAGGGCGTCTCCGGTCGCGGGGTCGACCTCGCGTACGTCGAACAGCCGCTCGCTCCCGAGGACGTCGAGGGGCACGCGGCGTTCCGAGCCGAGTGTCCGTTCGACGTCGCCGTCGACGAGACGCTGGGGCGAAAATCGGTCGACGAGGTGCTCGCCGCCGACGCCGCGGACGTTCTCGTGGTGAAGCCGATGGCGCTCGGCGGGCCGGGGCGGACGCTCGCGGTCGCAGAACAGGCCCGGGAAGCAGGGGTGGAAAGCGTGGTGACGACGACCATCGACGCCGCCGTCGCTCGGGTCGGGGCGCTGCACGTCGCCGCCGCGCTCGTCGACCCGCCGGCGTGTGGGCTCGCGACCGGCGACCTCCTGAAACGTGACCTCGCGCCCGACCCTACCCCCGTCATCGACGGGGAGATGCGGGTCCCCGAGGGTCCGGGACTCGCCGGCGAGGCGTTCGCGGCGCTCGGCCTCGACGGGTAGCCTCTCGCGCGCGTCTAGCCCTCGACGACGTCGACGGCGCCCTTCATTCCCACCGCCTGGTGGGGGACGCAGTAGTAGCGGACCACACCGGGCTCGTCGAACGTCCGCTCGTAGGTCGTCCCTTCCGAAGACGCGAGTTCCGACTCGAACGCGCCGCCCTCTTCCCTGACGTTGTGCTGGCCGCCGCGGCCGGTCCACTCCCAGACGACGGTGGTTCCCGGCGAGACTTCGACGGCGACCGGATCGAAGAGGAGGCCGTTGCCCGCGCCGACGGCGACCGTCACCGTCTCCTGGCCGGTTCGGTCGGCCGCCGAACCGTCGTAGTTCGGGGCGTTGTCGAGCCAGTCGCCGTACGCGGCCGGTCCCGAGCCGCCACCACTGCCACTACTCTCACCACTACCACCACTCTCACCACTACCACTACCGTCACCGCCGCCACCGGAGCAGCCAGCGACACCCACCGCACAGGCGAGCGCTCCGGCGCGCAAGACCCGCCGACGGGTCGCCGGCGTCGTTCGTTCGGTCATGTCGGTTCGTTAGACTCCGTGGTCTTATCCGAACTGTTTCGCCTCGCTCTCACGACGGCGGTCCCCGGCCGACGGCGACGCGCCGGTGACACAGGTAGAGGCCGCCGACGGGCGGGAACAACAGTGCGACACCCGCGTACGCCCACTTGAGCGGACCGACCTCGACCCCGCCGACGCCGAGCGCGCGGGTGTCTTGGAGGAGTGCCGTCGCCGCGAGCGGGGCGAGGACGAGCGTGTAGAGGCTCTTCGCCGTCGCCCACAGGAACGTCCCGTCCACCAAGAGTTGCCACTCGACGAGCGCGAGGACCGCCCATCCGACCGCACAGGCGGAGAGGATGGCGAGCCACGGCCCGCGCTCGTCGCGGTCGGGTTCGTCGTCCGGGTGACGGACGGGGTCGGGATCGAACACACGCGGGGGTTGGCGCGGACGGAGTTGAATCGTTCGCCCCTCACCGTCCACGCCCCACACAACACGTTCATCACCCCCGGCGACGACGCCCTCGATACCACGATGACGCGAGCGAGCGACACGAGAGTCACGGTCTGGAACGAGTACCGACACGAGCGCGACTCCGACGAGGTTCGGGAAGTCTACCCCGACGGTATCCACGCGGCCGTCGCCGACGGTCTCTCCGAGGCGGGTTTCGAGACGCGGACGGCGACCCTCGACGACCCGGACCACGGCCTCACGCCCGGGATTCTGGAGGAGACGGACGTCCTCACGTGGTGGGGCCACCGCGCCCACGACGAGGTGCGCGACGACGTGGTCGAGCGCGTCTGCGACCGAGTACGGGACGGAATGGGACTGCTCGTCCTCCACTCGGGCCACTACTCGAAGCCGTTCAAGAGACTCATGGGCACCTCCTGCGCGCTGAAGTGGCGCGAGGCGGGCGAACGCGAGCGCGTCTGGACCATCGAACCCGGTCACCCTATCGCCGCTGGCCTCGACGAGTCGTTCGTCGTTCCGCGGGCGGAGATGTACGGCGAGCGGTTCGACGTGCCCGCGCCCGACGACCTCGTCTTCACCTCGTGGTTCGAGGGGGCGAGGTGTTCAGAAGCGGCTGCTGTTACACGCGCGGGAAGGGGCGGATATTCTACTTCCGACCGGGCCACGAGACCTACCCCATCTACTACCAGGAGGAGATCAGACGGGTGCTCGCCAACGCCGTCGAGTGGGCCGCCCCCACAGCGGGGCCGACGCCGCGGTTCGAGCGGTCCGAACCGGCCGAGGACGTCGATATCGGGTGAGAGCGTCTCGGTTTCGTCTCGACCCCGACCGTTGACGTAGCCGGTGTGCGGCAGACCGCGGGGGGCTCACCGCGCCCGTGTGTCGTGCGGTCGCCCGCTCGTTCTCGTCGGTCGTTCTCCCGACGCGCCCTCCCACCCTCTCGACACCCTCGTGCGACATCTCCATCGAGGTGACCGGGACTGTTTTACCCGCCCCACGCGTCCTCTCGCGTGTGACGACGCTCGTCCTCTGTGTCGACCGGACCGACGACATCGGCCGGAAGACGGGGCTCACGACGCCGGTCGTCGGCTGGGAAGCCGTCCAGTCGCTGGTCACGGAGGTGGGTCTCGCCGACCCCGAGGATTCGAGCGTCAACTGCCTCCTCGAAACGCTGCGCGTCGCCCGCGAACTCCGCGACGAGGACGACGAGGCGGTCGTGGCCGTCGTCGCCGGCGGCGGCGACTCCATCGTCGGCGCGGACCGCTCGGTCGCCGCGCAACTCGACCGCCTCGTCGAGGAGTACGCGCCCGACTCCGCGGTGGTGGTCATCGACAGCGTGCAGGACGAGCGGCTGGTCCCCGTCGTCGAGTCCCGCCTGCCCGTCGACGCCGTCGACCGCGTCGTCGTCCGGCAGGCGCACGACCTCGAATCGACGTACTACCTCCTGAAGCAGTTCCTCGCCGACGAGGAACTCCGGACGACACTCCTGGTGCCGACGGGAATCGGCCTCCTCTTGCTCCCGATCCTCCTGACACAGTTCTCCCCGACTATCGCACTCGCGGGGCTGGCGTCCCTCCTCGGTGCGGCGCTGTTGTACAAGGGCCTCGCGGTCGACGAACTCCTCGAAGACGTCCCCGACCGGCTTCGGGCGGCGATGTACTCCGGGCAGGTGTCGGTCGTGACGTACGTCGTGAGCGCGGGGCTCACGCTCGTCGGGGTGTTCCTCGGCGCGCTGTCGGTGTCGAACGCCCCCGTCGGGGAGACGGCGCTCCTCCCGGCGATGCAGTTCACCTACGCCGCCGTGCCGTGGCTCGCGCTCGCGGCGCTCACCGCCAGCGCGGGTCGACTCCTCGACGAACTCATCAGCGCCGAAGGCGTTCGGACGCCGTACCTGAACCTCCCCTTCGGGGTGGTCGCGCTCGGCCTCGTCGTCCGGGGCTTCTCGGGCTACTTCCTCGAACGTGAAGGCGTCCTCTCCAATCTCGTGCTGTTCGACCGCGTCCTCCTCACCGCAACGCAGCGGCTCGCGCTGTTCATCGTCGTCGGTATCGTCGTCTCGCTCGTCGGCGTCCGCGTCGCCGTCCGCGTGACGGACGACGGTATCGACGCTGTCGACGCGGGCGGCGGCGAGGACGCGGACGCCTGACCCGGCCGCGGGTCGGTTCCCTACCGCGTTCCCCGGCTCCGGTACTCGCCGTGTTTCACGCCGAGCGCGAGACAGATAGCCCCGAAAACGATCATCGAGGGCGTCACCATCATCAACACCGTCGACGGGGCCATCATGGGTGCGGCGACGAGCGCGCCCGTCCCGACGGCGATGAGGACGGCGAACACCAGCACGGTCTTTCCGAGGTCGAACTCCATACCGGGGTTCGGGACGTGTGAGACTAAGCCGTTACGGCTTCTCCCACGCGGTTCAGTTCCAGGGCGCCCAGTCGGGGTCGACGCGGCGGTCACGGGTGTCGAGGTCGTCGATGCGCGCGACGTCCTCGTCGTCGAGAGACACGGCAAGCGACTCCCAGTTGTCGCGGATGTGTTCCGTGGAGGTCGCCTTCGGGATGGCGGTCACGCCCTTCGCGCGGAGCCACGCGAGCGAGACGCCCGCCGGACTGGTGTCGTAGTCGTCGGCCAGTTCCTGCAGGAGCGGAACGTCGAACACCTTCCCCCGCGCCAGGGGGGAGTACGCGACGACTTCGACGTCGTGTTCGGCGCAGGCCTCCCGGAGTTCTTCCTGCGGGAGGAGCGGGTGGAGTTCTACCTGGTTGGCGAAGACGGGCGCGTCGAGGACGTCGATGGCCTCCTCGACCTGTTCCGGCTGGAAGTTCGAGACGCCGACGCGGTCGATTTTCCCCTCGTCGTACAGTTCGTCGAACGCCGCGAACGTCGACTCGGGGTCGTACTCGTGGGAGGGCCAGTGGACGTACAGCAGGTCGACCGCGTCGACACCGAGGCGGTCGAGCGACTCCTGTGTGGAGGAGTGCACGTCGTCGTACGCGAGGTTGTCCGCCCACACCTTCGTCGCGAGGAACACGTCCTCGCGGGGGACGTCGGCGGCGGCGATGCCGTCGCCGACCTCGTTCTCGTTGTCGTACGCCTGTGCGGTGTCGACGTGGCGGTATCCCATCTCCAGCGCCTCCCGGACGGCGGTCCGACACTCCTCGGAGTCGGTGTTCTGCCAGGTGCCGAGACCGAGCATGGGCATGCCGTTCGTGAGAGGGGCGGCGTCGCTGCCAGTCGTTCGTGTCATCACTCGGAGAAAAGAAGAGTACACTGAAACGGGTTGCGAAACCCCCCAGTCGTGCCGCGTTCGGACCGTCGGGCCGAGCGAGCAACGCCGATGTCGCTCCCGACAGCGGATAGAGGAACACTGATTACTCGGAGGCAACAGCGTGGGGTATGGACGAGCGTTTCGACGTGGTAATCGCCGGCGCCGGGCCGGCGGGCGCACAGTGTGCACGAGACCTTGCCACGAGAGAGTACGACGTGCTCGTTCTGGAGACCGAAGCCGAGGCGGCGTTCCCGAAACAGAGCAACAAGTCGACGGGAGGGACGTTCCCGTCGATGCTGACGGCGTTCAACGTGCCGGACGACGTCGTGATGCAGTTCACCGACAGCATCGTGCTGGAGTCGCCGAACGGCTCCTACAGTCGACCACAGACCGGCGCAGTCTTGGAGTTCGCCGACTTCAAGCGCTTCCTCGTCCGGGACGGGCGAGAGAAGGGTGCCCAGTACCGGTTCGACGCGCGCGTCTCCGGGCCGGTCGTCGAGAACGACGAGGTCGTCGGGGTGCGGTACAACGGCGACGAGGAGGTGTACGCCGACGTCGTCGTCGACGCGACGGGCCCGGCGGCCCCGCTCGCCCGCGCGCTGGACGTCGTCGACCTCCAGCGCGAGAAGCAGGCCATCGGCGTCGAGTACGAGTTCGAGGGGGTCGACCTCGACCACCCCGACTACGCCGACCTCCACGACGCGATGATGCTTCGGCTCGACCACGACCTCGCTCCGGGCGGCTACTCGTGGATCTTCCACACCGGCGACGACACCGCGAAGGTCGGCCTCTGTTACATCCAGAACGAGAGTCACCGCGAGTACGGCAAGGACGGCATGACCATCGACGGCTACCTCGACTACTGGATCGAGACGGACCCGCGCTTCGCCGACGCGACGCGGCTGGAGGGGAAACAGCACCGTGGCTCGGCGCACATCCAGATGCCCACCGGGCTCAGTACGGACAACTTCATCGCCATCGGCGACACGGTGCCGACCATCGACCCGCTGTGGGGCGAGGGCATCCACAAGGGGATGAAGTCCGCGCGCGCGGCGGCGATCACCGTCGACAGCTGTCTCACACCCCACGAGCAGGACACCTCGGCCGAGCAGATGGCAGTGTACGACCACCTCTGGCACACGGAGGTCGCCCCGAAGATGCGGACGCGCCTCCTGATGACGGAACTGCTGTACCTCGCGCCAAACGAGCGCTACGACACGCTGATGCGCGACCTGAACCGGGCCCCGGCCGAGACGCTGAACGAGGCGAACAGAGGGAATCTGCGGTCGCTGTTGAAGCTCCTGCACGTCAAGGACGCCTCGATCCTGAAACGGCTGGCCGAAGAGCGGTTCCGGAACTGACCGGGCCGTCCGAGCCACCCGGACGCGTCACGGCCGCGTAACACCCGGTGTGACCTGACCCTCACTCTCCAGCCCGCCGCAACGACAGAGCTATTGTGGTATGTGGTGTCGTCTAACACGGGTGGTTCAGATGGTCGAACTCTCCGCACACAACACCAACGCCGTCGCGCACCGCATCGCGGGCGACTCGCTCGTCTACGACTGTCCGAACTGTGAGTTCGGGGAGGTCCTCGTCACGGCGCTCCTCGACTTCGACGACGCCCGGTGTCTCGACTGCGGGACCCGTTATCGGCTCCGGGTCGAACCAGTCGAGTGACCGGGCCACGGCCCGACCGCCGCGCCCGACACGCCGCCAGCCGGGCTGTCGGGCGCGACCCGACTGGACGGAAACGATGATGTTCTCGGGCGACGTACTGGTGTGAGCTATGCGTGGTCGTCTCCTCCCTCTCGTCGCGCTCCTCGTCGTCGTCGCCGGCTGTACGGGCACGCTCGCCGAGGTGCGCTCGGCCCCGGCGACGATTCCCGATGCCGCGCTGACGCCCGTCGGGTACGTCCACGGGAACACCACCGAGGTGCCGCTCACCTACCCGGTCGGGGTGGGGCCGGTCTCCCGCGACGTCACCGTCTACGTCTGGGTCTCGGGCTACTCGCGGACCGTCACGGACGAGTCGGATGCGAACGACACCGCCGCGCTGCTCGTCGTGAGTTCGCCCAACCGGAAGGTGGAGGGCCAGTCGGTCAACCCCTTCGCCCAGCTTTCGAACCGCGGCGTCGTCTCGGAACTGTTCGAGGTGGTCGCCGAGGCGGACAACGCCACGGGCGGCGTCATCGACGGCGTGAGCGCCAACGTGACGGACGTGGCCCGCCTCGAAGAACAGGGCGTTCAGAACCGGACCGTCCTCGGACAGCGCGTGGAGGTCGTCACCTACGCCGCGACGGTCCAGGTCGACACCGCGGCGGCGATGGGGGCGGGGACGTCGACGGCCACGCCCGTGGTCGACAGCGCGGACGAGAACGTAACGACCCGGACGCTCCTCGTCCACCTGATGGCCGTCGAGCACGGCGAGGACGTCGTCTTCGCCATGGGCGTCCACGGCGACGACATGGACGAGTCGGCGACCATCGCGGCGCTGATGGAGGCCATCGAACACGAGGCAGTTCTCGCGGAGTCGTAACGCTCGGCCGCGTCAGTCACGGCTGCGGCTCTTCGACCCGAAGGCCGCGGATATGAAGACGAGAGAACAGCGGGTGGCGGTCGGCCGGTTTCGCCGTTCAGTAGAACTCGCGGACGAGGTCCATCGCGCCCTCGGGCGCGCCGTCGCCGATGTCGCCCATGTCGCCGGAGAGGCCGTGTTTCTCCTCGTACGGAACGGAGTTCTCGTCCTGGTAGAGGATGCCCATGTACTCCTTCGAGGAGTCCAGTATCTTGTCCTTCGCCTGGTCTCGGTCCTGGGGTCGTGGTCGGTGTCGGCGAGGTCGACGAGGTTGTCGCGGAAGTAGTCGTAGGTGTCGACGTCGTTGAACGTCACACACGGGGAGAAGACGTTGACGAAGCCGAAGCCGTCGTGTTCGATGGCCTGCCGGACGAGTTCGGCGTGGCGCTTCGCGTCCGTCGAGAAGGACTGGGCGATGAACGTTCCCCCGCCGCCAGCGAGAGGGCGAGCGGGTTGACCGGGGGCTGCTGAGGGCCCTCGGGCGTGGTCGCCGTCTCGAAGTCCTCCCGGGAGGTGGGCGAGGCTTGCCCCTTCGTGAGGCCGTAGATGCGGTTGTCCATGACGATGTACGACATATCGACGTTCCGGCGGACGGCGTGGATGAAGTGGCCCGCGCCGATGGAGTAGCCGTCACCGTCGCCGCCGGCGACCATCACTTCGAGGTCGGGGTTGGCGAGTTTGACGCCCGTGCCGACGGGCAACGCGCGCCCGTGGACGCCGTGGATGGCGTACGAGTGCATGTACGTCCCGATCTTGCCCGAGCAGCCGATGCCCGCGACGATGAACGTGTCGTCGGGGTGGTTGCCGGTCTCGGCGAGTGCTTTCATCATGCCGTTCATCGTCCCGAAGTCGCCGCACCCGGGACACCACGTCGGCTGCTTGTCCGACTTGAAGTCGGTGAATCTGACGTCTGAGCTCATGCTTCGACCTCCTGGTCCGTCTTGAGAGCCGCCTCGATTTCCTCTGCGAGTTCGTCCGCCTTGAATCGCACGCCGTTGTACTTGTTCACGCGGGTGACGCGCGTCAGCGTGTCGTGTTCGACGAGGTCCGCGAACTGCCCCGTCGCGTTACACTCGACCACGACGACGTTGTCGGCCGCCTCGACCTCTTCGGATAAGTCGGGCCGCGGGAAGATGTACGGAATCGAGAGGAACCGCACGTCGACTCCTTCTTCGCGCAGGAAAGCGATGGCCTCCTCCATCGCCCCCTCGTTCGAGCCCCACGAGAGGACGAGGTTCTTCGAGTCGGAGTCGCCGAACTCCCGGGGGCTCCAGTCCTCGTTCGCCCGGGCGGTCTCGACCTTCCGGTTCCGCTTGTCGACCTGCTCGACGCGCATGTCGGTGTCCTCCGTCCGGCGACCGAGTTCGTCGTGCTCCAGCCCGGTGGACATGTGGGCTCCTCCGGCGGTCCCCGGTGCCGCCCGGGGGCTGACGCCGTCGTCGGTGAGCGCGTGGGCCTTGAACTGGCCCTTCTCGTTCTGCCACTCCTCGACGGTCTCGTCGTCGACGAGTTTCCCGCGGTCGATCTCGACGGCGTCCATGTCGAACGCGTCCGGCGGAAAGGTCTGTTCGGTGACCGCGAGCGCCAGGTCCGAGAGCAGATACACGGGCGTGTTGTACTTCTCGGCGAGGTTGAACGCCTCGACCGTCTTCCAGAAACACTCCGAGACCGAGGTGGGCGCGAGGACGAACCGGGGAATCTCGCCGTGGCCGCCGAACAGCGCCATGTTGAGGTCGCCCTGCTCCTGCTTCGTCGGCATCCCGGTCGAGGGACCCGAGCGCATCACGTCACAGATGACGAGCGGCGTCTCGCTCGTGGCGATCAGTCCGAAGGTCTCGGCCATGAGGTCGATACCCGGGCCGGAGGTGGCCGTCATCGAGCGGGTGCCCGCGCGCGCCGCGCCGAGCGCCATATTGATGGCGGAGAGTTCGTCCTCCGCCTGGACGACGTGCCCGCCGAACTGCTCGATGCGCCCGGTGAGATACTCCATGACGTCGGTCGCGGGCGTGATGGGATAGCCCGCGTAGAAGCGGCAGCCGGCGGCGATGGCCCCCATGCCGATGGCCTCGTCGCCGTTCAAGAGGACGTAGTCGTTGTCGGTCGTCTCCAGGGAGTAGTCGAAGTCGTGGTCGTACTCGTCCTCGACGTACGACTGACCCTTCCGTGCCGCCTGCTTGTTGTTGTCGACGATGGCCTGACCCTTGCCGCCGAAGCGCTTCTGCAGCGCGGAGTCGAGGTTCTCGATGGGGAAGCCAGCGACGGCACAGGCGGCGCCCAGCGCGACGACGTTGCGCATGATTGCGCCGCCGGCCTCCTCGGCGAGTCCTTTGAGGGGGACGTTCAGCCCGATCATCCCCTCGGGGATTTCGACGTCCTGCATCGTGGTTCGCTCGCCGTCGTAGATGATCACCGAGCCCTCGTGCAGTTCGTCGAGGTTCTCGTCGATGGTTCGCGGCGTGAGCGCGATGAGAACGTCCAGTCTGTCGACGACACTCTGAACCGGATCGACACCCGTCCGCACCTTGTACGCCGTGTATCCTCCGCGGATACGGGACGCGAAATCTTTCGAGGTGAAGACGTGTCGTCCAGCCCGTGAGAGTGCCTGGGCGAAAATCTTCCCCGTGGAGTCGATGCCATCGCCAGCCTCGCCGCCGATGGCCCAGTTGAAGTCCGCAGGCATGCTAGGAATCCGTACCCCTCGCCCCATCAAAAGGCTTCTGAAAGGGGTATGTAAAAATGTGAGAAATATCTCCGAAACGGGCGACACAGCCGCGCTATGGCACGTCTAGACGTACCACGATTTCTAACCGACTCCCGCCATCGACGGCGCCGAACGAGGCGCTTTTCCCTCGTGCGGTGTCACGTGACGTATGGACGCCACCGCCACCGTCGTCTCGGTGCACGACGTCGGCTCCGACACCGTCGCCATCGAGTTCGAGACGCCCGCGGACTTCGCGGCGATGCCCGGTCAGTTCGTGAAACTCGCCGGCGAGGTCGACGGCGAGGAGTACGCCCGCTTCTACACGCTCTCTTCGCCCGACGTCGAGGATACCTTCGAGGTCACCGTCGGCGTCAGCGAGGAGGGCGGCCCCTTCTCGCACTACCTCGCCGCGCTCGAACCGGGCGACACGCTGGAGATGCAGGGGCCGTTCGGCTCCGACCACTACGAGGGCGAGTCGCGGGTCGTCGTCCTCGCCGGCGGCCCCGGCGTCGGCCCCGCCGTGGGCATCGGCGAACGCGCGCTCGCCGACGGTAACGACGTTGCGGTCGTCTACCTCGACGACGACCCCGCCCACGAGACGCGCCTGGAGGAACTCGCCGCCGTGGGCGCGACGGTCATCATGGACGACGCCGACGCCGACCTCGTGGTCCACCTCCGGGACGCGCTCCTCGGGAACGAGGCAGAGAGCGGGGACGAACAGGTGTTCGTCTACGGCTTCGCCGACTTCGTCGACCGGGCGACCGAGGCGCTCGACGAACTGGGGTACGACGGCGAGCCGAAGGTCGAGAACTTCGGCTGACCCGCCACGACTGACCGAGCGCGCCTCCACACCTGTTCTCTCCCTCGACCTCCTCGCGGCCGGCCTCGGCGCGTACGGCCCCGACCTCGCTCCGCTCTCGACCCCGACGGAACCGGTAGTCTGCATCGCGCGTCGGTGAGCCATCAGACTCGACCGGTCAGTCCCAGACGGTCACGACGGCCGCGAGGAGCGACCCGCAGAACCACCCGACCAGGCCGACGAGGCCGTGGAGCGTGCTCCCGGTGTCGCGCCCGCTCACCGCGCCGATGACCAGGTCCAAGACGAGGCCGCGGAACGCGCTCACCGACGAGAGCACGACCGCCAGCGGGAGGACGTCCGGCGAGAGACTGCCGGCCAGCCCCGCGACGACGCTCGCGTCGATGCCGACGAGGAACGTCACGGCGAGCGCGCCGGTCGACGACGTCCCCGCGGCGCTCACCTTCGGACCCGAATCCTTAATCATCGTCCCTCGGTAACTCCGTGCATGTACGACGAGGAGGACCTCGACGAGATCCGCGAGGCGCGCGAGTCGTGGGAAGCAGAGACGCGCGACCCCGTCATCGACCGCTTCGGCGAGCGGAAGGAGCGCTTCGCGACCGTCTCGAACCACGAGGTCGAGGACATCTACACCCCCGCCGATGTCGCCGATATCGACTACGACGAGGACCTCGGCTTCCCCGGCGAGTTCCCGTACACGCGCGGACCGTACGCGACGATGTACCGCGGGCGGACGTGGACGATGCGACAGTTCGCGGGCTTCGGGACCGCACAGGAGACGAACGAGCGCTTCCACTACCTCATCGAGCACGGCCAGACCGGCCTGTCGACGGCGTTCGACATGCCCTCGCTGATGGGGAAGGACTCCGACGACCCGCTCTCGGACGGGGAGGTAGGGAAAGAAGGCGTCGCCGTCGACACCCTCCGCGACATGGAGGTCCTCTTCGACGGCATCGACATCGCCGACGTGACGACTTCCTTCACCATCAACCCCTCCGCGCCGGTGATCTTCGCGATGTACGTCGCGCTCGCGGACCAGCGCGGGGTCCCGCGCGAGGAGATAGACGGCACCCTCCAGAACGACATGCTGAAGGAGTTCATCGCGCAGAAAGAGTGGGTCATCCCGCCGGAGCCCTCGCTGAAACTCGTCACCGACACGGTCGAGTTCGCGGCCGAGGAGACGCCGAAGTTCAGCCCCATCTCCATCTCGGGCTACCACATCCGCGAGGCCGGGTCGACGGCGGTTCAAGAACTCGCGTTCACGCTCGCCGACGGCTTCGCGTACGTCGAGGACGCGGTGGAGCGGGGGCTCGAGGTCGACGAGTTCGCGCCCCAACTCTCGTTTTTCTTCAACTCGCACAACTCCATCTTCGAGGAGGTGGCGAAGTTCAGAGCGGGACGGCGCATCTACGCCCGGGTGATGGAGGAGTGGTACGGAGCGTCGAGACCGGAGTCGAAGCGGATGAAGTTCCACACCCAGACGGCGGGGCAGTCGCTCACGGCCCAGCAGCCGCTGAACAACGTCGTCCGGGTGACCATCCAGGCGCTCGCGGGCGTCCTCGGCGGCACCCAGAGCCTCCACACCAACTCCTACGACGAGGCGCTCGCGCTGCCCGGCGAGGAGGCCGTCCGGGTCGCGCTGCGCACCCAGCAGATCATCGCCGAGGAGAGCGGCGCGGCGGACGTCATCGACCCGCTCGGCGGGTCGTTCTTCGTCGAGTCGCTCACCGACGAGGTCGAAGCGGAGACGATGGCCTACATCGAGGAGATCCGCGAGATGGGCGACGGCTCCGTCCGCGACGGGGTGTTGGAGGGCATCCAGCAGGGCTACTTCCACCGCGAGATTCAGGACGCCTCCTACGAGTACCAAGAACGCGTCGAGCAGGGCGAGGAGGTCGTCGTCGGCGTCAACAAGTACGCGATGGACGAGGACACCCGGCCGGACCTGCTGCACGTCTCCGAGGAGGTCCAAGAACGCCAGCTCTCGCGGCTCGACTCGGTCAAGGCCGAGCGCGACGACGAGGCCGTCGAGGAAGCCCTCGACGCCGTCCGCGAGGCCGTCGAGGCCGAGGAGAACGTGATGCCCGCGCTCGTCGACGCGGTGAAGGCGTACGCGACGATGGGCGAGATCATGCAGGTGTTCGAGGCGCAGTACGGCCAGTACCGCGAGACGGTCGGACTGGTCTGAGGGCGCGACTGTCGCGCCACCCCCCGCTGCACTGCCCGGTGTCGCTCGATTTCCGACCGTCAAGTCCTTGCGAGAATATCTCTCACACATCTCAACCGTTCGGCAAACAAATGGTTTATCATGGATGATTCGGAACCTCTCTAACGAGCTATGTCAGAAGGTGACGCGGAACTCGAGGCACGGTTGGCTGAGCAGGAGGAGTTCGAACCGCCGGAATCGTTCGTCGAGCAGGCGAACGTCTCCGACCCTGACATCTACGACGAGTTCGAAGCGGAGTGGCCCGACTGCTGGGAGGCGGCGGCCGAACTCCTCGACTGGTACGAGGGCTACGACCAGGTGCTGGACGACTCGAACCCCCCCTTCTACAAGTGGTTCACCGACGGGAAGCTGAACGTCTCGCACAACTGTCTGGACCGCCACCTCGACGAGCGCGGCGACGAGGCGGCCATCGAGTGGGTCGGCGAACCGGTCGAAGAGGAGAACATCACCTACACGTACGAGGAACTGCACCGCGAGGTCAACGAGTGTGCGGCGGCCCTCGAGGAGATGGGCGTCGGCGAGGGTGACGTCGTCACGATGTACATGCCGATGATTCCCGAACTGCCCATCGCCATGCTGGCGTGTGCGCGCATCGGTGCGCCGCACTCGGTGGTGTTCGCCGGGTTCTCGGCCGACGCGCTCGCCACCCGGATGAACTCCGCCGACTCGGAGTACCTCATCACCTGCGACGGGTACTACCGCCGTGGCGACCCGCTCGACCACCTGAAGAAGGCGAACGAGGGCCTCGGGGGCGTCGAGCACGACGTCGAAGGCGTCGTGGTCGCCGAGCGCCTGATGGACGGCGACGGGTTCGGTCACGACTACGCCGACAACCAACACGCCTACGCCGACCTCGTCGCCGAACAGGAGGGTGCCGAAGTCGCCCCCGTCGAGCGCGACGCCGAGGACATGCTCTTTCTCATGTACACCTCGGGGACGACGGGCAAGCCCAAGGGCGTGAAGCACACCACCGCCGGCTACCTCGCGTGGGCGACGTGGACCTCTCAGGCCGTGTTGGACATCAAGCCCGAGGACACGTACTTCTGCTCGGCTGACATCGGCTGGATCACCGGCCACTCGTACATCGTCTACGGCCCCCTCTCGCTCGGGACGACGACGATGATGTACGAGGGCACGCCCGACTACCCCGAGCGCGACCGCCTCTGGCAGATCATCGAGGACTACGAGGCGACGCAGTTGTACACCGCTCCGACGGCGATCCGCGCGTTCATGAAGTGGGGCAGCGAGTTCCCCGACCGGCACGACCTCTCCAGCCTTCGACTCCTGGGCACGGTCGGCGAGCCCATCAACCCCCGCGCGTGGAAGTGGTACTACCAGCACATCGGCGACGAGGCGTGTCCGGTCGTCGACACGTGGTGGCAGACCGAGACGGGCGGCATGATGATCACTGGACTGCCGGGAATCAAGAAGATGAAGCCCGGCAGTGCCGGCCCGCCGCTCCCCGGCCTCGACGTTCGCATCGTCGACACGAAGGGCGAACAGGTCGAGGCGGGGAGGGCCGGCTACCTCACGGTGCAGAAGCCGTGGCCGGGCATGCTGCGGACCCTGTACAAGAACGACGAGCGCTTCATCGAGGAGTACTGGCAGGAGTACTCCGACACTGACTCCAGCGACCCCGACGACTGGGTCTACTTCCCCGAGGACGGCGCGAAGATCGACGACGAGGGGTACATCACGGTCCTCGGGCGGGTGGACGACGTCCTCAACGTCTCCGGGCACCGGTTAGGAACGATGGAGATCGAGTCGGCCATCGTCGGTGTCGAGGGCGTCGCCGAGGCGGCCGTCGTCGGCGGCGACCACGAGATCAAGGGCGAGGCGGTGTACGCCTACGTCATCCTCGAAGACGGCTTCGAGGGCAGCGACGAGATGCGCGAGGAGATCATCGAGGGCGTCGAGGACGCCATCGGTCCCATCGCCCGGCCCGAACAGGTCGTCTTCACGCCCGAACTCCCGAAAACGAGGTCCGGAAAGATCATGCGTCGCCTCCTCGAACAGATCGCCAACGAGGAGGAACTGGGCGACACGACGACGCTGCGCAACCCCGAAATCGTCGAGGACATCCAGAAGCAGGTCCAAGACGACTGAGCGACTCGGGGCGACAGACTTCGGTTTTTGATTACTCTCCCGACCCGCGTCGGATGTCCGTCAGACGGCCGGACGCGACCGCGACAGTGCTCCCGCTCGGCGGTCCGTCTCCCGACGGTGTTTCACCGCTACTCCGCGTCGAGCCAGCCGCGCAGACAGGTCTCGTTACAGAGGTAGCGCTTTCCGGCGGGGAGGTACTCGGACTCCTCGGAGAGCGTCACGAGGAGGTGGCGCTCGTGGAGGTCCAGTACTGTGTCACAGTACGGACAGGTCGCGGTTTCGTCCGTCTCCATCGTCCAGCGGTGATGCTGTGCGACGCGGCCGACGACGAGTCCGGGCTCCGCCTGGGGTGTCAACCCGGTGTAATCTGAGAGTGCCATGCCCTCTCTTCGGCACCGGCTGATATGACATTTTCCTGGGTAGTTTGTGGTTGTCCCGTTGTGTCACGTGAGAGGTCCAACGGATAGCGAGCGGCGTAGAGCGCCGGTGCGACATTCCCCCTCATACCGAGACGGGACAACTGTCCCACGCGACGGACTCTGGCCACTCCACGGTCGGCCCGACGACGACGAAGTATAGGTTACCTTACGTGTTCGACTCCAGTACGCTTATTTCTCCCTGTGTAGAACGTGGCATACCGATGGTGTCTTCTCCCGACGTCCGGCCATCCGATTCGGATGTTCTCCTGCGGTACGAGGTGTCGGAGACGGAGTCACTGAGTGACGCCGTGTTGCGTGCCGCCGACGAACTCCTCGACGATTTCACGTCGGTTCGTCCGCTCTCTTCCATCGTCGACGTCGAAGCGGTCGATACGCTCTTCGAGCACCGCCGTGGCCGAGTCGACGACGACGACGCGCGCGTCATCGCCTTCGTCGCGTGGGACCTCTGGTTCGTCGTCACCGCGAGGGCCGTCGAGGTGTACGAGGCGGACACGCCGCTCGAGGACTAACGGCCGAACGCCCCGACGAGACGACGAGTCTCCCGCAATCTATTTCATGAACGTCCGTAAACGACCCTCGTATGGAGAAACCACTCCTCGTGACCGATTTTCTGGACCGGGCGCGGAGACACTACGCCGACCAGGAGGCGGTGTTGGCCACGACCGGCGAGCGGTACACCTACGCCGAACTCGGTGAGCGCGTCGACGGGTTCGCCGCCGCGCTCCAGGCACGTGGCGTCGAGAAGGGTGACCGGGTGGCCGTCTTGGACCCGAACACGCACTACCACCTGGAGGCGGCGTACGCCGCGTTCGAGTGCGGCGCCATCCACACGCCGCTGAACTACCGGTTGGTGCCGAGCGACTTCGAGTACATCCTCAACGACGCCGGCGTGAAGGCCATCTACGCCGACTACGACTACGCGGACAAGATCGAGCAGATCCGCGACGAGATCCCCACCGAACTGTTCGTCACGAACGACGCCGAGAAGGTCGACGGCGACTGGCTCTCGTTCGACGACCTCGTCGCCGCGGAGGGTGAACACGAGCGGCCCGAGATGCACGAGGACGAGGTCGTCACCATCAACTACACCTCGGGGACGACCGGCGACCCCAAGGGCGTCTGCCGCACCCACCGGACCGAGACGGTCCACGCGTATCTCGTCGGTCTGCACCAGGAGATCACGGACGCCGACGTCTACTACTGGACGCTTCCGATGTTCCACGTCAACGGCTGGGGGCACATCTACGCCGTCACGGGGATGGGCGCGCGACACGTCTGCACCCGCGGGGTCGATATCGAACACATCTTCGACTCGGTTCGAGACGAGGACGTCTCGTACCTCTGTGCCGCCCCGACGGTGCTGAAGCGACTGATCGACTACTACGAGGAGCACGACCCCCAGCCCACCGGTGCGAACCCCGTGCGCGTCGCCACGGCGGGTGCGGCCCCGCCCGAGGCGACCATCCGCGGTATCGAAGACGACATCGGCTGGTACCTGAAACACGTCTACGGTGCCACGGAGACGGGGCCGCTCATCACCACCTCCGACACGAAGCGCCTGTTCGACGCCGACTCGGACTCCCGGTTCGCGATCAAGAAGAAGCAGGGCATCGGCTACCTCGGTACCGAAGTGCGCGTCGTCGACGAGGACGGCAACGACGTTCCGAGGGACGGCACGACCATCGGCGAGATCGTCGTCCGCGGCAACCAGGTGATGGACGGCTACTGGGAGAAGCCCGAAGAGACCGAGGAGGCGTTCAACGACCGCGTCGAGGGCTACTACCACCTGGGCGACCTCGCCGCGATGGACGACCACGGGATGCTCATCATCCAGGACAGAAAGAAAGACATCATCATCTCCGGCGGGGAGAACATCTCCTCGATCGAACTCGAAGACACCCTGTTCGACCATCCCGAGGTGGATGACGTCGCGGTCATTCCCGCCCCCTCCGACGAGTGGGGCGAGGTCCCGAAGGCGTTCGTCGTCCCGAAGGGCGGCGACCCGAACGACCCCGGTACTTCGGAATCCGAACTCATCGAGTTCTGCCGCGAGCGCATCGCGACGTACAAGGTGCCGAAAGAGATCGAGTTCGTGAAGTCGCTCCCGAAGACGGCGACGGGGAAGATACAGAAGTACGAACTCCGCGAGCAGGAGTGGGAGGACGAAGAGCGGATGGTCGGCGAGGGGTAGCCGACCTACTCGTTCCGGCGGTCGACGAGTTCTCTCGCCCGGTCGATGAACCGCTTCGTGGCCGAACGCGTCGACTCCGCGGTGCCGTTCCGCATCCGGTCCGGGTCTTCGTCCTTCCCGTTCTCGTCGTCGCCGACGATTTCTGCAGCGTTCGCCGACTCTCCGTCGTCGCTGTCGGGGCCGTCGTCGGTCGTTTCGTGGTCATCCGAGTCGTTGGTGGCCTCTGTCTCACCGGTGGTCTCGACGGCTTCGGTGTCGTCAGAAACGCCCGTCGCTTCGGTCGTTTGGGTCTCGTCTAGGGCTTCGACGTCTTCGGCGCCGTCGGAGTCGTCCGGGGTTTCAGTGTCGCCAGCGGTCTCGGACTCGTCCGTGGATTCAGAACCGTCAGCGGTCTCGGTGTCGTCGGCCGTCCCCGTCGCGTCACTCGCGCGCTCCTCGTCGGGGACGTCGGTACCGTCCGCCGTTTCGGTCTCCTCGGTGGGTTCGAAGTCGGCGTGACCGGTCGTCTCCGACTCGTCGGCCGGCCTCTCCACATCGCCGGTGGCTTCGCTTTCGCTCCCCCCTCGACACCGCCCGGCCTCCCTTCGGTGTCGACGCCGCCGGCCGTGTCCGACTCGCCGATGGCTTCGCCGTCCGTCCCGTCTCTCGGGTCGTCGACGGGTTCGTCGCGTCCCACCCCTGTGGGCCCGTCCGTGCGGCCGTCGGGTTCCGCACTCGAAGCCTCCCCCGTGTCCGACCCCGGACCCGTCTGCGTCAGCGAGGGACCCTCGTCCGTCCCGCGCGCTGCTCTGTCCGTCCCGTCTCGCGTCGGTTCCGTCAGTCCGCCCGCGTGCCCGTTCGTCGTCCGAGAGACGACACTCGCGGCCCGTCTGTCCGACCTGTCCGTGTCGTCCCGTGGCTCGTTCGCGTCACCGCCCTCGTCCTCGTCTCCCTCGGTCGGTCTGTCGACGAACGCGAAGCCGCTTCCGTCCCGGTCGAAGCTTTCGGCGGAGAGAGTGCCCGCGCTCGGCGCGTCGAGGGCGTCGATACGCTCCCTGATACGGGCGCCGAGGTCGCGGTATCCTGCCGCCGCCCTGCTCTCGCTCTCGGCGACGACGACCGGCAGTCCGACGTCCTGTGCGTTGGGGACGGCGCTGTCCTCGGGGACGTGCCCCAGCAGGTCGACCGAGAGGAAGTCCGCGATGTGGTCGACGTCGGGCGACCGGCCGGTCCCGGACCTGACGAAGACGACGCCGGCGACGCTGCCGCCCACCTGGCGGGTGAGGTCGCGGGTCTTCATCGTGTCCCGGACGGACGCGACGCGCGGCGACGAGACCAGAATCGTCTCGTCCGCGAGCGCGAGCGGCAGGACGGTTTCGACGGTCACCCCGGCGCCCGTATCGAGGACCACGACGTCGTACGCGAACCGGAGCGTCGAGAGGATCTCTGACAGCCCTCCGACGTCGGCGTCTCCGTACCCCCGGAGCGAGGCGCCGCTCGGGACGACGTCGAAGGCACAGGGCGAGTCGTACGTGGCGTCGACCACGGTGGCGGTCCCCGCGAGAGCCTCGTGGAGCGTCGGGTCCTCCCCTTCGAGGCCGACGTCGATGTCGAGGAAGTCCCCGACGTTGGCCATCGCGAGGTCCACCTCGACGAGCACCACGTCGTATCCCTCCTCCGCCAGGACGGCGCTGAGGTTGATGCTGGTCGTGGTCTTTCCGACACCTCCCTTCGACCCCGCGACGGCGAACACCACGCCGTTGCTCATGTGCATGCGTATGTCTGGATATCCTGACGATGTGTATGTTTCTTCCCAAATATCAGAATTGGTTCTCATATCCGGTTCCAGGCTGTCGCGCTCGCCGGACCCAGTCGTCGCTCGTGTCCCGGTCGTCTCCGCGTTTCTCGGAAACGCCGACCCCCACTCGGCGATCGGTCAGTCGCTTCGGCGGTCGACGAGGTCGATCGCTCGGTCGATGAACTGCTTCGTGGCCGACCCCTTCGACTGCCACGAGTCGTCCGCCGTCGACTGCGACTCTGTCGTCTCGGTCGTCTCGGTCGTCCGCTGGTCGGTCGGCTCCTCCGGTTGCTCCGGTTCCGTCCCAGTCTCCTCCGGTTCTGGCTCCGGTTCGTGAGCGCCGTCGCCCTCGATGGATTCGAGCCGTGCCGCGATCTCGTCGTCGGTCGCCCCCGCTCCCCCTCCGACCGCGTCGTCGGTTACGTCTGCTCGCGTTCGGGCTGTGCCCGCTCGCCCGACGTACTCGACCGTCCGCCTCCCGGGAGTCGTGTCGTCGTCGCCCTCGTGTCGTCGCGACTCTCCCGTGGACTGGTCGGCTGCGGTCTCCGTCGCTTCTGCCTCGGACGCGACCTTCGTCGTGTCTCTCCCGGCCGAGGCCGTGTCCGCCTCGGTGGGTGTCGCTGTCGCGGTCGCCCCGTCGGATGGGGTCTCCCCCGCTTCGGTCGGTTCGGGGTCCCGGTCGTCTTCGGCTCCCCCTTCGACGAAACTGAACTCGCCCGCGTCGTCGCTCTCGTCGTCGGTCGAGAGCCGTACGTCCTCGTCCGTCTCGTCCTCCGTCTCCTCGCTCGTTCGGTTCTCCGCCTCGTCGCGCGCACGGGTAGCCTTGATCGTCCCGATGCGCTCGTGCACACGCGACCCGAGCGCCCGGTATGCCTTCGCCGCGTCGCTGTCCTCCCTCGCGACGACGACCGGTCGCCCGGTGTCCTGTGCGCTCGCGACGGCGCTGTCCTCGGGGACGTGTCCGAGCAGTTCGACCGAGAGGAAGTCCGCGATGCGGTCGACGCCGGGTGACCGCCCGCTCCCGGATTTGACGAAGACGACGCCGGCGGCGGTCCCCCCGACGTGTCGGACGAGATCGCGCGTCTTCTTCGTGTCCCGAACGGACGCGACGCGCGGTGAGGAGACGAGCACCGTCTCGTCCGCGAGCGAGAGCGGAAGAATCGTCTCGGTTCCCAGCCCCCCGCCGGTGTCGAGAATCACGACGTCGTAGGCGTCTCGGAGTTCGCGCACGACGTCGCCCGTCGCGTCGAGGTCGGCGTTCGCGAAGCCCTGCAGCGTCGTCCCGCTCGGGACCACGTCGAATCCCCCCGGGGCCTCGTAGGTGGCGTCGGCCAGGCTCGCGGCGTCGGCCAACACCTCGTGGAGGGTCGGGTCCCGACCGTGTTCGAGGCGTGCGTCGAGGTCGAGGAAGTCACAGACGTTCGCCATCGCCAGGTCGAGTTCGACGAGAGCGACGCTCCGCCCGTGCGTCGCCAAGACCGCGCTGAGGTTGATGCTGGTCGTGGTCTTCCCGACGCCCCCTTTGGCTCCTGCGATTGCGAGTACCGTTCCCCCCGCCATGCACTCCGGTCACCGTTCAGACATTTGTACGTTTCTCTCCGGCTATCGAAACTGATAGTTCAGACGAGAGGAGAGTTCAGTGAGCGGACGTGTTGGGTAGCGGCTCGGCGGGCGCTTAGAGGTACGCCGCGTCCCAGCGGGTCGCCTTGCTCCGGTTGCCGCACTGGCCACACTCGAGCCGTTCCATCGTGTCCATCACGACGCCGACGTTCCCACAGGAGCAGGCCCAGCCGTAGCGTTCCTCGCGGTCGGTGTCTAAGTAGATCGCGTGGAAGACGCCGCCCGACCCGCGGACGGTCTCGTCGTACGCGACGTACACCGTCCGCCCGTTGACGGTCCGCTCTTCGAGATCAGCGTCGTACTCGCGCGGGTCGGGGAACTTCACGTACACCCGTTCGGCGAACTCCTTCCCGCCGATGTTGATGGGCCGTTCGCCCGCGGCGGTGAAGCCGTGGTCGTCGTAGAAGCCCGTCCCCATCTCGTTGGCGACGAGTACGGTCCCTTCGAGTCGCTCGACGCTCGCGCCGAGGAGCTCGGCTTCGAGCGCCTCCAGCAGGGCCGCGCCGATCCCCTGCCCGCGGTGGTCGGGGGCGACGTGGAGCCAGTCGATCTCGCCGATGACTTCCCGACGGGAGACGACGTAGCTCTGGACGAAGCCGACGATGTCGCCCTCGGCTACGGCGACGACGAAGTGCGTGTCTTTGTCGGCGAGGTCGTCGGCGAGGTCGTCGGCGCCGTACCAGCGTTCGACGACCGAGTCGATGAGGTCGGCTTCCAGCGCGTGCCCGTACGATTCCGCGAGCGATTCGCGTGCCACACGTCGAATCTCTGCAACGTCGTCGGGAGTTGCCTGACGGATGTCCATATCTACTACTCTGTTCGATACGCCTTAACAATGTTACCCCGTCTCACGCACGGTTCTCGTCTCTCCCCGCGGCTCTCCCCCACCACGTGGATTGATTACGCCCGAGGGCGAGGTCACGGCCATGGCCGAGACGACGGCGCTGTGTTTCGACATGTACGGGACGCTGTGTGACACGTCGAGCGTCACCCGACGGCTCGGGGAGGTACTCGACCTCTCCGGGGTCCTCACCGACGCCGTCGACGAGACGTGGCGGCGAAAACAGCTCCAGTACTCGTATCAGGCGGCCCAGATGGACGCGTACGAGCCGTTCTGGGAGATTACGGGGAAGGCGCTCGACTACGCGCTCGCGGAGTACGACATCGAGCCGACGGACGGGGAGCGCCAGCGGGTCGTCGAGGCGTACGACCACCTCTCGCCGTACCCCGACGCCGCGGCGACGCTGGAGGAACTCGGCGACGCGGGGTACACGGTGACCGTCCTCTCGAACGGCAACCCGGCGATGCTCGAACGGCTGGCCGCGAACGCGGGGCTCGAACCCTACCTCGACGACATCATCAGCGCCGACGAGGTGAAGACGTTCAAGCCCGACCCGGTGGTGTACGAGAACGCCGCGTCTCGCGTGGGTTCAGATATCGAAGCGTGCCGACTCGTCTCGGCGAACGCGTGGGACGCTGCCGGCGCGGGAAGCGCGGGGATGGGTGTCGCGTGGGTCAACCGCCGGCGTGACCCCCCGGAGGCCATCGGACCGACCCCCACGACCGTCGTCGACTCCCTCTCCCGGCTCCCTGACGTACTCGCAAGCGAGTGAATCGTTCGCTCGAACCGGCCTCGTAGCGGCAAGAACATCTGATTGTCAGTTATACACATTAATATTTTTCGGCTGGAACACCTCGCTGTGTTTCCACAACAATTATTAACAAATCCTTCTGGGAGTAAGTATGGCACGGGATAACACCTCGCCGAATCGCCGAGACGTCTTGAAAGCAGCTGGTGCCGCCGGTGTGGCCGGACTGGCCGGGCTGGCTGGCTGCAGTGGTGGCGGAAGCTCCGGTGGTGGCGGTGGAGACGGCGGTTCCGGCGGTGGCGGTGGGGACGGCGGCTCCGGTGATGGCGGTGGAGACGGCGGCTCCGGTGGTGGCGGTGGGGACGGCGGCTCCGGAGAGGACTATCCGGAACTCGGGAACTATCCGGTCGAGGGCGACGAGGTCGTCTTCGGCTTCAACGTCCCGCAGTCGGGCTCGTACTCGCAGGAGGGTGCGGACGAACTGCGGGCGTACAACCTGGCGGTCACACATCTGAACAACGGGGGGGGCTGGGTCGACGAGTGGGACGACCTCTCGGGCGACGGCGTCCTCGGAAAGACGGTCACCTCCGTGGAGGGCGACACGGCGACTGACCCCGACACGGCCCGACAGTCCGCCTCGCGGATGATCAGTCGTGACAACGCTATCATGGTGACCGGCGGCTCCTCGTCGGGCGTCGCCATCGCGGTGCAGAAGCTGTGTCAGGAAGAGCGGGTCATGTTCATGTGCTGTCTGACGCACTCGAACGACACCACGGGGCCGGAGTGTGTCCGCTACAGCTTCCGTGAGATGTTCAACGCCTACATGACGGGGCAGGCGCTCGCGCCCGTCCTCGCCGAGGAGTACGGCGAGAACCTCAGCTTCTACCAGCTGTACGCCGACTACTCGTGGGGACAGACCCAGCAGGAGTCGATGAACCAGTTCTTCACCGAGGTCGGTGGCTGGGAACAGATCGAATCCGTCCCGACGCCGCTCGGGACCTCCGACTACTCGTCGTACCTCTCGGACGTTCCGAGCGACGCGGACGTGCTCGTCCTGAACCACTACGGGCTGGACGCGGCGAACTCCCTCCCGCAGGCCATCAACCAGGGCCTCGCCGAGGACATGGAGATCGTCGTCCCGCTGTACAACCGCCTGATGGCCGAGGCCGCGAGCGACTCCATCGAGGGCATCTTCGGGACCGCCGACTGGTCGTGGCAGCTCGAAGACAGCGCCTCCCAGACGTTCACCGAGGCGTTCCAGAGCGAGTACGACAAGGTGCCGTCGTACGCCGCCCGGCTGGCGTACACTCAGACGATGCAGTACGCCGCGGCCTGCGAGCGCGCGGGGACGTTCTACCCGCCCGAGGTCATCCGCGCCATGGAGGACTACGACTTCAGCGGCGCCGGCCTCGGCGAGGAGACGATGCGCGGCTGCGACCACCAGGCACAGCGCGACGTGCTGGTCATGCGCGGGCTCGCGCCGGGCGACCAGACCGAGAGCCGCCTGCTCGAAATCGTCAACCAGACCGGTCGGGACCAGCTCGGCTACGCCTGTGACGCGGGTCCGGCGGCCGAGTGTGAACTCGGCGAGTACGGCGACGAGTAACCCATCCCCCGACTTCCTTCGTCGTCCCACAGACGGAGCGTGCACGTCAATGTCAACACCGACAAATACTAACGAGTACCATAGAAACGGAAATCCGTACGAACAATCATGAGTCTCCTGTCGCAAGCAGTAACGATACTCCTCAACGGACTCCAGCAGGGCGCGATATTCGCGTTGCTGGGGATCGGACTGACTATTATCCTGGGCACGATGCGGTTCCTCAACCTCGCTCACGGGGCGCTCTACCTCGTCGGGGCGTACATCGGAATGTTCGTCGTCCGGGAGACGACACTCACCAACGGGGTGTTGCAAAGCATCGGTATCACGAACTACGGTGTGGGGCTGGGCTTTCTCGCGGCGCTCATCCTCGTCCCGATCATCGGCGTGGCCGTCGGCGCGTTCATGGAGCGGTTCGTCGCGGAACCGTTCTACGACCGCCCCGAGACCGATCAGTTGCTCGTGACGTTCGGGCTCGCGCTCGTGGTCGAAGAGCTCATCAAACAGGTCGTCGGCGGGAACACCTTCCAGCCCATCCCGCCCCAGACCATCTTCGGCATCCAGATGTCGGGCCCGGTGACCCTCCCCATCGTCGGCGGCTTCCCCCGGTGGCGGCTCTACCTCGTGCTCCTGGCCGGCATCGTGATCGTCCTGACGTTCCTCATCATCGAGCGGACGGACTTCGGGCTGGTCGTGCAGGCGGGGACGCGTGACTCCGAGATGGTCCGACTCCTCGGCATCCCGATCAACCGGTCGTACACGCTCGTGTTCGCGGTCGGGGCCTCGCTGGCGGCCTTCGCCGGCCTGGTCGGCGCGTCCATCCAGACTATCAGCCCACAGATCGGGACCCAACAGGCGCTCATCCCGGCCTTCCTCACCATCGTCGTCGGCGGGGCGGGGTCGGTCGTCGGCGCCATCGCGGGCGGGATGGTGCTCGGCCTCATCGTCGCCGCGTTCCAGCAGACGTTCTCGCAGTGGGCGTTCATCATGATGTACCTCTTCGTCGCGCTCGTCCTGGTGTTCAAGCCCGAGGGCCTCTTCGGCGGCGTGGAGGTGGGTGAATGAGCCGCGAGACCGACCCCGAGAGCGACGGCGGAGCGGTCGTCGACGAGACGACCGACTCTCGCTCCGAGGACGGCTTCCTCGAGCGGATGTCCGAGAGCGACACGATGTCGCTCGTCGGTTTCGCCGCGATGATTCTCGTCTTCCCGCTCCTCTTGGTGAACGGCCTCGGCATCGTCGGCGACATCATCGACCTGCGCATCGGTGGGTACGTCGGCTTACCGGACCTGGTTCTCATCTTCGGCATCGCGGTCATCGGCTTCAACCTCCTCTTGGGCTACACCGAACTGCTGTCGTTCGGCCACGCCGCGTTCTTCGGGTCGGCCGCCTACGCCGCGGCGCTGTTCAGCGGCGTCGTCGACAGCCCCATCCTGATGGTCGGCGTCGGCACGCTCGTCGCCATCGTCATCGCCTGGCCCATCGGCTTCGTCTCTATCCGCCGCAGCGGGGTGTACTTCGCCGTCCTCACCCTGACGTTCGGGCAGATGCTGTACTTCTACGCGCTCGGGCCCGGGTCGTGGCTCACCAACGGCGACAACGGCTACTCCGACATCTCGGTCGGACACCTGCTGACGGTGTTCGAACTGGACGAGGCTATCGTCGGCCTCGACCTGTTCGAGGCGTACACGTGGCAGTACGTGTTCGTCGCGCTCTGTGCGATATTCGCGCTCTGGTTCGGGTACCGCATCATCAACTCGCCGTACGGTCTCATCTTCAAGGCGCTCGGCGAGAACGAGGAGCGCGTCTCGTTCGTCGGGCTCAACGTCTTCCGGTACAAGCACATGGCCTTCATCATCTCCGCGGGCTACGCCGGCGCCGCGGGCGCGCTGTTCGTCATCCACGAGACGTACATCCACCCGACGACCGGCCTCTTCTGGATCACCTCCGGGGACTTCGTCATCATGACCGTTCTCGGTGGCACGGGCTCGCTCATCGGGCCGGTGTTCGGGGCACTCATCTTCGAGTACGTCTCGAACGTCATCTCGGGCGTATCGTTGCCCGTCATCGGCTCCATCGGCTCGCTGTGGCGTATCGTCCTCGGCGCGGTGTTCGTCGCCGTCGTCTGGGTGTTCCCGCAGGGCGTCTGGGGCGCCATCTGGGACGGCATCCGGTGGGTGACGAACCTCGGCGGCGGCGGCAGCAGCAGCGGGGGTGAGGACCGATGAGCCTCCTCGAAACCCGGGACCTCCGGAAGCAGTTCGGCGGCCTGACCGCCGTCGACGACGTCACCTTCCAGGTCGACCGCGGGGAGACGCGCGCCGTCATCGGCCCCAACGGAGCCGGCAAGTCGACGCTCATCAACTGCATCACGGGGATGCTCAAGCCGACGGCGGGGTCGGTCCACTTCGACGACCAGGACATCACCGGGATGGAGCCCCACGTCGCGGTCCAGACGGGCATCTCGAAGTCGTTCCAGACGGCTTCGATCTTCCCGAACATGACGGTCAAGGAGAACGTCGAGATCGCCGCACTGGCGGCCGAGCACGGCTCCTTCCAGCTCAACTTCTTCCGTGACCGGGGCTCGTTCGAGGGGGTCCACCGCATCTCCGAGCGGATGCTCGACGCGGTCGGTCTCCTCAAACACCGCGACCAGACCGCCGGAAGCCTCCCGTACGGGGACAAGCGCCGGCTCGAAATCGCCATCGCGCTCGCCTCGGAGCCCGAGATGCTGTTCATGGACGAACCGACCGCGGGGATGTCCCCCGAGGAGACCAACTCGACGGTCGACCTCATCGAGGAACTCCAAGACGACCTCGGGCTCACGATTCTCATCGTCGAACACGACATGGAGATCATCTTCCGCATCGCGGACCGCATCCTCGTGTTGAACCGGGGACGAGTCATCGCCGACGGCACGCCCGAAGAGGTGCGTGACAACGAGGACGTCCAAGAGGCGTACCTGGGAGGTGTCGAACTGTGAGCGCCGATGGGTCGCTCCTCCGCCTGGAGAACGTCGACTCGTACTACGGGCAGAGCCACATCCTCCGCGACATCTCGATGGAGGTCAACGAGGGCGAGATCTGTGCGCTCCTGGGACGTAACGGGGCGGGTAAGACCACCACGCTCCGCTCCATCGCCGGGGCGCGGCCCCCGGACATCCGGAGCGGTCGCGTCCTCTTCGAGGGGAAGGACGTCACCGGGGAGACGACGGAGAACATCTCCTCGGGCGGTATCGCGCTCGTCCCCGAGGAGCGACGCGTCTTCCCGAACCTCTCGGTCGAGGAGAACCTCCACCTCCCGGACGTCGCGCGGAACTGGTCGAACACGTTCGGCCGGAACGTCCAGATATCCGAGAGCGGCCTGACGAACGAGGAGATTTACGAGGACTTCCCCCGTCTCGACGAGCGCCGCACGCAGAAGGCGGGGACGCTCTCGGGCGGCGAGCAACAGATGCTCGCCATCGCGCGCGCGCTCAAGCAGGGCGCGGACCTCCTCATGCTCGACGAGCCCTACGAGGGGCTCGCCCCGCAGATCATCAAGAGCGTCGAGAACGCCATCGAGCGCATCCGCGACAGCGGAAAGACCATCCTCCTCGTCGAGCAGAACGCCGTCGCCGCCATCAACATCGCCGACCGCGCGTACGTCATCGATCAGGGCCAGGTCGTCTTCGACGGGACCGCCGAGGAACTCCGCGACGACGAGGAGACCCGACAGCGGTACCTGGGGGTGTGACGATGGGCGCACCGAACGCGAACGTCGACGTCGACCCCGAGGCCGCGCTCGACCGCCTCGTCGAGGAGGGCGTCGTCGAAGAGGCCGACGACGGGACGCTCACGACCACGGAGGCGTACGAGCAGACGCGCGTCGTCTACCACGACACCTACGGCACCGCGGACGAGCAGACGGTCGTGCGGGCGCTCTCGGAGATGTTCGACGTCGACCGCGAGACGGTCGCCGCGTACGTCGACGAACACGACGTGGGGCCCGAGGACCTCGTCGCATACCTGTCGCTGCAGTCGTTCCTCGACCCGGTGCCGAACCGAGGAACGCTCGCGGCGATGGCCGCCATCGCCGTCGAAATCGACCCGGGTTCGCCGGTCCCCGGCCAACTCGACGAACTCGACGACGAGAGCTACGAGGCGTTCCTGTCCGAGCACCCCGACGCCGTGTTGATGATCTGGAAGACGGGCTGTCACCCCTGTGACGCGATGAAAGCGGACCTCGATGCGATCATCGAACGCGTCCCCGACGGCGTCGCGGTCGCCGGCCTCGACGGCGAGTCCGTTCCTTCGTTCCGACTCGCGTACGGCGTCGACTCCGCGCCGGCCGTCCTCGCGTTCAGGGAGGGCGAACTCGTCGAGTCGCTCACGGGTCAGCGGTCGCCCGTCGCACTCGAACGGTTCTTCTCGGTCGCGTACGGCGTCGACGACGTCGACCCCGTGAGCGCGGTCGAGGATGAACTCGACCTCGACGGCGACGCCCTCGCGCTCGGCGCGGACGCCGACGCCGGGGACGACGTCGGTGACGGAGACGACGTTAACGGACGCGACGGAGGCGACGCGGGCGGCGAGTAACGGACCTCTTCTCCTCCGTTTCTTCTCACCTCTCTTTGGCTCTTCGTCGGCGGTCGACGACACCGCACGTAGCGGCGGCTTCCGACGCGATTCGGCCGGAAACAGCCGAGACCGGGTTCAGAAACAGTCGAGACCGGGTTCAGTTGCTCTCGGGCACGCCCGTGACCATCACGGGTCGGCCCGCGTTGAGGATGACCGTCTGGGTGACGCTCCCGAACAGGGCCTTCCCGGCCGGCGAGCGCTTGCGTCCGCCGATGACGATGAGGTCCGCGTCGGCCTCGTCGCCGGCGTCGACGATGGCCTCGGCGGGGTCGCCGCTCGATTCCGTGACCTCGTACTCGATGCCCGCCTCGTCGAGGACGTCGCCGGCCGCTCGAACGGGGGCCAACTGCGTCGCCGAGGCACCACTGGGGTTGTCGGTGAAGCTGTGGATGAGCGTGACGCGCTTCTCCGACCCCTCGCCCGGCATCCCGGCCACCTCCTCGGCGCAGAGCTTCGCGTGCTCCTCGTCCTCGTCGATCCCGATAATGACGTGGTACATGCGTTCACACCTCCGACGGCGGCGGCTTAGTCCTTTGGGGAATCGGTCGACAGCCCCGTTTCGCCGTCGTTCGCCTCCTCGCCCGTCCCGCCGTCCCGGTTGTCCGTCTCGATGTCGTCCCGGTCGTCCGACTCGATGTCGTCCCGACCCACCGCGTCGACGTCGTCGACGAACGTCGAGACGGCGACGACGAAAAGCAGCGGGACGCCGAGGACGACGGCGGTGGTCACGCCGCCGTAGAGCCCGAACCCGAGCGCCGTGGGTGGGAGTTCGAAGAGGAAGAAGAGCGCCGGCGGCGCGGGGTCGTCGACGGCGACGGTGAACAGCACGCCCATGAGCGCCGCTATCCCCACGAGGAGGCAGTAGAGGACGACGACGAACCGTCGGCCGCCGAACCCGCGGCCGCCGTCGGCAGTCGACTCGGCGGTCGTCACAGGCGTGGGTCGGGACGGCGGCCGATTAGCCCTTTCGACCTGTCCTCACCCGGGACCGATTGACCTTTACTCCCCGCAGCCAACCTATAAGTATGTCGGACAAGGACCTCCTCGCGCTCGTCCTCGGCGGGGTCGCACTCTTGATGTTCGCGACGGGGATCATCCTCGCGGTCTGAGCGTTCGAACGCGGACGCGGGTGACTCACGCCGTGGCCTCGGCGTCACGCTCGATTCGTCTCAGCACCCGACCAAGGATGTACCCGACGAACGGACGCACGAGGCGCCAGTACACCCCGAACTGCCACGCCGCGACCGGGTCGGTCCCCGCCGTCCGCACCTCGTACGTGAGCAACGTCCTCCCCTCGCCGTACGGGTGAAACGAGAGCCCGGCGACGATTTTCGCGTAGCCCGGGCGGTCGAACCCGCGGAACTGCTCGTCCGCGAGTTCGACCCACTCGATGTCCGGTCGCCAGACCGTCCCGACGGCGCCGAACACGAACTCCTCGCCAGCGACGCCGTCGAGACGGATCCAGGTGCCGCTGGTCGGGAGGTCCCCGAACGTGAACGACTCCGGGTCGGGTGCGGTGGTGCCGCGGAGCCACGCGAGCACGCGCGTCGGCAGCGCACGCAACGCGCCGAGCAACCCGACGACGGGACCGAGTCGGGTGAGGTCGGCCGCCAGCGCCGCGGCGTACGTCTCGTCGGGCGGCGCGCCGACGACGACGTGGCGACGGCTCACGGCGTCGTACGTCGGGAGGTAGCGGTCGAGACGGAACGGTTCGGGGTCGGAGGTGGTCGTGGTCGGAGCCGTCGACTTCCCGACGGACCGGTCTGAAGGTGTCGTACGCATGCGTTCTCACCACCTGTACGGACGCGAGCCGACGCGAAGTAGCCCGCGAGTGGTTCTCACGGGTCGGGAGTCGTGACTTCTCGGGTGTGAACACGCGGATGGAGAGAACCGTCGAGAACCGCTGTACGGGTCGAGAAGTCGTGACCGTGACGCGCTTACGCGTCGTCGGTTTCGGTCTCGGTGTCGGCGTCGACCTGACCGCCGTCGGCCGCGAGTTCCTCCTCACCGCCGTCGGCGATGGCCGTTTCGAGCTTGCGCTCGTACCACTGCCACTCCGAGGTCTTGAGGCCGTAGTCGTCGAGGTTCCACGGGTCGCCGTCCTCGACCTTGGGCCCTTCGAGCCAGGAGTCGACGAAGTTCCACACCCAGATGAGCTGGCCGACGAAGATGATGAGCGCGCCGACGGTGGCGACCTGGTGGAGCGTGGCGAACTCGGGCAGGTAGGTCGCGTAGCGCCGGGGCATGCCGCCGTATCCCAGGAGAATCATCGCGAGGAACGTGACGTTCGTCCCGATCATCGAGAGCCAGAAGTGCGCCTTGCCGAGCGTCTTCTGGTACATCCGGCCGGTGTAGAGCGGGAACCAGTAGTACAGCCCCGCGAAGCCGGCGAAGGCGATGGCACCCATGACGATGTAGTGGAAGTGCCCGACGACGTAGTACGTGTCGTGGAGCACGAGGTCGACGGGGATCGAGGCGAGGAAGACGCCCGTGACGCCGCCGATGATGAAGTTAGAGACGAAGCCGATACAGAACAGCATCGGCGTCGTCAATCTGATCTTGCCGTTCCACATCGTCGTGATCCAGTTGAACGTCTTCACCGCGGAGGGTATCGCAATCGCCAGTGAGACCGCCATGAACGACGCTCTCAGTCTGGGGTCGATGCCCGTCGCGAACATGTGGTGCGCCCACACCCCGAAGGAAAGCACGCCGATGGCGAGCGTGGAGTAGACGACGAACTTGAAGCCGAAGAGGCGACGCCCCGCGAAGCGCGGGAGGACGTACGAGACGATGCCCATCGGCGGGAGCACGAGGATGTACACCTCGGGGTGGCCGAAGAACCAGAAGAGGTGCTGCCAGAGGATGTAGCCGCCGTCGACCGAGAAGAACGTCGTGCCGAAGTTGCGGTCCATGAGCAGCATGATGATGGCGCTGCCCAGGAGGGGGAACGCGAAGAGGATGAGCCCCGACTGGGTGAGGATGGTCCACGAGAAGATGTCGAGGTTCGCCCAGGTGACCTCCTCGGCGCGCTCGGTGAAGATGGTCGCGATGAAGTTGATGGCACCCATCGTCGCCGAGACGCCCGAGAGGTGCAGACCGAGAAGCATCAGGTCGACGCCGGCGTTCGCCTGATTGCCCGAGCCGACGCCCGAGGAGAGCGGCGTGTACATCGTCCACGCCGTCTGGGCGGGGATGAGGTCGGGGATGGGGAAGAAGCCGGCCCAGATGAGCAGCGCGGCCGGGGGAGGAGCCAGAAGGCGATGGCGTTGATGCGCGGGAACGCCATGTCGTCCGCGCCGATGATGAGCGGGACGAGGTAGTTCGCGAAGGCCGCGATGATGGGCGTCCCGAACAGGAACAGCATCGTGATGCCGTGGCTCGTCAACAGCGAGTTGTAGAACGTGTTCGAGAGCAGCGTCATGCCGGGGTCGGCGAGTTCGACCCGCATCAGCGTGACCATCAGCCCGCCGACCACGAACGCGACGACGGCGTACGCGCCGTAGAGCATCCCGATGTCCTTGTGGTCCACGGTGGTGAGCCAGCGGATGAGCCCCGCGGGCTTCTCGCTCGACACGTAGGAGCCCTCGCCGCCGTAGCCACCGCCGGCCAGCGGTGTGTACGTGCGCCAGTTCTCGACCCGTGCGAGCCAGACGGCGACGCCGACGAGGAACACCCCCATGAGAACCGTCAACGCTAGCTGTCCACTCATCCCCGAACCGCCGGACGACGATTGGAGAAGAGCCGACGCCAGCTGTCCGTTAACGTCCATACGTGTGGCTGAGGATTGGAGGGTAATGAAAGGTTCGGGATGCACGCCGTAGGGTGGTCTCCCGCCCGCGGAGCCCGTCGTGTCGTTCCGGACGCTCGACCCCGCTCTGTGCCGTTACGAGGCGGAGACGTCGTCTCGGTATCGGCTGCATCGGGGCGGAATCGTCTCCACCGGGGAGAGCGACGCGGACGCGTCGAGGAGGGTTCGGGTTACGACTCGGTCTCGGACTGCTCGTCGCCGGCTTCGAGCTGCGGTTCGTCGCCCTCCGCCTCGGCTTCGAGGTCGTGGAGGGGCTTCGCGCCCGACACGGTCGCCTGCCCCGGCAGGTAGACGGTGTAGTTCTTCTCGGCCCCCGAGATGGCCTTCCCGGAGATGTACGTCAGGATGGCAAGCAGGATGAACGGGGCGATGAGCAGACCGAACTGGATGCCGGTCGCGAGCGTCTCGACGCCGAACGGGTTGAACACGATGAACGCGACGATGAAGAAGAAGATGATGAACAGCGGGATGATGTTCACCACCAGGTCGAGTATCGTATCCCGGTCGAAGATTTCGTTCGTCTCGTTCGCCATACTCTCGGGTGAGGACCCCCGCTCAAATAGGTTGTCGATTCTCGCTCACCGGTCGGCGCGCGGTGCGGGGGGCGAACTCAGACCGCCGGGGCGTCGTCGTGGACGAACAGTTCGCCGGCGACGGCCCCGAGTACTAGAAGAGCGCCGGTGACGATGATGGCGTACCCCCGTGTGACGAGGCGCAGGTCGGTGAAGACGAACGCCACGCCGACGACGAGGAGGACGGCAGCGAGCACGCCGAGCGCTCGCCACGGAGATTCGACGTAGCCCGCCTCCTGGAGGAGGCCCGAGACGCTGCCACAGAAGAGGACGAGCCCGCCGACCGAGAGGGGAAAGAGGTCGAAGAGAATACCGAGTTCGGCGATGGGAATCCCCAGCGCGATGAAGATCGGCCACGGGCTGGCCATCCGGTACTGTTCTGAGAGCCCCGGTTGCTCGTCCATACCTCGTCTGAGGAGTGGACGGTAAGAAGCGCTTCGGTCCTCGTACGCTGGTGTTCGGTGGGGCCGGTGTGTCATCTCGTGAATGGGTGTCGATTCAGGTACGAGTCGGGTCGATTCAGGTTCGAAGAGTCGGCCGGTTACGTGAGAAGACCGTGCAGGGCGCGGGCGCGGTGGACCGCAGCCTCGGTCCTCCCCAGCCGGTTTGCTCGCGGACGGAGCCGCGAGCCGGCCCACCGGAGCGACTGCGTCGCTCCGAGCCATTCGTTCGGCTCCCTCACGAAGACCTCGCGCGCCGTTCGCTCGCGATGCTCGCTCACTTCCGCGCGCCGACTGCTGCAAGAGAGGGCGGTGTCTTCACCGCCCTGACGACCGCGCTGTCCGTGTCAGGACTCGAACACCAACCCGACGATCGTACGTTCACGCACTGATCAGCACTGCCATGCGTGCCCGGAACGTCGCCCATCGAACAGCGTCGTAATGAACAGGTTTTTCGACGGGCGTGACCGACCGTCGGACGATGGGACTGGAGGAGGAGATCGAGGAACTCCGCGAGGAGATCTCGAACACGCCCTACAACAAGTCGACCGAGCAGCACATCGGCCGGCTGAAGGCGAAGCTCGCGGAGAAGAAGGAGAAACTCGAGAACCAATCCTCCGCGGGCGGTGGCCACGGCTACGCCGTCGAGAAGACCGGCGACGCCACCGTGGCGCTCGTCGGCTTCCCCTCCGTCGGCAAATCGACGCTCATCAACGCCCTGACGAACGCCGACAGCGAGGTCGGCGAGTACGAGTTCACCACGCTCAACGTGAATCCGGGGATGTTGAAGTACAACGGTGCAAACATCCAGATCCTCGACGTTCCGGGGCTCATTGAGGGCGCGGCGGGCGGGCGCGGCGGCGGGAAGGAGGTCCTCTCGGTGGTTCGAACGGCCGACCTCGTCGTGTTCATGCTCTCGGTGTTCGAGATAGAGAAGTACGAACGCCTCAGCGAGGAACTGTACTACAACAAGGTCAGACTCGACACCTCTCCGCCGAGCCTCTCGATAAACAAGACCGCCAAAGGGGGAATCAGGGTCACCAAGAGCGACTCGGTTTCGCTCGACGAGGACACCATCAAGGGCGTGCTCCGCGAGCACGGCTTCGTCAACGCAGACGTCACCGTCCGCGGCGACTGTGACATCGACGAACTCATCGACGGCATCATGGACAACCGCGTCTACTTGCCGTCGATGGTCGCGGTGAACAAGGCCGACCTCATCGACCGCGACTACCTCCCCACGGTGGAGGAGAACCTCCGTGAGTGTGGCATCGACCCCGAGGAGGCCGTCTTCATCAGCGCCGAGGAGGAGAAGGGCCTCGACGCGTTGAAACAGAAGATGTGGGACTCTCTGGGGCTCATCCGCGTCTACATGGACAAGCCGGGCCGCGGCGTCGACTACGAGGAACCGCTCGTCCTCAAGAAGGGTGAGAACACCGTCGAGGACGCCCTGCACAACCTGGGTGGGA
Organism: Salinigranum rubrum; assembly: GCF_002906575.1. Taxonomy (NCBI): domain Archaea; kingdom Methanobacteriati; phylum Methanobacteriota; class Halobacteria; order Halobacteriales; family Haloferacaceae; genus Salinigranum; species Salinigranum rubrum. The sequence goes on from NZ_CP026309.1 coordinate 1,166,620, forward strand.
ACTTCGACGAGCGGTTCCGCTTCGCCCGGGTGACGGGGCCGAGCGCCAAACACGACGAACAGCAGGTCGGACGCGGACACGAACTCGCCGACGAGGACGTCATGCGCATCGTCGCGCGGAAGTGACTTTCAGCGCTCACGCTCCCTCTCATCTCACACTCGGCGCTCACACTCTCTCACATCTCACACGCACCGCGGAGCGCTTTTGTCCGGCGACGCCAACTCCCCCACATGTCCGACCGGACCGACCGCGCCTCGTTCGTCGTCCTCTGTCTCCTCTGTGCGCTCCCGTGGTCGGTCCAGACGTTCTCGAACGGCGGGACGACGTTCGTCTTCGCGTGGGGACTGTTCAACACCCAGCCCCCGCATGCGACGTACATCTGGGACTTCTTCTTCCGCTACACGCAGGGGCTGCCGGGCTACATCTACGCGTGGCCGGTCAGCGTCTGTTGCTACGTCGGGGCCGTGGTGAGCGGGTTCTTTGGCCTGGCCTTCGGCCGTGAGGACCCCCGCGTCACGGGTGGGCTGCTGGTCGTCGCGGGTGTGGCCCAACTGTCGCTCGCACGCGGCTTCTCCGTCCAGCCGTACCGAACGGCGTGGCCGCTCGGGACGCTCGCGTTCGTCGTCGTCGCCTGGGGGCTCTACTGGCCCGCGGCGAAGCGGCGGTTCCAGGCCGTGTGGTCGTGAGCGTCACCCCCCGTGTTCGCATCGCTCTGTGGCCGGTCCGTCGAGGTGTCGATTCGCAAGCACGGACGGTATGTCTCTCACCCCGTAACGGCGAGACATGAGCGAATCCGCAGCAACTGACGAGACGACACCGATCGAACAGGGGACCGTCGTGTTCGACCACGAAGAGCACGTCCTGGGCGTCGTCACCGGGATGACGGCCGAGGGGTTCGAGGTCGCCATCGACGTCGACGTCGACACCGGCGACATCGACGACGAGGGTCGCGTCGACGTCGACAGCCTCGACACGGAGTCACAGCGAGTCGACGCCGCCGAGAGCGACCTCGACTCGTCCGAACAGGAACACGAACCGGGCCACGAGTTCGGCGAGGGCTACCTCATGTGGCGCTGCGAGGAGTGTGGGGAGATGGGTGAACTCGACGACGGACTACCGACCGAGTGCCCCGACTGTGGCTCCGAAGAGGTCTACAAGTGGCGGGAGGACTGAGCGATGAGTGACGGACCGTCCGTCCGGCCCTTCGAGCCACGGGATACAGAACGGGTCGTGGAGGTCGCCGAGAGTTCCATGACCGCGTCGTACGCGCTGAGCCCCAACGACATCGAGATAATCCACGACGAGGAGTTCGCGGGCGACACGCTCCGCGCGCGCTCGGAGGACCCGGACGCCGACATCGCCGTCGGTGAGGTCGACGGCGTCGTCGCGGGCTTCGTCGAAACGAGCGTCGAGAACGAGTACGGCGTCGTTCGCTGGCTCCACGTCGACCCAGAGCGCCGGGGCCGCGGCGTCGGAACCACGCTCTTCGAGCACGCTGTCGAGGAACTCGAAGACCGGTGCGACGAGGTGCGGGCGATCGTCCTCTCGTCGAACACGTCCCCGGGGCGTTCTTCGAGCGGTTCGATTTCCGGCAGGTCGACGAGCGGACGGTCGACATCGGCGGCCGAGAGACCGTCCAGTACGAGTACGCCGAGCGCACCGCGACCGAGTCGGAGTCGGAGGCGGGAGCGACGGGGGCCGCAGAGGCGGACGACGCGTCCGAGACGGACGACCCGTCGGCGGTCGAGAGCGCGGACCTCCCCGACACGGTGACGGACGAAAACGACGGAACCGTCCACCTCGGTGAGGACCTCCTCCAGGGAACCGAAGGCCCGTTCGTGCTGACGTACGCCGACGAGTCCCGCCAGGAAGCACACGGCTACTACTGCGCGAACTGCGGCGAGACGGCCGTCACGATGGACAGCATGGAACGACTCAAGTGTCAAAACTGCGGCAACACGCACACTCCTGGCGAGGAGTACGACGGGTCGTACCTGTAGCACCCGGAGACGAGGCCGACCGCCACCGCACGGCGCGAACGGCCCGGACAGGGCGGTCTCGCCCAGTGTAAAAAGAGCGGTCTCGTCCGGTACCACACCCTTTTTCGCGCACGCGCACGTGGATTGACACGATGTCCGGAGTACTCGATCACGTCATGATTCGGACGGAGGACCTCGACGCCTCCCTGGAGTGGTACCAGACACACCTCGACTACGAGGAGAAGGACCGCCACGAGGGCGACGGGTTCACCATCGTCTACCTCGGGCCCGAGGAGATGCACGAGGAGGGTGCGATGCTCGAAATCACCGCCAACCACGACGACTCCGACCTCGAGATGGGTGACGCGTGGGGGCACATCGCCGTCCGGGTCCCCGAGGACGAACTCGAGTCCTCCTACCAGCAGTTGATGGACGAGGGCGTCGAGGACTACCGCGACCCCGAGTCCTGTGGCGGCCGCTACGCGTTCGTGAAGGACCCCGACGGCCACGAGGTCGAGATCGTCAAGCGCGACCACGGCGCGAAGTGGAGCATCGACCACACGATGATCCGCGTCGAGGACGCCGACGATGCGCTCGGCTACTGGACCCGGAAGTTCGAGTACGAACACACCGGGCGCTGGGAGTCCGACACCTTCGCCAACTACTTCATGAAGCCCGAGGGGAGTTCAGAAGAGGCGATGGCGGTCGAACTCACCTACAACTACGACGGCCGTTCGTACACGATGGGCGACGCCTGGGGCCACCTCTGCGTCCGCATCGACGACCTCCACGACGACTGGGACCAACTCATGGTGCGCGAGGCACCCGACTACCGCGACCCCGCCGACTGCGACGACATGTACGCGTTCACCAAGGACCAGGACGGCCACGAAATCGAACTCATCGAGCGCGACCCCGACGCCGACTCGCTGTTCCCGTTCTGAGTCCCGCGGGCCGCGTACTCGCTCTCACGGCGCTGCTTTTTCGTCTCCGTTCCCTCCGGCGCTCGACCCCGTGTCCCGCGAGAACACGCCTCACGAGCCGTGTCAACACCGTGATAGTCGTGCAAACGAAGCGTCACTAACGACAAGGACTTTAGTTCGAGACGCACATTTCAGGGCTGTATGCCGGGATTGCTCTCTGACCTGCTCGGGTGGGCCGTCATCTTCCTGTTCACCACGGGCGCGCTGCTGGTCGACCGCGACCGCGACCAGGCGCGCCTCGTGACGACGGCGGCCTGGGGCGGCTTCGCCGTCTTCTGGGCCCAACTCGTCCCCTGGTTCGCCTTCAGCCACAAGAGCTACGTCGAGGGCTTTCTCTCGCTCGCGGCCGTCCCCGCGTGTCTGTACGCCGGCTACCTGGTCTACTCGGGCCGCGACACGCTGTTCGTGCTCTCGCGGGCCGTCGCGGCGATGGGCCTCGTCTACCTCCCGTTCGAGACCATCCCCGCCATCGCCGTCGCCGGGCTATCGCTCCCCGCGCCGCGACAGGTCCTCATCGAGACGGTCGCCGCCCAGACCGGCTTCCTCACCAACCTGCTCGGGTACTCGCCGACGCTCATTCCGGGACCGGAAGGGTACATGAACACCTACCGCTACGTCGAACCGAACGGCCACCGGCTGGAGTACACCGTCGTCCTCGCGTGTACGGGCCTCGGCAGCATGGCCATCTTCGCCGGCCTCATCGCCGCCGTCCGGGCACCCCTCGACAGGAAGCTCCGCGCGTTCGCGATCTCGATCCCCATCATCTACGCGCTCAACCTCGTCCGGGTGACGTTCATCGGCATCGTCTTCGGCAACCAGTACATGCAGTGGTTCGTCGACGAGGTACTGTTCCTCTTCGGGTCCTCGGACCCGTACCGCGTGTCCTTCTTCCTCTCGGACCGCGTCATCTCGCAGGTCGGGGCCGTCTTCGCGCTCGTCGCGGTCATCTACCTCGTGGTCCGAGAGCTTCCCGAACTCCTCACCGTCATCGAGGACGTCCTCTTCATGGTGACCGGCGACGAGTACGACCTCGCCCGCCAACTGGACCTCCCGCGGGTGCCCGACGGCGGCGAGGACGTGGAGTAGTCGCGGTCGGCGTTCTCACAGGTTGATGAGGACGAGCGCGACGATCACCAGCCCGATACCGGCGACCTGTGTGATCGAGAGGGAGTCGCCGAGCGCGATCACACCGATGATCGTCGCCGTCACGAAGTACATCCCACCGATGGTCGAGACGACCGCGGTCGAACCGATGGAGACGCCGATGAACGTCGAGACGACGCCGACCGCGGCGGCGATTCCCGAAACCGTGGCGAACAGGAGTCCCCTGTTCGTCACTGCGAGCGAGGCGTCGGAGAAGAGCGCGTACGCGGTCGTGATGACCGCCGCGGCGACGTAGGAGATCGCGGCGGCGGTCACGGGGTCGATACTGTTCGATGCGACTTCCCCGAACGTGATCCAAAAACCCCACGCGATCATGGTCCCGAAGCCGAAGACGATCGCCGAGTTCACGCCCGGACACCCCACTGGACGGGACGTCTGCTGCTCACGGTCGATCGGCCGGTTCCCGACCGAACCCCGGCCCTTCTGAATCGTGGTTTCATCGGATACGACGTATCCGTCGTCGGCTGTTGAATCCCGGTGCCGACCAGGTCACCCGTTCAAGTACCGAGTGGGCTGTCGGGTCGCTCCCCCCGTCTACGCCAGCAGCGCCTCGACCGCGTCTTCCGGTGCGCCACAGAGCGCCAGCAGCGCGTCGGCTTCGAGATGGTGGAGCGTCCCCGGGAGGACGAGCAGGTGGAGCGGTCCGCCGAACTCCCGCTCGGCGAGCGCGGAGAGTCGGCCGGCGACGACGGTCGGAGCCGGGCTCCCCGCGCGGGCGACCACGACTCCGAGGGCGTCTTCCCACTCCGCCAGCAGCCCTGCGGCGACGTCGCCCGTCATGAACTCGTCTTCGGCGCTCTCCTTGCCCGGTACGTCCCCCACCTTGATGTCGAGGTAGACGAGCGTGTGCAGGCCGCGCTCGCGGTTGGCCTCGATGGACTCGACCACGGACGGTGGCACGCCCTCCCCGCCGTGAGCGTACGGGAACGGGAGCGTGACGGCCTTGCCGAAGCGGTAGTTCTGGAGTCCCGTCAGCCCCGACGCCGCGGACTGGGCGGTCACACCGTGGACGACGCGGGTGTCGATGCCGCGCCCTTCGGCGCGCATCCGCAGGTCGACGTGCGTCGTCGATATCATCGTGTCGCCCGCGGTGAGGAAGACGACGTTCTCCTCCGCGGCCGCGTCGAGCATCTCTTCGGGGTGCTGTTCGACCCCCGCGCGGTCGCGGACCTCGATTTCCTGGCCGTGGTACGCTTCGAGCGCTTCCACCGTGGTGCCGACGAGTCGGCTGGTGTAGAACTCCGCGTAGGCGCGGTCGGCGCGTCGGAGCGCCTCCCGGCCCTCGACGGTGACCGAGCGCTCGTCGTAGAGCCCGAGACCAACGAACGTGAGCATACTCTCCCCTGGCGAGTGGGGCAGTTAAGCGGTGTGGAGTGGCGACGACGGCGCTTGCGGCGTCACCGCGCCGTTCGACTTTCGCTCTCCGGTCAGGTCATATCGGTCGCGGTCCGGTACGAGAGGTAGGACGTGATGTCCATCGTCGAAACCATCCCGATGACGGCTCCGTCGTCGTCGACGACCGGGAGGTGGTGGACGCCCCTACCGATCATCTTGGCGGCCGCGTCGCGAGCGCCGTTGCCCGCGTTCAGCGTGTAGAAGTCCTCGGTCATGTACTCCCCGACGGTCGTCTCCGTCGCCGGGTTGCCGTCCGAGACGGCCCGTGCGAGGTCGGTCGTCGTGAACATTCCCACCGGGTGGTCCGTGTCGTCGACGACGACCAGCGACCCGATTCCCTCCTTGACCAGTGTCTCCGCCGCCCCCGTGATAGTCGTCTCGGGGGTGACCGTGCGGATGTTCGTCGACATCAGCTCTGTGACCGGAGCACCTTCGTCCATACCGCCACGAACGAGTGAGAGCCGCTAATACCTGTCGGGTGGATTATATTTATTCGCGGCCGAGTTGTCTTTAGGTCGTCGTGACTCGTGGCCGGTCGACGCGCTTCGTGGGTGTCGTCTCCATCTCCCGATTCAGCACCGTGGGGAAGCGGCGAGTTGAAGCGTGAGCGGACCTGCGGACGAGCCACTCACTCCTCGTGTGTGCGCTGCGTCGTCGTACAGGGCGAGGCTCACGAACTCGCTCGGGAGCGCGGCGACGCCGTGGTGATAGCCGTCGCTCACGACAGCGTTCCCCGTGGCGCGGTCCTCGGGTGTCTGCTGCGCAGCGAGCCGGGCTCGCACCTGAACCGCAGGCGGTCACCGGCGACGTGACAGTGTCTCGTCGAGACCTCGACGATTTCGCCCGAGTACGTGAACGTTCGACTCGAACGACCGAGCGCTCCATCGGCGGGCCGACCGCCCGACACGGTGATCGGGTAGTCCTCGACGTCGTCCGTGCCGACCGCCGCGGCCGGCACCGAGACGGAGACGTGCGTCTCCCGCTCGTGAACGTACCCCTCGTCGCGAGCGAGGTCGAGGTCGATGTTCGGTTCGTCGTTCGGCGTGATGAGCGTGATGAGCGTGATGAGCGTGATACGGTCGACGTTCATGAGTGGGTGGGGTTGGTCGGCGTCGAGTCGGGCCGGCGTGACGGGAGGGACCGACGTGGGTTCGGCGTCCGATTTGCGTGTCGTCTCATGGATGTGTGTTAACGTGAGGCGTGAACAATATGCTGATTAGAACAAATATTACGCTATGAATGCATCAATCATTATGTATTGTTGTGTATAATCGCAAGGACGAGTGATAGTTATCGGTCGGGTCACCCGATTGCGGGATTCGAACCACGGTCGTTCCGCTCGCTGACGCTCGCTTCACTCCCTGATTCAAATCCCTCCACGCGAGGCTCTTCAGCCTCACTTCGTTCGGCAGAAAGAGCCGGTGGAGGGATTTGAACTCGGAGTTCAAATCCGCAAATAAGAATTTTATAAAAAGAGGACTTTCTCTCAGTATGGACCCAACGAGGAGTCTGGAGATCCTCCGTAGCGAGCGAATTCCGGAGAGTGACCAACTCTCCGAGTCGGACCGGAAGGTACTCCTGGATTTCAGTGACGAAATGTTCCTCCGTAAGAGCGACTACTCCGACCACCGCCACGAGAAACTCCTGCGACACTGCACGATTATCGCCGAGAAGGTCGGTGGACTCGCCGATGCACTCGAGGATCGGGATGCAACCAAAGAGATCGTCCGGTGGGTGAACCGCGAGTACGACAACGAGGAGACCAACCGAGATTACCGCGTCGCCCTCCGCGTCTTCGGGAAGCACGTCACCGACGGCCAAGAACCGCCGGAGAGCATCAGTTGGGTATCGGCCACTACCTCCTCCAGCTACAATCCCGAGCCCGACCCGCGGGATATGCTCCACTGGCAGGAGCACGTACTTCCGATGATCGAGGAGACGCACAACAACCGCGACGCAGCCATGATCGCCGTCGCGTGGGATTCTGGTCTTCGGTCGGGTGAGTTCCGAGAGCTGCAGATTCGGGACGTAACCGATCACCGCCACGGTCTCCGGCTGACTGTCGATGGCAAGCAGGGACAGCGAACCGTGACGCTCATCCCGAGCGTTCCGTACCTGCAGCGGTGGCTCCACGACCACCCGGACAGAGATGACCCGAGCGCGCCGCTCTGGTCGAAGCTCCACTCCGTCGACTCCCTCTCGTTCAACATGTTCAAGAAGGCGCTCGAAGAGTCCGCGGAACGCGCCGAGGTGACCCGGCCGGTCAACCTCACGAACTTCCGGAAATCCTCCGCCTCGTATCTCGCCAGCCAAGGTATGAGTCAGGCACACCTCGAAGAGCACCATGGATGGAAGCGCGGGAGTCAGGTCGCCGCCCGGTATATCGCGGTCTTCGGAGATGCCGCGGAGAACGAACTCGCGCGGATCCACGGAATCGAGGTCGCTGAAGAAGACAAGCCTGACCCGGTCGGACCGGTCGAATGTCCGCGGTGCGGGCGAGACACCCCACGCGAGAAGGAGTTCTGCGTGTGGTGTGAGCAAGCGCTCGAACCCGCTGCAGTCGAACGACTTCGGACCGACGAGCGCCGGGTCCAGCGTGCTATCCTCCGAATCGCTCAGAACGACCCGACCGTCTTGGATGAGATCGAGGAACGCGAAGAGGTGCTCGCGGTCCTGGAGGACAACCCCAACCTGCAGTCCCAGGTTCAGCGATTCATCGACTCGCTCTGAGGTGGCGTCTATCACGCGGACCCCTCCTGCTTGAGCGTCTGGAGTTCACGTTCGAGTTGCTCGATGTCCGGTGGGTCAGAGCCCGCGTCGAGGAGCGCCCAAGCACACGCTCGGGCGTAGGTATCGTTCGAGTGTCGAAGCACTCGAACGAGGCTCTCGCGATTCTTTTCAACGTACTCGTCTATGTCGGTCGTTTCGTCGAGGTCGCTCACGCCGATCCCTCCTGTCCGAATCGATCGCTGTAGGGACCGGCGGGTGTCTGTAGCTCCACTTCGTCGCGCTCGTAGAGGTCACCCGTCGCGAGATTCCGCAGCTGGTGGAAAACGCCGTCCGCTTCGTAATGGCTTGCACACTTCGCACACCAGAAGTGGTGGTTCGTCGGTTCCCACGAACGGTGTCCCTTCGGGCACACCCACTTCCAGCGGTCAACTTCATCGTCTAGTTCGATAACCTGCCGACTCATCGCGGTCAGTTCTGATGGACTCCCCCTAAAAGGCGGAACCCAAACGCGGTGAGTGAAAGTGAAACGGGCCGATTCTGGGGACGGTCCCGGAGAAATCGGTGACTCTGTCGGTGAAAGTAAACGGTTGCTCAGTAGTCGGTGCGTGCGGTCGGGCGGGGCTTTCAATACCCCGCGTAGCGTTCGCGTTCATGCTTCCGTACCTGAATACGGGAGCCACAGCGGGTCAGTGTCCCAGCACTGGGTCCGCTTCATTCTCAGGTGGACCCAACCGATGGTCAGGTCCGCGTGTAGCTACCGTACAGGTCAAACACGCGAGTAGTAAGATATAGTTTACTTAAAAATATATACACTATTTTAGAAATTATAGATACTATTCAAAGGCTCCATCGTCTTGTAGGTGGGATTCGCTCTAATGCGATATTCGGCGGATTGGATGACGATTGCGGATGACCGAATCTTAGAATATTTATCGAGTACTGAAACAAGTACGCCTAAAAAAATGGAGGATAGCGGATCTGTTCGATTTACTCGCCAGTACATCGGCGAGCGCTGCAGAAAGCTCGCCAGTTACGGGTTGTTGAAACATCTTGGCAATGGTGTATACCGAATAACTAACACTGGTGAGCAGTACCTGCAGGGTGAGATCGACGCCGAAGAATTATCCCACATTGAATGATTAACAAAGACACCAATATTAATCAAATAATCGACCAACAAATACTTTTGCTTCGTCTAGTTACGGCATCACTTGCATTACTCATCGTAATTTATGCAGTTATCGCCGTTGTACATGTAGCGGTTATTGCCTCGATCTTCCCGACAGGTCCACTTGGAATCCTCCCAACTGCAATAATTGGATTAGCTGGGACATGGGTCGCTCAAATTGGTTATCAAAAAATAATTGGGATATCAAAAAATTTACTTACTGATGCACATTCGGAAACCTTTTCTGACGAATTCCACGTGGATAATCTATTCAAATTAACAGTATTTTTTGCTATATTCGCTGTGCTGGGTGGCATCATATATTTTTCAATGCAACAGACATTTTCACTTGATGATTCGATACTACAATATCAACCCATTCAGGTTATCTACTTGGAAAATGCAACTACTTGGGACAAAACTCGGGCGATACTATTTGACATATGGTATGCTACCCCCGCAATCATGACCGTGAGTTCTCTATACGGTCTTGTACTCTGTGCAAAGCGATTCAGGTATGATCAGTGCCCAGACTGTGGAAGTCTACTAAGCGGTCACGAGAATCACTGTCCCGACTGCGGACGTTCGATGTCTCAGGAAGATGAGAAACCAGATGAATGAAACTAGAGTACGTTTAGTCCAGCCAGTAATCCAAAGATAATCCCTACTCCATGTCCAACGAAGTTCACTAGGGTCCCCCCTTGCGCCACCTCACTAGGGAATAATCCCAGTACGATAAGCACCCCAGACAAGAACCCAACCACGCTTACGGCTCCAACGACCGTATTCTCCTTGAACCACGTACCCACCTCCGTCGGGTCGGCCACAATCTCCCTGCGGAACCCCCAGATGAGTACTAAGACCGAAACGAAAAACAGAATCCCGAAGAGTAACCGGAGATCGGGGAATTCGAGAGCGAAGACAGCGAAGAGAACAAGCCCGTAGTTGGCGCAAATATAGTATCCTATCTCAGTGTTCGGAGCTTCCTCAACGAGCTGAAGACCGGCGATGATTGCGAGTCCCGCGTACGCACCGACGACTGCGGAGAATCCCCGGCTGTAGATGAGTTCGATTCCCTTGTAGTCGAAGACGAGAAAGCTCAGTCCTGTGGCGAGTGGCGGGACAATCACCAGGAACGCGACTGTGGTCACCCAGAATTTTCGGCGCTGATCAAGGAGCGCGAAGGCGGCGTACGCCGGGAGAGCGGTGAGCAGGTAGCCTCTGAGGTTGTTGAAGAGGTGGGCGTTGCTCTCGTGGACGAGTGCCGATGTCCAGAGGGCGTAGAGGGAGGGGTTCTGGTGGTTGAACGCGAGAGCAACCTGCGTGTTTGTTGGTAGCGTAAAACGGACGAGAGCGAGAACTCCCGCGATTACGAAGACAATAGATAGTGATCGGAGATTTCGCACTGATTGGCTTCTTAGAGATGATTGCTAAAGAGACATTCCCTCAAAATATATAAGATTGGCCTCAACGAGTGTGGTATGTCCCTAACACGGACCCACATGTTTGGTGTTGATTTTAGCGGTTCTCAAACTCCAGGGCGAAGCATTTGGATTACGGAGGCACGGTATAATACCGGTGGGTTTAAAATCGAGTCTTGTCGCTCGGCCATTGACCGATTTAATCTCTCTTCCAACCCGAGTCGTGATACCGTCTACAACGAACTCAGAGACTTAGTTAGATCCCATCCATCTGCCGTTTTTGGGTTTGATTTTCCGTTTAGTTTGCCAGAACCGGTTATCGGCGATAACACTTGGCCCGAGTATTTAGATACACTTCAAAACTACTTCGACAATCATTCGGCCGAACGGTTTCGTAAAAACCGTGTTGGGCGTGCTGAGTCTGCTACAGGAGCTCGATATCTTCGCCGTGAAACGGACTGGAAGTACGGGGGGCAGTGCCCGTATAGTCCGCAGATTCAATATCAGACATTATATGGCCAACGTGACCTCTTAGCTCCATTAATCACGAAGGGCGGTGCTAGAGCTCTACCACTCCAAACTCGCGTTAATAAAAGTCCTTGGTTGATAGAGGTGTATCCAGCGGCCACGTTGAGCTTACTGGGATTCTATAGACAAGGATACAAGAACCAACCGAAGTCGAAGGAGCGCCGGGAGTCGAATGTTGATGGACTTCGGAACAGAGGTGTCAAAATCAACAATTCAATCCGCGACATATGTCGAAAATCGGATGACGCTCACGACAGTCTATTTGCCGCCTATGCAGTACTAAATGCCCTCCAGGATGATTTCCCGAAGGATAACAACGGAGCCGCCATTGAAGGGCAAATATTTGTGTGAGTACTCGCTTTCATGGTGACAATTGTATCTTAACCTCTTCAAAAACACTAGAAATCCAGCGTCTCCCCCTGCATCCCAAATCGCTCCATAGCTGCATCGTCGAGTTTGTGGTTGTCGATCTCCGCTAGCTCTAACTCCCTACCGTCGAGATGCTCCCGAATCTTCTCACTCATCGGCGGAGCCACCAATTCTACACCGACATGCTCAGCGAGCATCTCCGCCGCGTCGCCGGTAGCATAATCGCGGTGACGCTGGTCGATGGTTTCCCACGAATCGGCAGCATCGGCTCGGTGTTCGAGGAGGTACGCCTCGGCGTCGTACTCGTGGCGGAACCGCCAGTACTCGCCAGTCGTCATGTGGAGCGTCACCGGCAGCTGCTCGGACCAGTCGACGATGATTCCTCCGAGGTCGAGCGGCTCGATCTCCACTGGGGCCGTTTCGAGCATCCCGCTCCGTTCGAGTAGGTTCGAGGGGACTCCACCGCGTCGGAAGCCGAACGCTTGCATGTCGGCCGCGGCTTCGAGTGCATCTCCGGCCCGCTCGAACCACGGCCCTGCGGACCACGAGACCGAGTATTCGTTCCGACGCTGGACGTGGTAGCCTGATTCTTTGCGAAGGATACGGACGATTTCGCCGTCGGTGTGAATCAGGAAAATTTCGTCTGTCGGATGCTGATAGACGAGACTCGCCTTGTCGAGTGGCAGGATTGCAACTGGTGATTCCATCGAGAAGGACTCTGGACGAATTGTAAATAGTGCTAAGCCATGCGCGGAGGGTGAAAGTGAAACTGTGGCTCCGTTAAAATCCTCAGTCGCTGATAGTTTATTTGAGGCCGTGCTGAATACAGGGCGCAAGTCGGTCACACGAACACTCTCCAAATCACAGTGGCTGAATTGCATCGTACAGTGAAAGCACTAATTATGGCTGGTGAGTAGAACCAAGAGTGGACTCTCTAATCGATTTAGAGCCGTACGCTAGTGGAGACAAATGTAAAATCGAATTCCAGATTCGCCGGGATGGCGAAGATGAAGAAAACTCGTTCTGGGAGGCGAAGGCCTCGGAAGTTGCTCCCATTCGATCGGCTGACTACCAAGATGTTCGTGGACTACAGAACGAAGGTTGGGAATACTTCGCAGTTGTTGAGTTCACAACTGGTCTGGGGAGTGGGAGGTCAGAGTTGTTCGAAAACGAAGATGGAGAGATTTACTGGGGCGAATTGCGAGGTGACGAACTCGAGATAATTCGTCAAGTAGCGATTGTAGGCGAAGCTGAGTAAACAACATACGCACGCCCTGTTTACCGGTTGTTTCTCTCTGAATAGCGTGAAACGAATGGCCTCCGATTGCTGAACTCATCCCTCTGTATGTCTCACGCGAATTCTGTCAAGCACTAAGGAGTTCAACAGAGCCGAAACTGCAGAAGGCTACGCGTTGCGATCGACCCACTCACAGAATGCGTCGAAATCCTGCGCTCCGGCGCTCTCAGCGATACCCCGAAGGGTTCCCGTCCTAAGTTCGTCGTGTAGTGGGACGGTAACCCGTCGGCGGTCGTCCTCATTGGTCGGATGCTTGTAGTACAACTGGGCGTGATCCCCGGTCGTTCGTCGCCACTCGAACCCTCCGACGTTGACCAGTACCTTCACTACCTCTTTGCCAGAGAACGTCCGTCTCCCCATCGATTACTCGAGAACGTCCGGTGGGGCCTGATCACCGGTGGTGTTGTCCGCGGGGTCGATACCCATCTCTCGGAGTTCTTTATCAGTCGGCTCTCGCCCGATCTCGTCGTTGTGGAGAGCCACCGCCTCGTCGAGGTTGGCGAGTGCGGTCTCTCGGGACGGGCCCTGGGTGGTGACACCAGTCTCGACGTCTCTGGCTATCCACCAGTCGTCCTCACGCCAGAGGCGGATTTCCTCTTCGTGGGAGTCTCCGTCTCGCGTTGAGCTGGCCATGGTACATTATTGTACGCGATGAGCGGTATAAGCGTTCGGCACGGGTCTGGATTGGACAGGAATTGAGTCCAATCGATAGGGACGCTTATCCTCTATTTCTCTGAGTATGAGGTTTATTCTTCGACCACATCAGGCGTCGACAGTGAGTCCCGATAATCTATACCCCATCGCGGATCACGGCTCATTTCTAAGAGAATTCGTTCTATTGCAGGGACGATAGCTTCGAGATCATCCGTCTCTACCTCAGGGAACATTTCGACAAAGCTCCTATTCAGGTCACCAAGCAAGGAACCGATGTAGACTTGGAGTGCATCGTTCAGCATACTGTGGCCGTATGTTTCAACGAACTTCTGAACTGCATCGTCGGTGAATGCCTCTCCAATGAGACCGATAATCTGTGGACCAACGAGGCCGCTCTCACCAACTTTGTCTATATTCTCTGCCTCGGCTTGGAAGAATCGCGCACGATATCCCGTGGGCTGACCGTCACTTTCGACCCAAACTGCGCCAATTTCCTCAAGTTCGTTCATGTCGCTGTAGAGCGTTGACTGAGGGATCTCCCCTGCGAGATACTCAGAAAGTTCGGATACGGTGAGTCCATTCCACATGAAGCGATTACTATCTGTTTCTTCGACTACAATGTTCCCCTCAACGTGGAGGGTGAACCAAATGTGTGCTAATCGGGGTGAGTCGAGAAGTCGACCAATAGCCACCAAATCGTCAAGCGTTGTTCCAAGCGAATCAACTGTTTCACGCCCAAGTCCGTCCATATGGAAGCATTCCAAGAATTATAGAAAGTTGTTCCGGTTGATTGTCGAGAAGATGAATTCACCCGTATACTCAGTCGCACTCCAATCTATCCCACCGACCATTTTGATTCATAACTGAGCGGTAGCTCGTCGCAGTCCAGTATTTCGACGATTTCTGCTGCAGTCAGTGACCCTTCGTCTTCAGCGCGAGTAATGAGTTCAGAGAGTAGACCTGCTGGATACGCGCCAGTGTTACCCCGCATCCGAAGGTAGTAGTTCGCCGCTTCATCGAGGGCAGTTGATGTGTGACCTCTATCGGTCGCCTTTCGGAGATGCTTCCACCGACGCTCGCGAGCTTCCGTCTTCTGGATTCGCATCGCTGGTTGCACAACCCTCCGCTGATCCTAGGTTCTGTCGGTGACTCAAATCTCGCACATATTTAAACAAGAGTGAGGTGAGCGGGTGATCGAGGCAGAGTACTGGATTAGTCGGGGGTCAATTCGTCGCTCGTTGCACACCTGGTTGAGACATCGATGTGCAACGATGGGCTTCGTCGTTTCTCGACGTGCGACCCCTCGCTTTGAGTTCCCTCAGATCAATATCGAGAGTGGGTAGAGGTGAGTCAGCCTTCCAAGTATCCTATTCTACTGTTCGAGCTTGCTCTCTGATTCCACTAGCACTAGACAGAGCGCCCCTTTTCGCATATTTCAGTCTGCTGTCGCGCTCCTTACACCGTTCAATATCTACATTAAATGTCGCAAAATCAATCTCAGCCTCGTCGCCAGCGGCATTTTGATATCGAAGGGAGAGAGCAAGTCGCGCCTCTTCAACATCAGCTTTAGCAAGTTTCTCTACCACCTCATCAAATCGAATCATCTCCTCACCGTCCTCATTCAAAAGCAAGAAAGTCGGTGTGGTATAGAAATCAACTTCGGTGGTATCTTCTGGAAGAACCCCGCCCATATCCGAATGCCACCAGAACTGATCTTTAACGCGATTAACCGGAACTTCCTTGGAACAGACTTCGAATGGTAGCTTTTCAGCATCATAGGCGATCGCGAACATCACTCGAAGATCACAGGCCAGGGAATTCCCTTGGTTGGAAAGAGTTAATCTTAGACGGTCAAAGGGTTCTGGAGGATCATCTTCCAGGACATCTGGTGCAATTTCCCACCCCGTAATTCCGACTATAGGCGTGTAGGAGGCCTCCATTATCTTGACTTGGTCTCCCTGAATTACACTTAGGTCTCGATAGAGAACGATGAGGGCACCTGTCAAGAGGATACTGACGACGATACTGATTGCTTGAAGGACTTCAGCGACATCCAGTCCGGTGAATCGAAAAAGAATGTACGCCGCAATACTAACCCCGAAAAGGAGGAAGCTGACGAATTTGAGCACGAAATAGTTCTTGGCATGTCGATCTGGAACGTGCTCTTTGAGCATCTCTTGGTCAATCGTACAAGTTGGGAATAGGTATTCCTCTTCTAATAATCAGACTGATACTAAAACTGTGAGAGTATGCATCAAACGATGCGAGCACGTGATACCGTAGAGATTGAATGCTGATAAATTGCCTTGGGGTGGTTCGTTGCGGTGATCGAAGGGAAGTCTTATTCGGAGTAATCGGAACCCATGTACTCTGAAAAGGGCGGGACAGAGCATTGCTGCATAAGTCGAGGACGGTAAATATATTTGAGTCCCCCCCATGAGTCAACGCTCAGAGACGGGTTGGCGGGTCTCGTAGCTTCTCGCGCCGAGCAAGCTGCTCATCACTTTCCTCTCCGGTCTGTTCGGACTCCAAGATGCTCATGTCCCCGTTGTCCATCTTCTGCAGGTCAGGGAAGCGGTCCATGTCCACGCGCTCGACGTGCCACTCGCCGTTTCCCTCGTAACGCACGTGCACGTGAGGGTGCTCAACCAGATCTCCGTCGGGTCCGATCAACCCTTCGAGCCGGAGCGTGTCCTTCGGCAGCGTGATTCCGCCGTTCGCACCGTGGGAGTTCTCGCCAAGCTTCCTGATTTTCACTAGTTCTGCCATTTCACTACCCTCGCCCACCCGGTACATGATAAAGATAGGTCCCGTCTATACGCTCTGAACGCATCTCGATGGCGAGCAATAGAGGTGTTCGGATTATCTACCAAATCGGTGACCATTCGAACTCGTCAAAAATCCTGAACCGGTACACGCGCCCGCGTACGTAAGGTCAGGTGAGGGGGGACCCCCCATTCTCCTTCAAATCTACCTTTTTCTGCAAGCCAACATATCCGATTCGAGAGAGGAAATTCACCCATCTCAGCGAGTTCGATCACCTCCAGCAATCGAGGCGCGCGAATAAGCGCGCCGACCCCCGTGCGGTCGCGGTCATATCGGTGAGCGCCGAAGGCGCGAGTCGTCCTTTCCGCATGTCCGTCTTTACGGACACATCTAACGGAGAAGTCGGGGGGTCACCCCGGCTTCGGAGTCGCGGGGCTGCCCAGCTCGAGGAACTCCGCGTCTCGATCTCGTCCGAGCGGACGTGAACGCCTGCCAAAAAGCAGCGAAACCCGCTGGTTTCTCGACCGACTGATAGTGATGCCTCTCTCCAGGACCCGCTCAGGCGGTGGCGAAATGCACCTTCCCACCGAGGAGCATCTCCACCGATTCGACGTACTTCGCGCCTTCTCCCTTCACTCGGAAGCGCGCATCGTACTGGTTCCCGAATCGGTAGAGTTTCTTACCGGACGCCTCAGCCCACTTCAGCGCCCCCGACCGGAGCACCTCGATAGCAGAACGCCGACTCCCGAACTCGAACCCCACGTCGAGGAGGTCACGCTCGTCCGCGCGCTCCTGGATGCGTCCGCCCCAGTCGTTCAGCCATTCAACGAACGGGTCTTCCCGACCCTCGTACGTCTCCGCCCGAACGAGATCGCCCAGCGCTCCCTCGAAATCCGTCGCGAGTCCGTCACGGACGCTCTCAATACGCCCAACGATTTCCTGAGCGATGTACTTCGAGCGGAGTTTCACCTCACCGTAGTTGTGTTCAACAATCGAAGAGAGTCGCTTCAGCGCCGTGTACACCGTATCGATGTGGCACCCGATAGATTCCATCAAGTCCTGCGGTGACACTCTCCCGCCATCGGTGAGCAGCTGATCGAGAATCTCCGCGTCGGTCGGAGCCGCGTTCATCGTCGCTCCGAGAACGTACTCTTCCTGTCGATCTTGGATACGCGGTAGCTGCTCTCGAAGGATCTTCCGCCATCGACGCGAACCGCTCGGCTCGAAGTAGTCGTCCGCGACAAACACTTGATGATCCGGCCGGATTGGGATTCCCGACCACTCCAGGAGGTTCAGCAATCCCTCATCGAGTTCGCGCTCTAATCGGGAGAGGTCCGACCAGTACAGTGTGTCGTCGTTCTTCGAGTTCTGGTACGCGACTGCGACTTTGGGATTCTCCAGCGGCGTGCCCTCCACTGCATCCGGGTTCCGCATGTGGTAGTGCTTGAACTCCTTCGCGAGCGTGTGACCGCCGATCAGCGCGGCCGCGCGCTTGGATCCGATTGTGGCCGTGTGGTAATATCCCTCGCACTCGCGGTCGTCGCGCACGGTCTTCGCGTACCCGTCGCGGTCAGACGCGAGTAACAACGAGATCCGGTGGAGGGTCCCGTCATACGCGTATACCTGCCCTGTCTCGTCCTTATCGACTCGAACGTAGTACTCGGCGTCAACGATGTTCGAGGACTCGTGTAGCGACTCTGGGTCGAAATCCTCCGGACAGATAGGCGTATAGGAGGTGAACCGGAAGCCTTGTCGCTCACTGAGCGCAGCAAGTGCTTCCTGGAGTACCTCAGGGTACTCAGAGAAGTGGAAGTTCGACCCGTCTACTTCGACGTCGAACCCCTCGATGCCACACGGATTCGACATCGGTTTGATTCCCTCCTTCGTCTCGATATCGGGCCATCGTGGAGAGATGCGATAGTAGACGCGCTGTCTCGCTTCCTGAGCTGCATCAGACCACGAATCGTACGCACCGGGGTAGACGTACACCAGGTACTCACGCACTTCTTCGAGGCGGAATCCCGAATCGTCCCGTGGTGCGATTCCGCACTCTTTGAATCCGAATTCGACAGTCCACTCCGAGTCGTCGAACGAAATTGACGTTTTGAGACGACTGTGCTGCTCGAAGTCGTGTTCCTTCTGGAGTGAGTTCAGCCCGAAGTACGACCGGAGCGGATTGTCGATTTTCTCCGAAAGGTCCCACTTGAGGTACGCAGCGAACTCGTGTGGCTGAGGATCCACGAACAGACCGGAGAGCGGGTCGGAGTCGTGCCCTCGATGCGCGTGAGCGCGGGTGTTCCGGCGCTCCCGCTCGCGAGCGGTCTGGAACCGCTCGCACGAGTACAGGTGCTCGTGGGGTCCCGGTGGCGGACGTGCACGTGTTG
Source organism: Salinigranum rubrum (assembly GCF_002906575.1). NCBI lineage: Archaea > Methanobacteriati > Methanobacteriota > Halobacteria > Halobacteriales > Haloferacaceae > Salinigranum > Salinigranum rubrum. Next base: position 1,185,458 of record NZ_CP026309.1, read on the forward strand.
GCAGTAGCAACACGCAGCAATCGGTTCTGATTCGCACTCTCCCTTGTGAGCAAGCGCGTCAGCTGTGGCCTCAAATTCTCGTCGACAGTACCGACACTGTGCGGACCACTTCGAGGTCGTTCGTGGTGTCTCTCCTTGCGTCTCGGAGTCTGGAACGTCCGCACCAGTCGTTCTGGACTCGTGTCGAAGTGCGTCGGCTTCCGACTGATCTACCCCACTCGTAATCGAGTCCTGGTCAGTGGAGGTGACCGCGTCTGCCTCGTCGAGGATTTCGAACGGGGCCTCACCGTCCGACATTGAGGTCTCCTCCGAGGTGACGGAGATACGTATCGAGGGTTTGGGCGCTCAGTCCACAGCGACAGTACACGCGAGCGGGCCGGTTCGTAGGGGAGACGAGATCGTGCTCGTCGGGCTCGCACGCGTCATCGAGATGTGATCGCTGAGGGATTCCGTAATCGAGGCGGAGTCGCTCAGCCAAGAGACGGCGGTGACACCAGCGCTCATCGCGCTCGAAACAGACCAGCCAGAGGGTATTCTCTTGGGTGGTCTCTCTGAGGGCGCTGAACACCTGTGAGACGCCGGGGGTGTCGAGATGCGACTCATACCGCTCAGCGAACCCCACGGACTCCCACGCGACGCGCTGGGGGTGTCTTTCGTCGTTCTCCTCCGCGGCACGTTCGACTTTCTTGAACGATTTGAGGAGTTCCTCGGGAGGCGCGACGGCCGGAACATTTCTGTCTACAATCTCGTCTATCCAATCGGTAGACTTTCGAACCACCCCGAAAACATGAGCATCGGAGGCAGGGTCGACGTGCCCGTGAGACAGCGCGGCGAAATACGTGGTTCTCACGCTCACGGCCGTTCACCCCCATTTTCCTCTGAGGGTGCTCCTGACGCGAACTCGGGCGTTCGCACCGGTTTGGTGGACCGGACTCGGGACGCTCCTTCTTCCCCTAAGTAACGAACCTCGAAGAGCCACGCGTGGCTCACGAGGAATCACCACCGTGGCGGCCTTCGGCTATTTCGGGATCAGGAACCGTGACAGCGAGCCCAGCCGCACTTCCCTTCGCAATTCGGATGTGCGAATCGCACCGTGTACAGCGGTGTGCTCGATCTTGGTTGTCACCGTGGACTCGTGCAAATGCAGGGGAGACGTGAGCACCACAGTGGAGACACCGCGAGTCCGGTGTCTCGACACCGAGCGACATCACGCCGACCACCCCTCAGACAGAGAGGTCTCTGGAGGAGTTGAAGGTATAAGAAGGGATTTGAACCTGAACTTCCAAGCCGGTGGAGGGCTTTCAGCCAAACCCTTACCATCCCACGACCTGTGGGTAGCGTGTGACCTCCCCCAAGCAGTCCGTCGATACGCTCCGTAGGAAGCTGCAAAACGGTGGCCGTGGGGGGTGCGACCGGGACCGGGAACTCCTCCTGCAGTTCAGCGACGAACTGAAAGTCCGGCGCGAGGACTACGGTCACTATCGGCATGAGAAGCTCCTCCGCCACAACGTCCGAATCAGCGAACACGCGGACACCTGTCTCCACGAGACGCTGGTCTCGGAGCTCGAGGGCGATCCCGATGACGAGGAGACGTTCTACCAGGCGGAGCAGGCCGCGAAGCTGGTGGTCCGCTGGATCCACGACACCTACGACGTCGAAGAGGGGAGTCAGGAGACGAACCGCGACTATCGCGTCGCGTTCCGACTCTTCGCGAAGCACGTCACGCGTGACGATGAGATCCCCGACACGCACGACTGGATCTCGACGAAGACCACTCGTGACTACGACCCCGAGCCGGACGAGGCGGACATGCTCGACCTGAAGGCTGACGTTGAGCCCATGATCGAGCAGGCTCGAAACCCCCGGGACAAGGCGCTCATCGCGTTGCAGTTCGAGGCCGGCCTTCGCGGCGGTGAACTCTACGACCTCCGTCGTCGCGACCTCTCCGACGGTGAACACTCGTTGAAAGTACGCGTCGACGGGAAGCGGGGCGAGCACGACGTCCACCTCATCGTCGCTGTGCCGTTCATCCAGCAGTGGCTCTCCGAGCACCCCGGAGACAGTCGCGACGACTACCTCTGGACGAAGCTGACTGCTCCTGATCGATACAGCTACCAGCGATTCCTCCAGTCGTTCCGGGAGCCCGCCGAACGCGCCGGCGTCGAAAAACCCGTGACGCCGACGAACTTCCGGAAGTCGAACGCCTACTGGCTCGCGACACGCGAAAAGTCCCAAGCGTTCATCGAAGACCGCCAGGGCCGAGCCCGCGGCTCGCCCGTCATCTCCCGCTACGTTGCGAAGTTCTCCGGCGAGACACAGGAGAAACAGTACGCGGCGATGCACGGTCTCGACATCGCGGAGGAGCAGGTCGAAGAAGTCGCTCCGGTCACCTGTCCGCGGTGCGAGAAAGACACGCCGCGAAAGCGTGACTTCTGCATCCACTGCAACCAGTCGCTCAACCTGGAGACGAAGGAACTTCTCGACCGCGTCAGTCTCCTCTTGGATGACCAGGCGGCCGAAGCCGGCGATCCTGACGAAGCCAGGGACTTCCTCAGAGCCCGTCGGACGCTCCGAGAGAAGCCGAACTCGATGGATCAGGAGGAGCTTCATGAGTTCGCCTCCTCGCTCTCGGTCGAAGACTGAAGCACGATTTCGCAGAGTCGGTGCACCCGCTCGTCGTCAGTGTATGACTGAATCCGCTCGAACAGAGCCTGCTCATCGGGGGTCAGTTCATCCGTCAGTTCGTCTGAAACAAACTTGTCAGTAGACATCGTTACTCGTCCCTCGCTTTCCAGCGCTTCTCGCGAACGGTGCCATCGCCCTCACGAATCAGGTCATCACAGTTCGGGCAGCAACGAGCCGCGCTCTCGTCGCTCTCGAACACCTTGATGAACTCCTTCGTCAGGTGATGCCCGCAGTTCCCGCAGACCCGCCCCGTCCCACTCTCGGCGGAGTAGTCGCTCCACTCCGGCCTCGGTCGGGGCGGCTGTTCGACGGCCTGCCCAGGGCCGTCGGGTGCGGCGGGGGCGACCGGCGTGATCGTGTCGGGTGCCTCAGTGATCGCCGAGATCGCTCCGCCATCGGTGACCGTCGCCGGCGTCGGGACGGGATCCTCGCTCTGGTCCGCGAGGCGGTACAGGTCGCGGCGGCCGTCTTCAGGATCCGGTCGGGTTTCGAGTCGTCCGTCGTCCCGCATGGCCGAGATGACCTTCCAGCAGTACCCTGATGCCTCCAGGCGAGCCTGGATCTCCCGACCCGGGAGCTCGCCGTGTTCTTCGAGGAGAGCCCCGATCCGTTCTTCGAGGGGCAGCTCGGTGTCGTCACCGTCCGCTTCGCTGTGCGAACGAGCCTGATGGATCGATAACCCTCGTCTCGACGTGGTCTCGAAGTCACAGTCCTGGTGTCCGCAGACGTGCAGCGACTCTCCCACCGGAAGGACGGTGTTCGGTGCCTTCTCGACAGCACTCTCGACGTCCTCGAAGGCGGCCGGTGTCGGGGGCTCGGCTTCGTCGGCGGAGTGCTGTTTCATCCGCCGGACGGTGCCTGGACGTTCCGTGACAGCTGTGTCGAGCTGTGCCTCGTCGAACCGGGCTGCCCGAGGCGGCCCGCCTTCATCGCCCGCTCCGTCAGCTGTCTCGGCGAGGACCGCACCAACGCGAGGGAGGCCCGTCGCCCGAGAGCCCCAGCGGTCCTGGAGCCGGCGGACGGCCTCGGCGGCGGTCTCGAGGTCGTACAGTCCATCCGGGATGCCGCCGGCCAAGTGGTCGGCGGTCGGGAGGTGATCGACGACGAAGCGCTCGGCGGCCGTCCAGTCGTCGACGTCGACGACCTCGACCGGATGACTGTCCAAGCCGGCCTCGCGAGCGACCCACAGGCGCTTGTGCCCGTCGACGACCTCGTACCCGCCCTCGGCGAGCGGCCGGACGACCGGGAACGAGCCGACGAAGCCGCGGTCGCGGACCTGGTTGATGTACCCGCGGTTCTGGGCGACGTCGAACGCCGCAGCGTGATACGGTGACGGGTCGATCGCCTCGAGCGCCACACGCTCGATCCAGGTCTCGGGGTCGACGACCACGAGCTCGTCGGCGTGGGCGACCATCACTCGCCCGACGTCGGCCCCGTCGTCGAGCCGTGTGGCGTCCCGAAGCACGACGTGGCGGTCGTGGTAGTGGATGCGCTCGACCCAGCCCTCGTAGGCCTCGCCGTTCGTCCCGACCGCCCGGACGTATCGCCCGCGGAACTGGGCGAGCGAGTCGTGGAACGGATTGCTCACTCAGACCACCCCCTGGTACAGCCACCAGACGAGGACGGTCGTGAGTGCGCCGAGGCCGAACGCTAGCATGACGAGGGCGCAGGCGCCCAGTACCGCCCGCAATCGTCGTGGAAGGATTCCCCAGCCAGCGCGGAGCCAGCACAACAGCCCTCGCCCGCCGAGGCGGTAGTGCTCTCGCGCCGAACAGCGCCAGGTGTGGATATTCCCGTCGGGCCCCCGGCCGATCATGCCGCGACACCCCCGCCATCTGGACGGCCGGGCGTCCGGGGTACCTTAACGATTAGGCGGAATGTTTTCCCTTCAACCCCCTGAGTAAGCTGTCGGGGTCCCGCAGACGCCCCCCGTTTCGCGGGGACCTCCCACGTCGAACTGCACCCTCCCGTGCAGTTCGTCTGCTTACTCATCATCGTCAGTCACCTCCAGCACTCGCTCGTGGATGTCCTCACGACGATGCTCGACGTCGTGGTTCTCAGCGGCCCAGTTGACCGCGACGAGGCGGAGGTCGCCGGCTTCGATGGACTTGAGCGCGTCCTCGACGGCCGCGTCGACGCGGTCGGCTTCCGAGGCCGGCATCACTCGGCACCTCCGTGAACGACGCGCGCCTGGTGGATGGCGACGAGGCCAAGGAGAACGAACAGCGCCGCCCCCGCGTTCGCCCCGTAGGGTGGCACGGCGTGTGACGTCTGGAGGACCCACACACCGTAGACAGACGCAACGGCCGCGAGGACGACGTCGACGGCGAGCCGGCGCATCTACCGCCACCTCCCGAGGTCGAGCGGGTGCGGCGCGGACACCCAGCCGTGGTCGTCGGTGAGGCAGGGGGTGCCCGCGACGGTCTGGGACCACCGGACCTCCCCGCGGTCGCCCTGCTGCATCGCGCGGTCGACGATGGCGTCCCACGCAGAGTGGTCGGACTCACTCATCGCCGCTCACCTCGCCGGTCGACGTCGCGAGCGACCACGTCGCCCTCGCCGGGGAGGATGACGCCGCGCTCGACCCACCACCACCGAGGCCCAGGCATCACGGCTCACCTCCCTCGCTTAGGCACTGCAGACAGGGCAGGTCGTCACCCGGTGCGCCGACGCCCGGGCAGTCCGGCCGTCCGGCCACGCATTCGGGAGGGTGTTGGTCACCGACGCCGGCGAGCGTCTCGATGCCGCCGCCGGGATGACGGACCCTTCCGCCGTCGGTCGCGACGGCACGCGTAAACCGGACGTCGTGTTGTTCCTTCCGGGCGTGACGCTCCAGTTCGTCCGAGACGTCGACTTGGTCGGTGTCGCTGTAGGACCACGCACAGTCGCGGCAGTCCGCACGGTGGACGGGTCGCCCGCCGTCGGTCACCAGCTGCGCCCCGTTCTCGTAGGCGTCCTGGGTGACGTAGTGGTCCGCGGGCGTGTCCTGGTAGACCGCACAGGGGTGTTCGATGAGAGCGACGAGCGTCTCGAACTCGGTCGAGCAGATGTCGCAGTAGTAGTACTCGTCGTTGGGCCCGCGGAGGCCGTCGGTGGCCGTGACCTCGGGCTCGTTGTACTCGTGGACAGTCATCGGTCGCCTCCCGTGAGCAGGTGCCGCGGGACGTCGCCCGTCTCCTCGTCCACGGGCCAGTCGATCTCGACACCGCACTGCCCGCAGTAGTTGTTCGACATCCCGATGAGGGCGTCACAGCCCCCACACCGGGCCTGGTACGAGAGGGGCGTATCGAAGACCGGCCGGAGTGCCATCACCGGTCACCTCCCGCGTGTCTGACCGCCTGGTCTATTACGTCCTGGTCGGTGCGGTCGATGCGGTCGGTCGCGCCGACCCAGGTCTGTGCGAGTTCGCGGACGAACTGCTGCCCGGCCTCGGATAGGTCGTACTCGTTCGTCCGCTTGTCGAGCGTCCCGACCTCCAGAAGACCGCGGTCTTCGAGTTCACGCAGATTCGGGTAGAGTCGCCCGTGATGGACTTCGTCGTTCGCAGTGCCGTCGAGCCCGTAGAGGTCTTCGAGCGCCCGCTTGATGGCGAGACCGTACTGAGCTCCGTCGCGGGCGAGAACGTACAGCGTGTCCCGCTGGAACGCGGTCAACTCCTCGCGGAGTTGGCCGTGGGGGACCTGCCCACCGTCGGTGACGAGTTGCTTCTGCTCGTCGTCGACATCGACATCGGGGGCGGCTCTGCACGTCGTGTACCCGTCGACGGCCTCGCACCCCCGGCGTCGGCGCTCCGGGTGGGGCGGAATCGGCGCGTTCGCCCCAGCCGACCCCGACCGCTCGATGCGACAGCGCTCACCGACACCCCGGCCGCAGATGGGACACTCGACGGCGATGGCAGGCGCTCCACCCTCCCAGACCTCTTCGCAGTTGACGCAGACGGCGACCGTGCGACCGTCATCGGTGACGCGGGCCCACTGGTGAGCGCCGGCGACGACGTCGGGGTCGCTCGCGTTCTGGTGCGTGCTACAGAGGTGTTCACCCGAGTACGCCTGGTACGAACAGGGCTTTCCGTTCGCCGTGAGCGCCAGACAGTCACGCCGAAGGTCGGCCCCGTGAACGACCGCTTCGTACGGCCACTCGCTGGGGCGTGGACGGGTGACGCCACCGTCGGTCCGGAACTCCAGGTCGTGCGCACGGTCGTCGGGCGTGCACTCGTGGTGGAACCACTCGCCGTCGACGCGGCGCATATCCTCGCGGGCGAGCGGCTGGTGGCAGCCGCGGCAGGTGGACTGGCCGCCGTCAGTGACGAGCGTCGGGTCGATGGTGTCGTCGCGGCTGACGCGCCGTCCGGCGACGCGGACGATGTGCGAGACGTCCGTCGTGTGTTTGTGTCGCCCGACGGCGTGCTCGACCTCCTTCGGGGGACCCCCGTGGGGGTGGCCCTCGACGGTGATGTCGTCGGTGAACTCGCAGTCGAGGCAGTTCAGCGTCCACTCGGTGTGGATAGCCTTTTCCGCGTCGTAGTCGTCGTCTTCGGTGCCTTCTTCGTGCCGGAGGTTCTCTCCTCCGGCGGCTTCGTTGGGTTCCATTAGTGTATCTTGCGAAGCCAGCCACTCGCTCCCGGGAACTGGTTAGGCTCAGGGCCCCGGGACCGAGCTTCGGCTAGTCAGCGGGTTGTTTTGGTTCTGAATCGATTGCGGCCAGTTCTGAAACGCCCTGCTTTTCGGCCACCTCTAGGCCTGTCTGGAGCAATTGCCGTATGAGGGCGCTCTTTTTCACGCCGCAATCGTTGGCTAACTTCTCCACGCGTTCGGTCGTGTCGCTGTCGACACGCGTGGTAATCTGATCGTCATACTTCATGCATCACACCTCACTGATGCAATGCACCACAATAAGTGTTGGTGTACTGGTGCAGTGGGGCATTTCAGCAAATATGAACACCCCCGCTGGGTGGTATCACGACATATTTGGTTACCCCATTGGGGCAATCGTTATGTGATGCAATGCACCACAGTCCAGCATGAAGCGTGACAAGAGGATTCAGACAAGCGTAACCCAAGATGTGAAACGGGATTTTCGAGTAGCTGCCGCTGAGCAGGATATGGATATGTCTGAATTGCTCCGCGAACTCATTCATGAATATCTTGACGAACGTAAGGGGGCGGAAGAGGGAAATCCGAACGCGCTGACGCAGACGGCTGACTGACTCAGTCACTGGCGGCCTCCTTGTACGGCTCGCCGTCGCCGTAGACGAGCGACACCTCTTCTCTGCGGTACTGCTGCCGATCTCGGTGGTCGACCAGGAGCGAGAACTCGGCGTCGACGCTCCAGCGCCGGGCACAGGACTCACACCACCAGTGATGATTCACGGGCTCCCAGTTGGCGTGGCCGCGTGGACAGCGGAACGCCCGTCGTTGGGTCTCATCATCAAGGTCGACGACAATCGTTGGTTCCACACCGTCTGGCATTGCGGATTGTTCCGATGGTGTGTCGGCGTATAATCAGGAGCCTCGTGAGGAAAGTGAAAGTGAAAGTGGACCGGGTTCCTTGGTCTTAACCAACACGACGTGTAGATAAGGCGGCGATGTTGGTTAAGCCTCGACCGAACACTTACGTCACACCGAAAACATCGTTTGTTGTCATGAACCGGCGACAGTTTCTCGTCATGTGTGGGGCGACGGGTGTGGCGGGGTGTTCGGCAAGCGAGGACGTCGAAACGGAGGCGACACCAGAGCCCGCAGCTGACGGGGGATCGAACCAAAACAGCGGTGGCTCACAGTCGACACAGACGGCGACACCAGAACCGACGGCCACTGAAACCCCGGAACCAACACCGACTGGGACCCCGACCCCGGCCGGCGAAGCCCAGATCACGATCACGGCGCAGTCGCTCGAACGCGAGGAGGGTGAGTTCTCGACGACGACCTACGCCGCAGCGACCGTCATCAACGAAGCCGACGCGATGAGCGGGCAGATCGAGCTTCGGGCACGGTTTTACAACGACGCGGACGAGGTCGTCACGACCGAACGGGCATATCTGGCCGCGCTTCCGGGCGGGGCGACATGGCAGGCCGTGGTACCTGTGCTTGGCGACGCCTCGCAGGTCGCTCGGACGGAGGTGTTCGGTGAGTTCAACGCGGTGGGGCCACAGACGAACCCCGACGACGTCAGCCTCGACGAGTCGCAGCTGGAGATCACCGAGCGTGAGACGTTCGTGACGGGGAGTGCGACCAACAACCGACCGGGGCCACTGAGCTACCTCGAAGCGACCGTCTTGTTCATGGCTTCCGAGAACGTGGTTCTCGGTTCGAACTACACGAACATCACCGATCTCCCGAGTGGCGAATCGTGGCGATTCGAGGTCCAGTGGCTCGGGACGTCGTGGCACCCCCGGAACGCACAGTCTCATCAGGTATTCTTGACGACGAACGCGTTGTGAAAGGAGTCGCCGCCTCAGCGTTGTGCTGACCGAATTGACCTCGCGACGTCGTTGTGATCCGAGATTCCGCCAAGTGTTAGGTTTGAGTCCCGCGGGTCTGTCGAGAGTCTGACCGTCCCTACGTTCATCATCCGTTCGCCCCACGACGCAGCGGTGTGGATTTCACGGATGTCGGTGATTCGGTACTCACTCGTCGAAGTGGAGAACAACCCCGACCGCTTGACCACGCGTTCGTTTGTGACGATGTAGCGAGTGTTCTTGCGCTGCAGGTAGGGGATCGCAAAGAACGGTAGTGTGAGTCCGAGCGTGAACAGCGAGAGCACACTATACAGCACAAGACTCTTCCACCAGTTGGCCCACGACGGCCGAAGATCGTGGAGTAGTTCTTCGTCCTCGAACAGATCAATCCCGCTGACCTGTTGTGTCAGCGTTGCCTCAGAATCGGACATGGGCGACGCTATACATGACTGACAAGTAAAGCTACGGGGGAAAATGAGACTGTTCGCGGCTACCGCTCGCCGCCGTCGGTCGCGAGTTCGGGGTCGAGATCAACGCCGGGCATCGTCCGCGTCGTCGCGCCGTGGTCAGCGTGCGCAAGCGGACAGGGTGCGTCGTGGATGACCTCCGCGAGGTCCTCGTCCTGGTTCCCGCACTGGCACATCGCCCCCATGTGACCACCGTTACGGATTCCGCGAGGACAGCGCTTCACGGCCGCTTCGATGACGAGCACGGCGTTGGAATCTTCGAGTGCCGAGGGGGACAGGGTCCAGTCACCCCACGGCGGGTCCTCGCCGTAGACGCGCCGGCCGTGGTCGCCGTAGTGCTGACAGCCCGCGTCCTCGTGGTACAGCTGTGCCTTCGTCTCGTCGAGGACCTCGCACGTCGAGCACCAGAATCCCATCCCGTCGTCGGTCTCGATGGCGAACTCGGGGACCGCCTCGGCGGCGAAGAGGCGGTCGATAGGCGAGTCGGGGATGGGAACGCCGTAGACCTTCATGCAACCACCTGCGCCCCGTCGATAGCGACATCACAGACGATCTCGCGGCCGACCTCTCGCCACGTGCCACGGCCGCGCTCGTACACCGACTCGATGCGAAGGTGACCGAGGTCACCAGCGCGAGGTTCGAACTCCACACGACGGCGGTCGCCCGAAACGTCGGTGTACTCGACGGTGTAGGCGTTTTTAGACATACTCGGGCACCTCTCCGGCGGCCTTCGCGAACTCCAGCGCCTCGTCCTTGACCGACGCCCAGCCCGCGGCCTCGCAGATGGCTTTCAGCGCCTCGCGCTCCTCGGCCGTCGCGACGACGAACGCCTCGACGAGGAACGCCCGAACCGCTCGCGCCCCAACCCGCCGGCCGTCGTCGGCGTGATGGACGTCGATGAGCCGAATACGGCTGACTGGGAAGGTATAGGTCTTGCTCGGCTCCGACCGAACGTCGGAAACGTAGACACACTCGACGACGGGCTCGTCGTCGGTGCAGCCGAACTTGCTGTTGGCGTAGTTCGAGGTGAGGTTGTAGCCGTTCGCATCCGACCAATCGGCGACCGTCTCGTCGGGCGCGTCGAGCACGACCATCGGCCGGCCCTGTGCGGCGTCCATCACAGGGTCACCGATCTGGAACGAGTTCTCAACGTCACTCATCGTCATCACCACCGAGGAGGTCCTGCACGCCGGTCGACTCGCCACCGCCGAAGTCCGCCGGCTCCGAGCGCTCCGGGCGTCTGTCCTCAGTCTTCGCGGCCGTGGTCGTGTGGACGGTCGCATCTTCGGGCGCGGTCTCGAACGGAGTCGCGCTCTCGACGTAGTGCCGCGAGTACTGCTCACGGATGAACTGCTCGGCATCGCGTCGCGAAGTCGCGCGGACCCACGTCGTCTGTTTGCTGTTCGCGCCCGGGTTGACGGTCTTGACTCTGTATAGTGTCATCGGGAGTCCTCCTGCAGTTGTTCGATGGCTTCAGCGAGAGCGCAGGTGGGACAGTCGCGACCTTTCGTCCAGATGTAGACAGTCCCGCATGAAGTGCAGTACACGCAGCCGTCGGGAAGGTCGGTACTCGTTGGCTCGTAGTATCGGTCGTCGAATGGATTCATCAGGAGTCACTCCGGTTTGGACAGGACGGCCGGCAGCGGGGCATCGTACAGTGCGGGCAGACCTCGTCGTTGACGACCGCGGCGACACAGCGGGAGTGCTTGCAGTGGTCGCGCGGACCGTGGATCACGTCGTAGTTGTACGAGGGGCAGTCACACTCGAAGCGGCCGTCGCGGAGCATGACGCGGTACTCGGTCCCCGAGGCACGGGACTCGACCTCCCACTCGGCCGCGCCGACGAACGCGACGGCGAACGAGCCGTAGAAGGCGCGGCGGCGGGTCGCCTCGGCGGTCGGGAAGCTACGGGACTGGGTGCTCATGCGTCGTCTCCTCGAAAGGCACGGTCAATCGTGGTCGTCAGCGACTCGCCGTAGCGGAGATCGTCCCAACCACAGGCGTCGGCGACCTTCTCGGCCCACGCGTCGACCGATTCACAGCCGTACGTGCTGTTGTCGGCCTCGCCGGGGCGAATGACCAGGACCGCGTTGCGTTGATGGTCGAATCTGTGCTCGGACCCCTCGGCGTCGATGCCGATGAGGCTCGTGCCGGTGGGTTCATGGTCCGCGGACGCGGACTGTCGGATGCTTCGTTGCATGGTTGCGCGAAGCAAGCGGCATCGGTGTTCCAGCACCGGGCCGCGTTCTGCGACCGTCGCCGCTTCCTTCGTACTTCTTAGTATATTTGCTAACATCATAAAGGTTAGCATTTGTGCTAAGGTTCTAATATACGCTAACTATTAGTAAATGCGCTCAGTACATATCCGTGGAGGTTAGCAAATCCCATAATGTCGCAGACAAAACCGCGCCGTATGGCGAAAACTCGCGCGCTCCTTACCGAAACGGAGCGCGAGCAGGTCGCTGGCGAACACGGCCGCGACCGTCGTTACCAAGCGACGTCACGCATCCGACGCAGAATCGAGGACGAACTAACTCGGGATGTCGAGGTTCTCAAAGAACATCACCCAGACCTTCTCGCGGAGCTTCGGGAGGTCGTGTGCGAGGACGACGACGATGCCTGACTTCCGATGTCGTGCCTGCGACGAAACGTTCGACGACCGCGCGGACGCGAAGCATCACTTCATCAGCGAACCACCGAGCCACTTCTTCGAGGAGACCGACGATGAGTAGCACGTCGACAGGCTCTCGCCACGAGTTCGAAGAGACCGACACCACGTGCCCGCAGGGGTGTGCCGACACGGACCCGATGGGACGCGGAATGCGCCGTGTGACGCACCACACTGGTAAGTGGTACGTCCAAGAGACGCCGCACGGTCCTGTCGACGTCGAGCAGACAGACCGGTATCTGGAGTGCCCTGTCTGTGGGTGGACTATCGCGCTATGACTAACGACAAGACCCGAATCTCCACGACCTCAGACGACGATCAACGAGACGAGAACAACTACGGCGTCATCCGCACGCAGGCGAACGCCGATTCGACAGACCACAGAGAACCCATGACTGACGACACAACCCCTGGTACGCTCCGGACCAAGCCCGAGATCGTCGACGACGAGAAGTACATCCACGTCGAGGCGACGAGAGCAACCGACAGCGGTACCCGAATCGAACACCGGACCGCGGAAGCGTCGCATATCGGCGCGGAAGTGGGCGTGATACTCCTCGGGTGGCGCGACGACGGCGAGCCGATCATCAACCTGACCGGTGCGGAGTGGGTCGACTGATGACCCGCTCCAGAACATGGTGGATGCCGGGACGGGAGGGCCGAGTTTCAGGAACCAAGCACACTGAACGACGAAGGCAGGGCGCCCCCCGCTCCCCCGGCACGACGAGAGAGACGCAGGTGAGATATGAACCTCTCGGCCCGCCTATCATGTCAGAGAACGCCAATGGTTGAACGCCTCGACACGCCGGGCGTCGACCTCGTCCTCGAACTCGGGGACCTGAACGCGCCGCGACAGTGCAACGAGTGCGACGCGGACGCCCGGTACTACGTCTGGGACGGCGACGACGGGGTCTCAACGTACCGCTGTCCGGCCCACCTCGGCGACGCGGTCACCGAAGCCGGTGGCGACCCCGAGACGCTGCCCCAGGGCGTGCTGCGGAACGGTGAACAAGGAGGAACGAACCCATGAGGGTTCCCACACCAGAATTTATCCGACAGTATTGTCCTATATTCACACGGGCTCCTACGTCCGCCGTGGAGAGGGAGCCCCGCGGGACGCGTCGGTCGGAGGGGAAACGGGGTTCACCACAGGCCCGATATGGCCGGCGCGTGTGGCCGCGAGGTGACTTCTGGGTGGATTCATCGGGGAGGGCGAACTCATGAGCACCGAGACGGAACAGGCGCTCATGGCCGAGGAACCGAACAGCACCGTCACGCTCGGAGAGGTCGCGTTTGACCCCGTCAGGACGCAGGACTTCCGGCTCTCCGTCGAGGGGACGAGTGGCACGGGGAAGTCGAACACGCTGGCGGTCATCCTGGAGGACCTCGCCGACGTCGCGATTCCGACGTTGATCATCGAGCGCCTCGGCGCACTGTCGCCGGTCCGCCTGGAGGACGAGGCGATCGTCGTGGTGGGAGCTCGCGAGGAGGAGGGCGTCGACCTCGCTGTGGGCTTGGAGGACCTCGACCAGGTCGGGTCGTGGGTGCTCGACCGCGGGATGAAAGTCCTCTTGGACGTGTCGACGTACGCCGACTACGAGCAGGAGGGCAGTCGGATCCACGAGGCCGCGGCCCGAGCGGTCCGGAGTCTGAACGACCGCGCCCACGAGAAATACCGCGCTGGCGATCGGACGAAGAGCCTCCTGGTCGTCGACGAGGCGCACTACATGGCGCCAAAGGACAGCGCTCCCGAGCCCGAACTGGACGACCACGTCAAGCGCTGCCGCGGGCAGCTGATCAAGGTCGCGACCGAGGGCGGGAATAAGGGCATCTCGGTCGTGGTCGGCTACCAGCGCCGGGCGTTCCTCCACAACGGCGTCATCCAGCTGGCGCAGGACTTCATCGCCCACAAACCCGGCGACGAGGACATCGGCCGGACGGCTGACGCGCTCCGGTGCAGCGAGGACGACCTCGCAGCGCTGTCGACCGGCGAGATTCTCGCCCGGGGCACCGCGATCACCGACGGCGACCTCGTCGGGCCGACGACCGTCCGGAAGCGCCGGTCGCCGGATCCGCGCGAGGAGTCGTTCGAGCTCCCCGAAACGCCCGATAAACTCTCCGACGTTCTGGCGGCCATTCAGTCGGAGGTCGAAGCCGAACGGGAGCGTCGCGACGAGCGCGCCGACGAACTCGAACGCCTTCGTGAACAGAACGAACGGCTCCGCGAGCAAAAGGCGGACCTCGAACAGGAACTCGCCGACACCGACCGGCTGGCGTCGGCGCTGGAGAACCTCGGTGGGGCCAACGGCGGCGCCGCTCGCGATGTCGGCGAGGGTGTCGCTGACCTGCAGGGCCGCGTCGACGAACTGAAAGCCGAACGTGACGACCTCCAGGCCGAGCTCGAGGACGTCGTCGAAGAGCGCGACACGCTCCAGGAGGAGACCCAGCGCCTCGAAGAGCGGGTGACCGACCTCGATGCAGAGATTCAGGAACTCCGAACGGCGTTCGAGCAGGCCGGCGATCACATCGCCGCGCTGGGTGAGTTGTTCGGGACCACCGTCGAGACAGGCCACGTTGAGCCCGGCGGCGACGAGCGTGTCGAACGCCTCCAGGAGCGCGTCGACGAACTGGAACAAGAGAACGAGCGCCTTCGCGAACGCGAGCGCGAGGGTGAGGCGTTCGCCCCGCTGGGGGACTACGACGAGTTCCTCGCGCTGGACGCTGTTCGGCAAGAGATCCAGACCGCGAAGGCCGAGTGTGCGGCGTCACCGCGGTACGTCCGCGGCGTCATCGCGTCGATCATCGCCGAGGGCGGGGCCGTCTCGTACGAGACCATCGCCGAGCGTCTCGGCGTGTCGACGACGACGGACGTCTCGAAGGCCGCCTCGGAGTTAGAGCGCCGGAAGATCATCACGAAGGACCGCCACGACGACGGGATGTACGTCGACCTCAACGTCGACGGGATTCAGGAGGTGCGTCGTGCTGCGGCGGAGCGTGAGAAGACCGAGGAACTGATGGAGTCGTTGTAGCGTGCAGCGGCTTCAGTTCTCAACCTCCCAATAATCGTCCTTGTCGAGGTACATGTCCGCTGAAATCAATATGCTCACAGCTACAAGAAGGCCGAATACCGCAGCTGCGGGCAGGCTGATGACGACCTGCTCCAGAACAGTCCCTGCAGCAACGACGATCAGTGAAAGGACCGCTGCCACTGCCCCTGCATTACGTAGGTAGGTTGAGGTTGGTTGCCATTCCTCGACTGGCGTTTTTATATGGAACTCGACCGATTTTCTGTCAGTCAAATATCCAATATTGTTATTATACGCATGTGTCACAAACACTTCGTAGTTGCCAGGGCTGGCATCCTCTGAAACGTCAAATGTGATTCTTGCTGGAGGTAAGTCACCCCATGCCACCTCACATGCCCGCCTAGCAAAGTCTGCTGCAGCGGGGTTATTGAACTGTTGGTATATACCTTGCATTTCGCTTGGTTCGGGGGCATAAAAGTAGTCCTCGAACACGAAATAAGCACTTGGACCAGAATATTTCATACGCATGTGTTCTTCTGGAAAATTTTTGTGGGATTTGATTTTTCTGCCCTTTGAATCCAAATCGTATCCCACTTTTAATTCAATATCGCCACTGGTGATGCCTTCGTGTGGATGTAGAATATAAATTTTACCCATCTGAACGGACCCCACACCGCTGACGTAGATGTCGATCCTGACTTGATCACCTGGTGATACCGATGGCGTCCGCAGGACAGGTATCACCGAATATGCCGCTGACATGGCACCGTTTGGTACATCAACTAACTTATATTATAGGGCCAATCAGCGTCGCGGTACCTGCGGTTGGGTCGTCCCCGTGGCGTGAGCAGCGGCTCGGTTGAGACGGGGCCTACGAGCGTGGCGTCCGAGAGTCCGAAACCGGTGAAAGAGTAATCGAGGCTAACCCTTTCTTCGTGGCAAATAAGCTAGACCTTTATTACCTTCACGAACAAATGACTTATTGCAATGCTTGACAGACTGTTGGGAGGCCGCGGAAACAACAGCTCCCACGATGCCGCGATCGAGGACGATATCCTCGCCGCGGAGTTCGATCCCTTCACGGAGATCACCCACGCGGATCACACCGATCTGCGTCCAGACCCACCACTGATCAACGACCGCCGTCCCGACGAGATTCGACTGAACACGCTGACTGGGCAGCGGACGGTCGTCGAGAAGGAGACCCATCCGGAGACGCGTCACTCACGCGAGCAAGCACGAGATCTCCGCGCGGGAGCGCTCGACCGTGGCTGGGGGTTCGAGTTCGACGACCTCAGTGACGAGGGGTTCTGGGAGTGGTAAGATGATCGAGAATCCACTCTGGTGGGTCGCCTGGGGTCCCTTCGCGGTCATCTGGACGTTTCTGACCATGGAGTCGTTATCCATGGGCCAGTTCCTCGGCCAAAGCGTGCTTGGCGCCGTCGGGACTGGCCTCTGGATCACGATCGCGGGGGCGTTCGGAATCGTCGTCGAATAGATCAGCGCCCCCACGACTTCTGGCCACACAACCCCTCGACGAACGGGCGGCGTTGTGGCCCGCTTGACGGCCTCCGATTTCTGTCTCACACGGACCCATTCCGGCACGGTAGCCTATCCGACACGTTAGACCCGTGGCTGTCGGGCGTCAGGAGTAGGGGTTGTGTAGACGAGACCGCGTCCACACGCCGCTATCGAAGTGAAAAGGAGCCGTCAACGAGTAGGGACGACGAAACAATTCTCCACCCCACACGTAGGAACTGATAGAACGAACCGAATCAGAACTCCTCGAGAACGAAATCGACCTCCGCGTTCCGGAGCGTGAGAAAGTCGATGATGAAGTACCGTGCAAAGTTCCGTTTGTAGGACATCATTGCCTCGCGGAAAACGACATACGAACTGAGCGCAACGACGACGCTCCCTAACACGATGATGGACGGAGGGATAGACACACCTCCGAGGTGAGACGGGTAGACGCCGCGGTCGGTGAAGACGTTGTTCGCTTTAAAGATTCCATACATGAAATACACACCAGCGAGACTCCCAGACACAACCCACATACTTCGACACATCGCGTAGATGGCCTGAAATGACCTGGCGCGGCCGGAGCCATACATGTGCAGATGAGATCTGACATAGGAGTACATAGTGACGATTCGTGCTGACTCATCGTCAGAGAGGTGCTCAAGCGTTTTCGCGGCGTTGTAATCGATCAGTTCCCGGTATTCAGTGTCTGTCTCGAACTGGGCCTCTCGGTCAACCGCTCGGATCAGGTCTGGCAGCCCGCGGTCCTTGAATAGCAGGTGGCACTCCTCATAAAAACGCTCGATAGTCTCAAACGGCATGATCGTCGGAAAAGCGAGTTCGCCGATCACCACGGCTCGGTGGTTTGGGATGCCAAACAGTTCTTCAATCGCTTTCGAGACACTGTGGATCCCCTGCCCCACGACGAACCCTGCGATGAGCAAAAATACGACTAGTGCAGTAGACGCAACAGGGATCGTATTCGGCAAAAGTGGGGCCAAGCCGATTAAAAACATACACCCTGGGAAGAAGATACTAATCAGTTCATAGACGGTGAATTTGGCGGCAACGTACTGAAATGGCGGGCGGGTCAAGCCAGAAATTTGTAATGTGGTGACATGTAATGAGTAGTCGGATATCAGAATTTAACTCTCGTATACATAATTATAAATAACACAAGTAACGCCCAAGTATCTGCGGTTACAACGGCACTCACAATATGGCACGATTCCGGGGGCTCGCGGTGTACCTGGGGACTGGCTTGGAGCTACTCATCATCACCGCGTTAGGCATGCTCACGTATATCATGCTGTTCAACGCCTCGTTTGGCGACCGGACACTGTTGGCGATCTTCCTTCCTGTTGCTGCTGCTTTTCTCCTCGCCCCCATTTTCCAACGCGTAAAACCATCACTGATGAAGCGCCTGAATACTGACTTTCACAAGGTGCAGTAACGCTCGACCGATTGTTGGAAACCGAAGACCGCAGCTCGGACGTGTTCTGAAATCCCCTCGAAGCGAGGGGGGCTACAAGTCGCCCACGGTGGGCACCGCGCTACCAGTCAGTTGTAGACAGGTGTGACGCTATCTTAGCTGTTTCTGTATGTGACATTCACGCCACCGCGAGAATAGACACCATCACCCGTCGTCGCGGGCTTTCCCTGCCCGGATGAGAGCCAACGGGATGTCTGTATCGCCAGCCTCGAGAGCGGCCAAGGCCTCGCCGACGCCCTCGTCAGTAAGCAGCCCGATCTCATGTGAGAGACGGACTACCTCACGCATTTCATGCAGTGCCCACTCGCCCGGAGGGTCCATAGCGAACGCAATGAGTTCATCATGAATGAGCATAGTTGCTGATTATTGTCCATCATTCCCTCCGAGAGTAGCGCAGTAGCGTCGAGAAATTCAGGGAAGCCCGGTGTTGTTCGTCCAGACCGAGCGGGTTCTCGTCGACTCCAATTTGATACCGAACCGGGCGGCGCTCGACGGGCAAAGAAAACATATTGATAGATGTCGAAATGTATTACTATGGGTCCAGGATTACGTGTTTCCGATCGGGCAGAGCCACTTATTGAGGGAGGTGAGTTTTTTGGTGATCCTGCTCTTGAAATCAGAGGCCGGGCCGCACCGGTGATTAAAGATGCGAGGTTCAGTGGGTTTGGGAATGTCGATATTTCCTACGAGGAGACAAACAGAGCGAAAATAATCAATAGCATAGCTTCACACCTGAAAAATGAAACAGAAGGCAGCATCCATTCAGTTGAGAACGATTTGAATATAATCGCGCATAAAATACTCACTAGACGAGATAGACAACTGCAACAAATTCTTGGGTTTCAACTTCTTGGATTTCTAATCGATAATGCTCCATATCTTAGGTATAGTATTAGAAACCTATCTTCTATCATCGACTTGCTGAAGTGGTCAGTGTCTGAACTACTGTAGTAATGTATGTAAAAAATATCGCGGGCGCAATCGGTACCTATCCCGAATGCGCGGTACTCACCAACACTGAACTTGCGTAATATCGACTGCAACATCCATCGTGTTGTCGAGAATCATACGGTCGAACGCAGGGAGATAACTATCTGTCACAGAGCCTTGCGCGCTGAAATCGACCCGAAAATCAAACGACCCGCCTGGATTGCGATTGGTCTGGACGAAATAGGACCCCGTATCAGCCGCCCAAGCCCCTGAGACGAGAGTCGATTCAGACCCCCCGTCCGTCTTTTTCAGAAACGCGCCCCCCGCCGCGTCGAGCTCCATAAAGAGGTCGTCCGTGGCGCGTGTTTCGACCAGAAAACGGAGGTAGAGCGACCCACTCGACGGGGTTGACTGTGCCGAAATCTGATACCGAAACCCGCCTGCGGGAATCGCATGGGTGCGAAATACCGCTTGGCGGGTTGAGTTACCCGCAGGCAAAGTCAACGCGCCGCCACCGAGAGAGGGAGAGCCGCTATCCTCGAACCAATTGAGATTCGCCGCCAGCGTTTTTGAATCATCGGTTCCCGATTTGACACTCGCCGTTCCCGACACGCGAGGGTGAAGCACCTCTCCGTCGAAATTGTCGAAATAGCCCTTAATCGGACGCACTGGCTCTTCAAGCGGATAAGGACCACCCGCGCGTGGGGGTTGCCCCAGGAAAACGGGAGTAGGCGGGGAAACAACATGGTTGGCGCTCCAGCCGACCTTTTTCTGCGTCTGCGCCCCCCAGTCAACGGGACGCACGCCTCGGAACTGGCAGTTAGAGATGCCAATCATCTCGTCCTGGTTCACATTTTCCATGTGAATCGCTGTAGCGTTCAAGTTGTCAGTTCCGAACGTTATCCCGCTGAATCTGATGTCGCCAGCGGTTGAATTACTCCCCAAGTCTCCGAGCTTGAATATTCTCCCGTCTTCGTCCCCGCCGCGAATGGTGCCCGAGTCGAACTTGATACTGATGGCTTGTGGGATTGAGACGAGTGGTTTCGTCGTCCGCGGGCCTTTTGCGTGGAGCGAGATGCTGTCGAAAAACATCTGCCGAGCATCTGTTCCTCCCGTGACTGGATCAGAGTCGATAATTATCGCATCATCCCACGGATAATGGATATGAAGGTTGTCCCAGGAAATATTGTTGACAGGAATGTCGAAGTCAGGATAGGCCGAGCGGCTCGCGTTGCGGGGCTTGATGAGGAGTGCGGGATCGCTGGCATTTCCGCAGTCGTCGGATAGGCGGATATGCTCGAATTGGCTCTCGATGACGCCGTCTGCAACGCGCATCCCAGGCCCATCGGTTTTGCGGACGTGCAGCGGACCGATGTGTGAGAGGTTGAGGTCGTTCAGTTCGACCCCTTTGGCCTGTCTTTGCCCGTCGATGGTACCACTGCCCCAAAGGTTGAGGTTGAAGATACGCGAGTCAGGGCCTTCAATCGTGGCCCCGTCCCGCATACGGCTCCGCACGAGATACCCCGTGTAAGACTCCTTTGGAATGATCTCTCCAGTGAGGCAGACGCCGATCCGAGACTGCCACATATCGAGGTGGTTGTCGAAATCAAGCGTCCCCTGCAATGCGAGTAGTGCAGCGCTGTAGTTGTTCGCAAGGTGATCGTACGCGGATTGTGCGACTGTAACAGCGTTTGCTCCCGAGTCGATCTCGTCACTGGGACCTGACGCGTACCACGTCCCCTCCTCTTGATGGACGACAGCCGTTGGTCCTCGGGCTTGGGTGTAGAGTCGTTCGACAGCTGTCTCGATTGGGTTATTCGGGGGCCCCACCGAGCCGTCGGTCGTGATGTCGCCGTCGGCGTGGACCGATTCGGGCGCGATCGCGAGTCCGTCGACGGGTGAGAGGTCGAGGTTGACGTCGCCTTCGGGGTACTTCTCAAGCGGGATGGATGGATCGCCGTCGACGAGGTCGGCGACGTCCGGCGCGACTACTTCGAGCGGGCTGGCGCTGTCGACATCGATGTCGTACAGATCCCATCTGAACCCGCCGCCTTGTCCGGTGTAGCGAACGATTGTGCCTGGAGCCATAGCTGTGGTACGTGTGGTGTCAGTGCCGGGTCTGGCGCTCGGCCCCGACGGGCGTCATCGTGTGTTGAGCGATCGTTACGGCGGCAGGAACGAGTCAAGCGTCGCCGAGTCCGACACGTCCGAGAGGTCGCGGACCTGGTCGAACGCGTCCGTGGACGCCAGCGTGGTGACTGCCGCCTCCGCGGTGAGGGCGTCGAGCTCGGCCTGTGTGCCGGTCACGGTCCCGACCCAGACGTCCGCCGTCGGACCGGATGTGGTGACGATGTGGCCGCAGAACCGCAACGGTGACCCGTCAGAGAACTTCGCTCGACGTGGGTCGTCCGGCGAGGCTTCGGACGCGCCTGTCCCGGTGCCGACGACCGGGACCAGAATCCATTCTGTTGGCATGTCTCTCACTCCTTGGTGATGGCGTCCCACGTGACCGCCTCGCCAGACGCAAACTGCTGGCCGACGAAGCCGATGCCCTCGTTCGATTCGAGCGCGGCGTCGGTGTCGTTGCTGGTCAGCGTGGTCAGTTCGGTCGCATCCGAGACACGCGTCACAGTGAGCGTGAGGTCCCCCACCGAGCCCCCGAGTGTGCCGTCGTCCCAGATGATTTCGTACTCGTACCATTCACCATCCGAGACCGTGATCGACGTGTTCGCGATGGTTGAGGTCGAACCGGTGACCTCCTTGTTCAAGCCGACGTCGCCGGTCGAGAAGTCCAGCCGAACGTAGTAGCTGTTGGCGTTATCCGCTGCGCCGAACCGAAACCACGGGATGGCGGTCGGTGACGCGTTCCCGTCCGAGCGCACGGAGACGCGAAGCGTCCCGTTGCCACGGCCGTAGTAGGCCGGCAGTCCGTCGCCGGGCAGTGAGTAGATCTCGTTGAAACCATCGATCTGTGCGGCGAACGTTCCGTTCCGCACTGGCGACGTGACGAACGTCCAGTCACCCCCGTCGACGTTGGTGTACTCGGCGAGGTCCTGGTCTTCGAACGAGTCGATGGTGACGGTCGTCACCGGCGTCTGTCGGACTGGATTCCAGAGCATTATGGTTGGTTGAGTCGCGCCGCCTGTCGCTGCAGCGCGGCGAGGATGTCGACCGCCCCGCGTCCGCTGTCGTTGATGCTCACCGTCGTCCGGGCGTCGCCCTGTGATTCGGTGAGCGTCGTCTGTTCGACGGGGAGCGTTGGGACCGCCCCATCCATCTCGAACTCGGGGATGTCGTAGTGATACCCCGGGAGCACGACGGCCGGCGTGGCGTCGACGCGGCCGGAGAGTTCGTCGTTACCGAGGTAGTCCGCGAGTGCGGCATCAGCGCGGGCCTGACAGTCCGCGTCGGTCGTCAGCGACGAATCGTCGATGCGGATGGGCTCCTCGCCCACGTCGTCGATCTCGGCTGTGTCTTCGGCCCGTGCGAACGCTCGGCCCCCACCGCTTTTCGTCCCGCCGTACACTTCGACCGCGTTACCGTACTCGGTGGCGTCGAGGTCGGAGTCCCACGTCAGGCCGGTCCACGGGGCGGGTTTCGTGTTCTCGCTGGGGACGTACGACTCGACACGCGGACCTTGCTGCTGGTGCTGGACGGTGAAGCGCATCCCGGCGAGGTCGTGCAGTTCGCGCAGGACCTCCATCGGCGTCCCCTCGGTCGAGAAGTCCGAGAGCGACGTCGGTGAGTTCGGTGTGATGACCGTCGCGTCGAACGGCGTGTAGTCGCCCCACACGCTCGCAATCGCCTCGTACGCGTCGCCGCCGAACGGACCGACGCTGATGGCCCCGCGGGTGAGCGTCCGCGCTGGGCCGTGGATATCGACTGTCCCGGTCTCGGCGGTCGTGGGGCCGGGAAGTATGACGATGGTCCCGCCGAACAGTCGCTCGCCACGGAACTCCAACACGGCGTCGCCGAGCAGGAAGTCCGAGAGACCGTCGAACGGCGGCACTTCGGCCGTGAGCGTCGAGACGGCCGAATGTTCCAGCGTCGCCTCGATGCTGATCAGCGCCGTCGTGAAGATCCGACGGCCGTTCGGGGCCGTCAGTCGAAGCCGGTACTGCGCGGTCGGAAACGGCCCGTACGCGCCCGGGAGCGTCCGGCCGTACGTCGCCGGGCGTGTCCCGCCGTAGGTGAACGTCAGGTCGGAGTTGGGCATTTATGACAGCGCGTGGAGGTAGTCGAGTCGCCCCGGGCCGACAATCTCGAGGGCGAGCCCGCGGCCTTGGTGCGTCTCGTCGCTCGTCGGCGAGCTGATCGCGGCGAGTTCGGTGTCCCGCTGCCCTGGGTCGCTCCCAGTCGTGGTCGAGTAGATCCGCGTCGGGTGCACGCCCGTCCCGCCGCCGTCGTAGTCGGCTTCGATGATGTACCACGTATCGAGCGACAGTGATGGACTGGCCGACCCGAGCTGGCGCTCGGTGTTGTCGGCGTCCGTCGAGAGCAGCTGCACCGAGTCGTTCCCGACGTCGACGCGGATGCGATTGTCGCCGGAGTAGTCATCGACGTCCTTCCCGAAGCCGAGGTCGATGTTGTCGTTCCCTGATTCGGCGTAAATCGCCATCGCGACCGTGTCCCCGGATTCGGGGTAGTACGGTAGGCCGTCACCCTGCAGCGAGTACTCCGTCGCCCGAGACGACTCGCTCCAGTACGCCGCGGCGCTGCCCTCGAACGCGGGCGTGTTGTAGGTGTACGTCGAATCCCCACCACGCCAGTTGCCCTTGATGGAGTCCTCGAAGTCCTCGATGAGCCGTGTCGTCGGCCCCGAGAAGCTCGTCTCGACCGTCGTTGAGAAAGAGACGATCTGGTCTGCGTCGGCCGCGTACGCGCGGAACTCGCCGACGCTGTCGTTGCGCCACAGCCGCGTCTGGGTGAGGTCCTCTTCGGGCGGGTCTGCGGAGAGGACAGGAACGATGCCGAAGCCGCCGACGTCGGCGATGCGGAGGTCGTTGACGTCGCGAGGAGTGAGATTGTCGCTCGCCGTCTCGCCGGTCGGGATCCACACCTCCGCCAGTGGGACACCGTCGAGCGCTGTCGCCGCGGGCGGGACCGGGACGGGGTTCTGAAACCGGTCGGTCGGCGACAGTTCCGTCACTGTGGCGGCGGGCTCGCCCTGGATGAACCCGACGTCGCCACGGTAGTCGACATACACGAGGTCTCGACGAGGGTTGTCCGGCGCCCCGTCGGGCAGCGTCAGCGTCGCCTGGCTGAACTCGACGAGGGACCCATCGACGCGGACGGTCCCGCTGTCGACGCGAACGTCGATGCTCGTGCTCGAGCTCGCGATGGTGACGCCGCCGCCCTCGAGCCAGCCGTACCCCTCACCGAGGCGGAACAGCGAGTTGATGGGTTGGGCCCCCGCCCCGTCGTCGGCGTTGAGTCGCTGTGGCATCAGCCGAACCTCACGATCCAGAACTCGACGGTTGGATTGTCGACGCTCGTGGACGTCTCGACGATGTTGATGGCGTGGTTCCCACCGGTTTCGGTCTTCTCGCCGGCCACTTTCGCACCGTCGGAGTCACCGAAGAAGATGCTGTATCCAGCCCCGTTCGTCACTGGTTCGCCGAGGTCGACGAGGAACTCACCGCTCGACAGCGTCTCGGGGCCGCTTGCGACGACGTTCAAGCCGAGTTCGTCGTTCGCGTCGTCGTAGACGAGGCCGTCGGTCGCCATCGCGCCCGCGGCGTCGCGAGCCTCCTCGTTGGTGTACCTCGTGTGAAGGTCCGACTGGGTGGCGACGTCGTCGACGAGGCTGTCGACGTCGAGCGCACGCGTCCGGCGGTCCCGGAGGTCCGCGCCGCTGATTGTGGCCACCCCTGCGGGCACCCACACCTCGGCGAGGACGACCGCGGGCGTCGACGCCAGGTCTGCGGGGGCCGGACGGAAGTGCTCGAATCGAGAGAGCGAGCCCTCTTCCGGGTCGCGTGCCTCAGGCGTCCCGTCTTCGACTTGGATGTTGCCCGACGAATCGACGTAGACGACGTCCCGACGTGGGTCGGTCGGGTTGGCGCCGCTGATGCTGACCGACTGGCTACTGACCGAATGCGTCGTCCCGGCGGTGTACGCATCTCCTGCGGCGACCGACAGCGTGCTCGCCCCGCCGAGGGTGCCGCTATCGATTGTCACCTCCAAGTCGCCGCCTTCTGGGTCGACGACGCCGTAGCCATCGCCGCGATACTGCTGCATGTTCTCGTCGAGGGCGGCACCACCATCCGCGTCTTCAATCGTGTAGCTGACCATGATCTGTGTTAGATGCTATTGACCTCACGCGCCGCCCGCAGCGCCGACCGCTTCGGGAAGTCGCTGGCAGGGGCGATGGTGACCGTCTGCAGTTGCAGGAGCGCGCCCTTCTCCGGCCGACTCGTCTCCGTCCCACCGCCCGTGACGACCGCCCATCGTGGCTCGTGGATGGAGTCCCGTCCGGGTGGGGGTGCGCCGGCTGGCGCGCTGGCGTTCGACTGTGCATCGAGCGGCCCGATGCGGACGAGCTGCGTCCCGCCCGGCGCGTCGTGCTGCTCGCGATAGCGGACCTCGTCGCCGGGCACCTCTCCGTAGGTGACGACGTCGTCCGCGCGGATCAGCAACGACCGCGCCCGGCGGTAGCGGTCGACGTGTTCGTTCGCGCCGAAGCCACGGCCGCGCTGGGGCATGAACGCGAGCGTGTACGTGACCGTCTGCCCTGGGCGGATGGGTGACGGACTCCCCTCGGCGCTGAGTCCGTCCGCGCGGACGTTCGCGCCAAGCGTCGGGGCGAGCGTGACGTACCACGGTGAATCGTGCCCGCGGTACACCGGGTCGCCCTTGCCGTACCGGTGGTACCCGTGTCTGACGTAGCCGTATCTGAAGGTCATGGAAAAGCGCTGTCAGGGCCGCCCGAGTTGCCGCTTGAGATCCTGTTTGAACTCGTCCTTGACTGCTTGGATGAGTTCCCGCTCGCTCATGTCGCTGCCGTCGACGTCGATGTCGAAGTGGTAGGTGTCACCGCCCCCACCGCCTGCACTCATCGCTTCGCGAGCGACGTCTCGGAGGATCCGCTCCATGGTCGAGTGTGGCGTGACGAACTCGTCGTCGGTTCCTTCGCCGACGAAGGCCGCTGTGGCGCCGGTGACGTATCCTCCGCGGGCGAGGCCGACGAAGCCAGTCGACCCGTCGTCTTCGGAACCGCGTGCAGGACCGTCGTCATCGTCACCGCCCGGGTCGTAATTCGTCGGCGGCGACACGTCGGTGTCGTGGTCATCATCGTCGTCGCTGTCGCCGGGGCCTTCCGCCCCCGTGTCCCGTCCGGACGGGTTCTCCTGGTATTCGACTTCTCTCGTGACCGTCGTGGTGACGTTGTTGGGAATCTCAGCGATTTCGTTGATGGCGTCGCTTGCTTTGTCGATGATGCCCTGCAGATCGTCCTCGACGCTACTCAGGTCAAGCGTCTCTATCCCCGACTGCATGGAGTCGGCGACCTGTGACATCGCGCTGTTGAGCGACGATGCGGCCGTGGACCGAATCCACGCCGCCATGTCGTTGAAGGTGTCTTTGATAAGCGAGTTGTAGAACAACTCGTTGACGAACGCTTGCGTCGCCGCCATCGCGGCATCCCACATGATACCGATGGCAGTCTCGATATCGCCTGCCGCGTCGTTCTTGATGTACTCGACCAACCCCCGACGAAGTCTGTGAAAACGGTCCAGAGTTTTCCCTGTACCTTTAGATATGTGATAAACGCGTCGAGCATCCCTTCGAGAACGAACGTGATTGCGGCGGTCATGTCGTTCCACGCGTCGTTTCGGAGATAGTCGACGAACGCGCCGATGGCGTCGACGATGATCGTCCCGAGAGTTTTGTTGATGCCCCAGTAGGTCTTGAACGTCTCCGCAAGACTCTCGCCGATGAATTTCGCGGCGGCGATGAAGTCCTCGCGGCCGATGCCGCGCAGCCAGTCGACGATTTCGTTCCACGTCGTCTGGATGAGATTTTTCAGGCCGTTCATCGTGGTCGTCCAAATCTCGTCCAACTCCGTCTGGATGATACTGAACGCCGCCGACAGCATCGACTTCCCATCGCCCTGCAGGAACGACTGGATGCCGTTGATGGTCCGGTTGACGATGGTCTTGATTGCCGTCCACGCCTCATTCCAGTCGCCTTCGAGGATGGCCGCCGCGGCCCGGAGCGCGTTCTTGATGTTCTCCAGACCGGTCGAGACGACGCCGTCGATGGTCGACCACGTCGTCCGGATGATGGTTTTGAGTTGCTCGCCGTGTTCGTTCCAGATCGTCTCCATCGTCCCGAGAACCGTCGAAACTACGGTCCGGACGCCCCGGATGGCAGTCTTGATGGCGTCGAGGGCAACGATGATCGTCGAGAACACGACGTTCGTGATTGCTGCGCCGTGCTTATTCCAGAACTCGGACATCCCCGTCAACACCGTGTTGACGAGCGGGGCGAGTGTCCGCATCGCGTCTTTTAGCGAATCCTCGATGAGCAGGGTGATGCTCCGGATGCGTCGCATGATGTCCTGTCCCCGCTGGTCCCAGACGTTCCGGATCGTCGCCGTGACGTCCTGGACGAGCGAGCGCGTCGTCTGCATCGCCGGGCGGAACTGCGACCGGAGCGTGTCGAGGACGCGCATCACCGAGTCGCGGATGCCGGCGAAGTTGGTGACGAACGCCGTCCCGAGCGTGGCGGCGGCGATGGCGACCGTCCCGAGGGGGCCGGTCAAGGCCGTCAGCGCCGGGAGCACGCCCCCGAGCGCCCCCGCGACCGCCGTGGCCGCCGAAGACAGCCCCGCGAGCGCTGTGACGACGCCCGTGACGACAGGCGTGAGCGCCGCCGCGGCGATGGAGACGCGCTTGATGGGGTCGGGCAGGTCGTTGAACCACTCGATTGCATCAGTCACGATGTCGACGAGGTCCGTCAGCGCGGGGACGACTGCGTTGGTGACGGTCACGCCGAGGCGCGTGAACGGCGGCATCAACCGCAGCACAGCGTCGAGTAAGTCGCCGAACGTCGGTGCCGTCGCGTCGACGACGCGCCCGAGGAAGTCCATCGCCGGCCCCGCCCGCTGCCGGACGACGTTCACGAAGTCCTGGAAGACGGGGAGCGCTTCCCGGGCGAAGTCGAACATCAGCCCGGTCAGGTTCGGGATGACGTCCATCCCGATGGCTCCGAGTCGCCGCAGTTCCTGCCGGAACATCTCGGTCCCGCCGACCGAGTCGACCATCCGCTGGACAAGCTGCGGCAGCGCCGAGGCGGCGTCCTCGATGAGCGGGATGAACTGCTGGCCGAACGGGACGAGGATGGCGACGATCTCGTTCTTGAGCTCGCCGAAGCGCTGCTCGAGCGCCCCGGCGGCACTCGTCGTGTCCTCCAGTTTGTCCGCCTGTTCCTGCAGCGACTGCAACTGCCGCCTCTGTGCTTGGGTCAGTCCCTCTTCGGTATCCTGCAGTGCCTCCAGGCGGCGGATTTTCTGGTTGATTTGCTGGAGCCGCTGCTTGTTCTGGCTCGCGAGCTTATCACCCCACGCGAGGATACCGGTCCCGATGACCGCACCGAACGCGCCCGCGAGCGAGGTCGCCCCGGCCGCGAGTGCGCCGAACGTCGCGACGAGCGGGGCCGCGATGGATGAGAGTGCGGCGAAGGCCGGGACGAGCGAGCCCATCATGGCCGTCGAGAGGCCGCCCGAGGCGAGCGCTGCGGTCG